>CAVURW010000270.1:0-19110 GCA_963743595.1 uncultured Verrucomicrobiae bacterium
TGTCGGCGATGGTGCGCGCGACCTTGAGCGTGCGGTCGAACACGCGGGCGGACAGATTCATCCTCGTCATGATGAGCTTCATGAAGTCCTTGCATTCATCGGTGAGCACGATGAGTTCGCGGATCTCCTTCGGCGTCATCTTCGCATTGATCCGCGAACGCCCCAAGCGCTGCTCCTGGCGCCGGCGCGCATCGACGACTCGCTCTCGGATCGCCTCGCTGGCCTCTCCCGTGGGCTGGTTGATCAGCTCGTCCGGCTTCAGCTTCGGCACCGTGACGTGGAGATCGATGCGGTCAAGAAGCGGCCCGCTGATCTTGCCCTGGTATCGCTCGACCATGCTCTGCCCGCACGTGCATTTCTGGTCTGAGCCCCGATACCCGCACGGGCAGGGATTCATCGCGCCGACGAGCATGCACTCGGCTGGAAACGTCAAGGAGGAGTGGGCGCGCGCGACGGTGACCAGTCCGTCCTCCAGCGGCTGGCGCAGAGCCTCAAGCACGGGCCTGTCGAATTCGGGCATTTCATCGAGGATAACTCGATCCCGATAATCTGGACGATTCTCCGCTCGATGCCGCCCTGCGTACCTTCGACATTCTCACCGAGCCGATGCCCGAGCTTTACGAGTACAAAGCCAAGTACCTCTTGAGCCAATTGACCGGTGCGACTCTCATGCGCGCAGTTTATTCGCAACGCCAAGTGCTGGAATTGATGGTTCAATTTTGGTCCGATCACTTTAATATCGCCAGCTCGAAGGGTGAGTGCAGCTGGCTCATTGCTTCTGAGGATCGCGACGTTATTCGCAAGAACGCGCTCGGCTCGTTTCGCGATCTGCTGAGCGCCGTGGCCAAGGGGCCGGCGATGCTTTGGTACCTGGACGGGCGCGTGAATCGGAAGCGCCACCCCAGCGACAAGCCGAACGAAAACTACGCACGTGAACTGCTGGAGCTGCATACCATGGGCGTGGGCAGCGGGTACAAGCAGGAGGATGTGATGGAGGTGGCGCGCTGCCTCACCGGCTGGACGGTTCGTAACGAGTACCACATCCATAAAGGCACGGTGGAATTTCACCCGGAGTTGCACGATGACGGGCCGAAAACGGTGCTGGGCCAATCGATTCCTGCCGGGTGCGGTGCTGAGGACTACTCCCGGGTGATCGATATCGTGGCGCTCCATCCGGAGACCGCCCAGCACCTCGCTAAAAAACTGTGCCAGCGCTTCATCGCGGATGATCCGGCGGAGAGCGTTGTCTCCAGTGTGGCGAAGTCGTTTCTGGATAACTCCGGGAACATCACTGCCACGCTAAAAACGCTGATCCTTTCGCCCGAATTCCGATCCACGCGCGGCAACAAATTTCGGCGCCCGTTTGAATTCATCACCGCCGCGCTGCGCGCCTCTGAGGCGATTACCGATGGCGGCGAGCCCGTGGCGGAATACCTGGTGCGTATGGGCCATGCCCCCTTCCAGTATCCCACGCCGGATGGTTACGCCATTCGCGCCACCCCGTGGATGGGCACGCTCTTGTGGCGCTGGAATTTTGCGGTGGCTCTGGCGGAAAATCGGCTGCACGGCACGCACGTGGATCGGGAGGCGTTTGTCGCGAATTTCGTTGCTGAAAAGGACGAGATTCCAGCGATTCTCGGCAGGCTTCCTACAGATCTGGAACAAGACGCGTACCTTCAACTCACTTCGCCGAGTCAACGGCTCGCCCTGCTCCTTGCCTCACCTAGTTTTCAAATGTGCTAACCGCCTTCTACTTTCCTCTTCCCTATGCCTGACGTTTTGCTCTCCGGAAATAGCGATGAAAACCGCTCGCTGATCGTCATTTTCCTGCGCGGCGCGGCCGATGGGCTAAACATCGTCGTGCCCGTGGAGGATGACGATTATCACCTAAACCGACCCAGCATCGGCTTGAGCAAATCGGATGTCTTGCCGCTGAACGACGGCTTTTTCGGTCTGAACCCGAACCTCAAGCCGTTGATGACACCCTGGAACGACGGTCAGCTCGCCATCGTCCACGCCACAGGTTCTGAGGACGACTCCCGCTCCCACTTTGAATCGCAAGACTTCATGGAGCATGGCGGCATCACGGCGGGTGGCTGGGTCGGTCGCTACCTGCGTTTTGCGCGGCCCACGTCGTCGGCCACGGCACTGGCGGCCATCTCGCTGGGCACCGCTCTCACGGAATCTCTCTCCGGAGCGCCCTCCGCCACGGTCTTTGAATCGTTGGATCAATTTTCACTGGGTAAAGATTCCGATGCACTCACCGTGCAATTGAAGCGACTCTACGAAGCGCAAACGGGCCCGCTTGCCACCTCCGGGCTCGAAGCGCTCCAGGCGATGAAGCGCATCGATCTCCTCCGAGCCACCCCGTACAAACCGGAATACGGCGCCAATTACGACGCCGATCCCTTTTGCCAACGGCTCAAGCAAGTCGCGCAATTACTCAAAGCGAAGGTCGGTTTGGAAGCGGCCACAATCGATCTCGGCGGGTGGGACTCGCACTTCACGCAGAGCGCGATCATGAACCCGCTGATGCTTACGCTCGGCAAAGGCCTCGCCTCCTTTTACCAGGACCTCGGCCCGGCCATTGCCACCACCAGCATCGTCGTCATGACGGAGTTCGGTCGGCGCGTCGCGGAAAACTCATCTTTCGGCACCGATCACGGGCGCGGCGGCGTGATGTTTCTTCTGGGCGGCGGCGTAAAAGGCAAGCGCGTCATGGGCGAGTGGCCCGGCCTGAAATCGAGCATCCTGGAAGGCCCCGGCGACGTCCCCGTGAAGTACAATTACCGCGACGTGCTCGCCCCCGTCCTCAACCGACTGGGCGCTGAATCCTCGTTACCCACCATTTTTCCGAACCATACTTTTGCCCCACTGGAGTAGCGAATCCTATGACACGCAGCGGGGTAATTCGATTGTTCTCCGTATTCATGGCGCTCCTCTTGTACGCATTCGCGTGCATCCTTCCGTGCAACACCGCAAACATGAGCTGGTGCGATGGCGTGATGATTCTGATGTTTGGCTGGCTGCCCGGCTGCGCCCAGCCGGTCTCCTACGCGCTAACAGCGTGGTTTTCGAACGTGGAACTCTTCCTCAGCCTCATCTGCCTCAGTGTCAAGTGGTTCAGCGTGACCATCGCGCTAAGTCTCCTCGCAATCGTCGGGGGATGTTGTGCGTTTCTCGTCACCCAAGCGCTCCGAGATGAAGGCGGTAGCACCGTGCCAGTCACCCTCCACGGCCCCGGAGTCTTTCTCTGGTTCGCCAGTCTCACCACGCCGCTGGTAGGCGCGATTGTTCACTTGAGCAGCTGCACGTTCAGAGAGTCGCCCTTACTAAGAAGAACCGGTTGATCGAAATGAATCTGCGCGCGGCCGTCCTCGCCCATCGTGAGCTGGGCGGAAATCGGCTTATCGCCGACCTTCGCCTGAACCGAAGTGGGACGAAAACTCGCCAGCGTTTGCAAGGTGAGACGATTGAGCTGCAATCGACCCCATTTCAAATCGATCACGGCTTGATGCCCTAAATCGCTCGCTTCCTGGCTGAACGATCCCCAGCCGGCTGCTGCTGTGAACGCAGCCTTGAATTTATCCGGCTTGATTCGGGGCGCGAAGCCGATGAACCCCTTCGGCCCATCGTATTCAAAACCACACGCGGTGATGAAGCTGCCGTAACTGGCCATTGCGCGGGAATAGTGATCGCCACATTCCACCTCATTGTAGGGGTTCCGTTTCTTGGGAGCGTAACGGTCGTGAATGGCCCGCAAGATGGTAAGCCCTTCTTGCGTCATCCCTTCGCCGATCATGTGCGAGGCGACCTCGTGTTCGTAACCGCTTTGGCATTCGTTAAAATATTGAATGGCGAACGCGGGGCCTTTGCCTGCGGCCTTTTGGAAATCCCAGTCCGGCTTTGGAAAGGTGCAGATGAGCAAGCCGGCCTCACCGGGCATCGCATACCATCGCCCGGCTTTCATCACCTCGTGATAATGTCCGGCGTCGGGCGTAAAATTGTAGCGGAACAGCGACTTCAATGCAGTCATGGTCTCGGGCTTTGGAAAGATGCGCCCGAGGCCCACCTGCCAAGCCCAGCTTTGCCCCATCATTTGATCGATCTCACAACCCGATCCCGAATTGATTTTAAGCAAATGAGCCGGATCAATCTTATTGTAAAAATATTCGCCGTTAAATAGCTCGGAAACCAAGGAAGCCGTGCCCTTCTTGAATAGAGGCTCGGCCATCGTTACGAATTCCGTATCGCCCACAATCTTAGCCATCTCTTCCGCCGCCCGTAACGCCGCCAAATAGACGCCGCTCAGCCACGCGATTTCCCCGAACCACGCGGTGTCCAGCGTGTTCGGTTGTCCGTCGATTAGGAGGCCCTTGTCATTCACGTGCGTGAGCATCGGCTGCATGGCCAGTTTCACCTTCGGCCACAGCGACTTCAGGAACGAATCATCCTCCGACATCAAATGCTCGCGATAGGTTCGCAGCACGATTCCTGCCTGGCCATCGGTGGCATAGCCGCCGTGCGTTCCCCGGAAATTGATCACGCCCGTCTTAGGATTCTGCGCGAATGCATAGTCTGTTTGGATTCTCAATGCGCGTTCCAGTTCAGGGAAAATGCGGGCCATCGCCTGGGCGTAGTACCACACATGCGTGCAGGTCCCTTCGCACGCGTAAATGCCTTCCCACGACCAAAACTGGCCGCTGCCAAACCGGTAGCTGGTGGTGGTGGCTAAATTACAGGTGTTCGAAAATGTCCGCTTCAGGAACCAATGCGGTAATGTCGAATCGTTCCAAGTGGCGACCCAGGTGGTGGTATCGGTGTAAAGGCGATCCCAATTCGCCGCGATATAGCTGATCACTTCCGACGAATCTTTAAACTTGTTCGAGTAGCTTCGCTTTTGGTTCTTTTCGATCTGAGGGTCAATGTTCGGGAAGCACCACGAAATCACAAAGGTCCACGTACTGCTGGCACCCGGCGCGATCGTTTGGACGTCGGAAACAGTCATCACGGGATTACCAACTGGGCCGGACGTGGTTACCGAATCGGTTTTAGTTACCATGAGCAACGCCAGTGACATGGTGCCGAAATCGCCCCGCTTCATCAACGCGCCAACGTTTGGGGCCGGTTCGAGGGTCGACGTCGCTTGTGCGCCCTGGTAATTGGAGCCAGAGAAGTTCTTGTTTTCGCGCTTAAAATGGGTCGGATTCTCACGCCCTAAAACCACGTTTTCCAGCACACCGCTTAGCTCCACTTCGACAGGAGCTCCAGAGGTGTTGCTGACGGTGTAGCGCATCACAGTAGCGGGGAGACTGGAATCCTCCACGTTCAATGGAATAAACGGCGAAAAGGCCTCTAATTGCACCGAAACGGGATAGGCGGGATCCTTATAGTTCACGATTCCCAAGGGGTAATGACCTGAAAACGTGATCTCCTTCCAACCTCCCGCGTTTCCCAGTTTTCGCGCTGTGGGATCGCTGGCAGCTTTGCAGCGGATCGAGAAGTCCTGCTCGAGAGGCGAGCGGGGTTCCATGGGCTCGACGTACAATGAACCATCGCGATTGGCAAAGGTCTTTCCCTTGTACGTCACACGCTTTTCCATCGTGTCCTTGTTAAAAATATCCCAAAGCCACAATTGACCGTCACCGCCTAGGTAGACCAACCCCGCACATATTCCGCCGACGGGCATTCCGATGTATTTAAGCTCATCGCCGCTGAGAATTTCCGATTCACCGCGATCCGTGAGTGCCTGAATCCACTCCGCAGAAAGCCCTTTATCTGCGGGTACTAAGTTACCGTGAACCGGCGGCGGTAGCGACGGAGGCGTCTGCGACCAACCCGGCCTGGAAATGAGGGAATAGACGCCGACCGACCCGGTAATCTGAATGAAATCTCTGCGACTGATCATGGGAAAAGGACGTATCATTTATAAAGGTGACTCGAACAGAAGTATTTTCATTAGTCCATCTAGTTATTTCGCTTTACGAAACCTAGCAGATCAAAAGTGGAATCAGTGGGATCAGGTGTCGGCGTGGGGCTTACGCGTAATTGCCAAGGATTATGCTCCCCTCGTGGATCGGGGGTGGGTGTATGCGTCTGCTGAGCAGGCGTGGGACTTGGCGTTCGTGTGGGTGTTCGGGTTGCGACCGCGGTTGGTGTTGGAGTGGCCGTCCGCTTTGGAGTCGGTGTCCGTGTTGGCGTGCGAGTGGGTGATGGCGTTGGACTTGGTGTGCGAGTTGGTGACGGCGTTGGACTTGGTGTGCGAGTTGGTGACGGCGTTGGACTTGGCGTGCGAGTTGGTGTTGGCGTTGGACTTGGTGTGCGAGTTGGTGATGGCGTTGGGCTTGGTGTGCGAGTCGGTGATGGCGTCGGCGTTGGCGTGCGAGTCGGTGATGGTGTCGGCGTTGGCGTGCGAGTCGGTGATGGTGTCGGGCTTGGTGTGCGAGTCGGTGATGGCGTTGGGCTCGGTGTGCGAGTTGGTGACGGCGTTGGGCTTGGCGTGCAAGTCGGTGTTGGCGTTGGGCTTGGCGTGCGAGTCGGTGATGGCGTTGGGCTTGGTGTGCGCGTCGGTGATGGCGTTGGGCTTGGTGTGCGCGTTGGTGATGGCGTTGGTGATGGACTCGTTGTGCTAATTGGCGTTACCGTTGGACTCGGTGTTGGCGTCGGGCTCGGTGTTGGAGTTTCGTCGACCTCATTATTCACGAGAAGGATATGTTGATTGGCCGGGACAGTGACGGTGACCGTTCCTTCAACCAAATTCACCACGGTTGGCAGCGTGGAAGAGTAGGATTCGCGGTTGTCTGTGCTTACCCAAGCAGGGCGATACGTTTCACCGGGAATTTCCGCGATTGTCGGTCTAGGTGGATTTGAAGAAGTGCTGCCGTCGATTTGCGGCGTGTAACTGTGGTGAACTGTGACGCTGGTGGAACCCCAATCGGTGGCACTCAGGCTCGCTGTGTAGGTGACGTCGGTATTCGAGGTATTGTGAACCAGTCGGTACATTTGAGTACCATCTTTCACTTCCAAGGCGTAGACCCCGTCGATATTCGTGACAATGCTATTCGCGTGGGTGGCTTCCGATTCGGCGCCTGGATGACAATCGATAACATAATGCCCCGCAACGCCGGGTTCATAGGTCCGCACCGTGGAGTGAGTCGAGCTGTCGAACAAATCCGCCTGACCGTTGCTTGGGGAGCTGAAGGTGCCGTATGTGTTTTCCTTAACGTTCACTACGACTCCGTAGTCGCCACTGCCATATAGCCCGTAGCGTAAGCGGGGCTTAGAACCGGTGGCTGAAGCAAAACTTTGACTACTCCCGAAGAGTTGGAGCTGACCACCGATTCCATAGGCCGTCTGAGCTGTTCCACCCTTTACGAGCATCGAGCACAAACCCACGAGTCGGTGCGGCGTGTAAATCCATTCTTCCACGTTAGCAAATGGAAGAGGATGACCGGAATGCGGGGAGATTGTGGCTACATTGGCTAGCGTGCCGAACGTCGGTTGCACAATGGTAGAGTTAATGGAATCGCTGTAGCTCGAATTGATCGAACTAGAAGCGCTTGTGTAGACACAATTTCCGAGGGAAGTAACACCCGCAAACCCCTGCCCCTGCCAAACAAAGCCGGCAACGCTGTCAACACCCCGCGCGTCGTTATGAATCATCCGAGCACTGCCCGTCATCGTCCAGTTGTCGAATCGGGCGCTTGGCCCTTCCCAATTTCGATCATAGACAAAATAGTTGTTGGGATCGTCTGCGGTTCCGGATGGGTTCTGACCCTTAAACGGATCATTGGAAGTGTCCACGCATGAAGCTGCGTACGTGGTGAAACTGCCAGATCCCTCGTCTGGCCAGCCAGTCTCATCGTAGACCCGCCAACATTGTCTGTCTGTCGCTGTGGTGAGTTCCGGGTTCAAGCAATTCACGGAACTCCGGGCGATGTACCCCTCACTGGCGGTATATCCCTGTTTCCAAACTGGGACTTGCGCGATGGAGGCGCTAAAGTTTGCGACTGGGAACTGAAGTGGGCAGTAAAGACGGGCGTTTTGAAGTGAGTTTGCCAGGTGTTGCCGGGCCTGAAGATCCGCGGAACCCGTCAACGATTTCATGATAACGAACAAATTGCCCCAGGAAGTCGGCTCCGTGTACTGGTAGTCTGGCACCTCATTTTGTCCCGATACGTACGTAAACGCCCCGTCCGGAAACTCAACGGCAGGATTATCGGCCAGCGAGATATAGTCATAGACGGCATTCCGAAAATTCGAGGAAATAATGGAAGCGGAGGAGGAAAAGGGGGAATACAGGGTGTCTGGCAAGTGGGTGGTGCCCGGTGCCAGAATAAAAGAGGCGTAGAACATCGGCTCAGCGATACGGAAATCGTCGTTCGGATAAGCCCGAGCGGTGTCGCCCAAAAGAAAGGTACCAGTGGGATCCGGTGAGCCGGAATTGAACACACCGTTGTTGAGGTAGCTCGCATCGTAACCGTAGTAAAGCCGCATGGTGCGGAAGATGCACATTTCCCAGCGATGCTGACAGGAGGGTAGTATCAGATTTGGAAAACGCGCTTCGATCAGCAGATATTGCAGAACTAGAGCCGGCGCAGAGGAAAAACCATCCGAGCCGTTTGATAACGCAAAAGTCTGGTCGTATTCCAGCTCCATTGGACCGAACATTCCCGGTATTAAGGCCGGGTCGCCGTAATAGCCGCTATCCGTCCGCCCGAAAGTCTCTTCCGGCAAGGTGTTATACCGGCCATTTGTCGGAGTATTGATGTAGCTCTGAGTGTTTCCGAAAATAGCTTTTGCGATCGCGTTAACTGGCTGTCCTCCCGTACCTGTGGGCCAATTCGGGATAGTCGGAAACAGATTGAGTCCAAGGGGATACTGTGCTGTGTTCGGCACACCAATATTCGTGTTGTCAGAATTTATATTATTAATTACGTCTTGGACAAGCTGATCACCGATCCCAAACGGGCTGTAAATCAAGTCTTTCACGGCAACTTTCGTGACACCAGACGGAGGTGTGACCAGCGTTGTCTGATCTAGAGCATCGTAGGCAAAAGAGGTGGTCGGACTCGTCGCTTTAAATTGGATTGCAGCCTGAGAAAGAGCCCAACTCAAGACGGCGGCTCGCAACTTGGTGGGATTGTTAGCTGTAGTATTAGGCAGGGCATTAGCGGCTGTGACCAGGCTATTAACCGTGGTTTGAACGGAAGCAGGAACCTGGTGTGGAGTAGAATTACCCTGAGTGGGGAAAGTTTGTGAACAGACATAGTGTGATGACACTATTATGTATCCAGAAAAAACAATAAAACGAACGACAGATTTCATATATAGCCAAAATCCTTGTAAACTTATGCAAAACACTACAAGTGAAGCTCAAAAAAAAATAGAGCACAAACATGCAAATAGGCTGCACATTCGCGCAATAACACTTTACTAACTTAATCCTTTTAACAAATCAAAGTGACCGGGGCCGCATTTCACGGCCTGTCGGATCGAGACCGAGGAGGCTTTCGTGCATACCATCGATGCCCCGATTCAGTAGAATCGGCTCACCCGTTTCATGACTCGACTTCCAGGCAAAGCCATGTATTGCCAATGTTATGATTTACCTGCTGGCCACGCTTTTTGGACTAATTGCCGTTGTAGCAGCCGTAGAGGATGAAGGGCGGCGGAGCGTGATTATGAAAATGAAAGCAGGTCTTGACCTCGAGACTGGTGTCTCTTTGATTCCCACGTTTCCGCTTTTCCCTCTTCTCTCTTTAGGTGTGGCCTCCCTGTTAGAATTATTTGTTCCACTCCAGGCATTTTGGATCTTTGTCGGAATTATTTTAGTTGTATCGTGCGCCTTAATTGTAAATTACGTGAGAGTAAGACTAGAATTCAATCGAGTCGCCTCTTCCTATAAACGGAGTAAAAAAGGGACTCCACTAATCGGTTCTTAGGTAAATCACCAAAAATCACCAAAACCGCTTCGCCCAACCTGATCACTGAGCAGGTCGTGGTTTTGCCAACGGGTTTCCGCAGACCTGATTCGCCATCCATACCCAAGCCAGAAAGAACGGAGCTGACACCAGAGCGAACGCCAAATTATTTGATATCAGAATGATGATCAATGGCGGCTCAGTCAGCAGGTGAAAAGCGAAGAGCTGACGACGCCGCTCTTGCGAGGATTCGTATTCGGCCATGAATTCAAACGGGTGGCAGCAAGATAAGCGTGGAGGCTCTATCGGGGAAAAATCCCCTGGAAGTTATTCGAATGGAGACACAAAGGACGCCGGTATTTCGGAGAAGCAATTCCGCGTTCAGCAGTTACGTTATTCATTGTCTGTTAACTGTAAAGTACGCCCGCGCTAGGTACCGAGCAAGGCAACATTCGATCTCAGTAAGCTACAATTCCCACGAATGACGACCCGCAGACGGGCAAATAAAAGATAGGGGGTGCCCAATGTTTCTCAGAGGAGAGTGGGCCCTATAGGATTCGAACCTATGGCCTCCTGATCCGTAGTCAGGTGATCATAGGAGAGAAGCAAGTCATTTACCTAGGAGAAATCGTTTTCAATCTGATTTAATCATACACATTCTTCTTGATTTTTTGGGCACATTGGGCACAAGATGTACCCATGATCAAAAAGGGTTCACTTAAGCCAATATTTGTTGAAGGTCGAAAAACAAGTCCGTGGAAAATTGATTTACCCGCTTCGGTTTCTGATTCCCGAAAGCGGACGCGTTTCTATTTTAGGACAAAGATCGAAGCTGACACGTTTGCTGAAAAACATCGCATCAAGCTCGTTAACAACGGCCTAATGGGCGTCTCGCTTCTCGCTCCCTCTCAAGAGGCTCTCGCCGCAAAGGCATTCAAGGATCTTGAACCGTTTGGGGTCACATTGGGTGAGGTCGTCACATACTGGATAGAACGCAAAAAGGAGAGAGCTCGGACTGTTACTTTTGAGGAAGCGTCCAAGCGTTATCTTGACCATCTAACGACCTCTAAAGACCGTGCATACTCGGATTCCTATCTGAAGCAAATTGAACTCACGTTTCCGCGCTTCCCTTCGATACATTCCCTGCCCCTGACAGATATCGATTCCCGGAAAATAGCAGAGTGCATGGGTGATATGACGCCAGCGGTCAAAAACGCCATGCTGAGGGTTTTAAGTGCCTTTTTCACTTGGTGCGGTCAAACACCGCGGGAATGGTTGAGGATCAACCCAGCAAAGGCTGAGCACATAAAAAGGACCAGTCGAAAAAAGGAAGAGGTCAAGCTGTACACAGGAAAAGAGATCGCTCGACTCTTGACCAGTTGTCCCGCCGATTTGCTTCCCTATCACCTTTTTGGACTGTTTGCGGGGATACGTCCGGAAGAGATTGAACGTATGCAATGGGAGCATGTCGATTTAGCAGAAGGTTACATTGCGTTACCCGGTTCAATCACTAAAACGTCAGAGCGCCGAAATATCAAAATAGAGCCCACGCTTTCCGATTGGCTTAACTGGTGGATCGAAATAAATGGCATCCCCAAGGGACCGGTTACGCCTCTCACAAATCTTCGTAGGCGCATGAGAGAATTGCGTGAAGAAGCAAAAATAGAGGTGATCCAAGACGGCTTGAGGCACTGCTACGCGTCAAATTGGCTAGCCGTACACAAAAGCGCGGACCAATTGCGCGAATATATGGGCCATAAGAGCGCGTCAGTACTTTGGCAGCATTATCACAGAGCGGTAAGCGAGCGAGAGGCTCGTGAGTTCTGGGCTATCTTGCCACCTAATAAGGCGAAAAGCGAGAAAGTTCTGAAATTCAAAGGGGCGAAATGAAGCGTAAAGGAACAGCGGAGAATAAGCTTAAACCGGGTGTTTCTAAGAATTTGGATGTTGCGACATTCGGCGATATAGCTGGAGATGAGTATCGACGCTTCCGCGATTTAGTTCAGAGATGGGTCAAGAGTCCGCAACTTTTAAAATTGATGGAAGCTAAACCGTTTCCAGAAGATGTAGTTAAGTACAAAAAGGCTTTTGAATCGTTGAGGGCAGATACAGTTGAGCTTGTTAGTGAGGCTATTTTGAAAAATAGACCAGAGGATTTGCGGAAATTAGCTCAGGTTCTAGAAAGTCTGACACTCGGAGTCAAGAGCCCGGACGTGCGGGAAGTGCTCATTTACATTTGGAGTAAGCAACGAACGAGGCCCGACTATAAATTTACCCACAAAGAACTCAAGCAGGTGGTTGCTATAGCTAAGGGAATCCCCCCACTAGACGTCGAAATAAATGAAGGTCTCGATAAGCGGGTTAGGGATATTATGAAAGCTGTCGCCCCTTGGTTAGTAAAGTGAGCTTAAATCGACTGCCAACTGAACCGACAATGAAGTTTAGGGACTGTCAGGATTAATTGCTACGCATTTGGTTTAATGCGTGGCATGAGAACTAATCAGATAGAGTATGAACGCTTGGATACGCTCATAACGAAACAAGAAACTGCAGGGTTAATGGGCGGGGTGAGTCGATCATATATCAACCAACTCCTCGCGCAAAAAAAATTACCTAAAATTCGGCTCAGCTATAGGGTCGTCCGCATCCCTCGCCAAGCAGTCTTGGACTTCATCACCAGCCGGACTATGGACTCGAGGGTAGCTAAATGAACCGCTCCGAAATCAAGGCGCGCAACGAAGCGTTACCAAACCTTCAACCTCCTACCCGGGGCTTGGGCGGCTTCGCCTACGTCTTCGCCAAGCGCAAGGGTTGGTACCGCTTCGACCGGGGTCAGTGGTTGAGGATTTCTGACAAGGGGGCCCTTAAAGGTTTCATCGATCTTCTATATCAGTCCGACCCCAGCCTTGGAGCTTCGAGTCAAGACAAGATCAGGATGGTCGATTGTCTGCTCTGGATCGAGGCTTACCAATTTGCCCAAAACTTCTCCGAGCTTCAGACCAAAGGCAGGTTTCCAGAGTAACGGCAGTTCCAACTCACCCCACCCCCACCAACCCCTAAAAAATGGGCAAGAAGGCCAACCACAACCCTCTTGCCCCTTGAAAGCTACCTATGAGCACTATAGAACCCATGTCCCCTACCGTCAACCTTGATGTCAACCAAAATCTTGCCCTCAGCGACAAAAACCCTGCCCTCGAACACTTCCGCCAGAACTTCGGCCTTGCCGCCAAAGACTTTGTTAAAACTAGCTTCAGGTTGAAGCAGGACGGGATGTCCCATCATCTTCCCAGGTGGGGGCAGGGAGTAGCCAGCTACCCCGAGCAGCGAATTTTTTATGCTGGCCGAAGGGGATATTTTCTTTGGAAGAAAAGTGAGGATGGCTTTACACACCTCCTTTCCAGAATGGATGTGATGACCCACGCGACCGCTATGTTGCGCCAGGATGCCAAGCTCGATGGGGAGCCCTTGAGCGTAGGTGCTCAGAATGATCTGATGATCCATATCCAAACAAACAACGATGTCAGTGTATACGAGGCCTTGGCGGGTTATCCTCCAGGGGTTTTTGAAGATAAGGAGAGTGGGAAGCGGTTCATTGTCCTTTCGGGACCTAGGATCATCAAAGGAAAAGCTGCGGAGTTTCCGTTTCTTGCCGAGTATTTCACCCAACTTCTCGGCGAGGATGTGGAGCACCCAGACCAGCTCCTTGTCTTCATTAGCCACCTAGCCCAAGCACGAAAGAATCTCGTCATTGATGGCCAAAGGAGACCGTTGCCTGTGATCGTCTTGGTAGGGCCCAGGGAGAGTGGCAAGACCCTCGCCATTAACCTGCTCAAGCGAATATTGGGAGGCCGGGAAGCTCACCCCTACCGCTATCTCTCAGGTGATTGCAAGTTCAACGGTGACCTCATGGGTGCGGAACTTTTGACTATCGACGATCAGGCAACTAGCCGATATGAAAATGCACGCCGACAACTAGCCCAGAATATTAAATCACTACTCTTTGGAGACTCAGTACGAATAGAGGGTAAGAACGTGGATGCGATTAACGTTCACCCCATCCAAGTTTTGGCGATTGCGTGCAATAACGAGGCTGAGCACCTCAAGGTGCTGCCCGAAATGTGCGGGGATAATTCGATTGGGGACAAGATCAGCTTGTTCCATTGCCGCAAGTCGGAGTTGTTGAGCACATTGGGGTTGGAGGAGAAGAAGGTGAAAATTGAGGAAGAACTCCCCGCCTTTATTGCTTACCTAGAAACGTTTACGATACCAATTGAGTATTCAAATGGAAGGACAGGTCCTAGAGCGTGGCAACATTCGGTGATTGATAGGATGATCTCCGCGAACGGCCCCGAGGTTGGGCTTCTTGAGATGCTGGGTGATTATCAAGAAGTGCGGGAGGGGACGAAGTTCGAAGCTAACGGCGAAGAAAGCTTTTCGAACCGGATCTTCAACAAGGAGCTGCGGGCTTGCGACATTCAGGAAATTTTGACCGAAAAGTACCCAACCAGAGCCAAGCAGGTATTTCGTTACTCTAAGGCATGTGGAGAGTACCTAGGCAGACTCAAGGCGCAAGGGTACGGGATAAGGATGCGGGGGGTCAACGGGCGCAACCTTTGGACAATCTCAAGCGTGGAGGTGAGTAGGTAGGACTGTGTAGGACTGACTTATTACTTTCATATAGGGAAAGGGGTAGATATATGGAGTACTTTCTAAAGAGTATTAAGTTCCAGTCCTACAGTCCTACCTGCGGTAGAACCTAAGAGTTTGAAAGGGTCTCGAGTTTGTGGAATTAAATCGGGCTGGGGTTCAGTGTACACAGTGCAGGTTATGTTTAGATAAGCGTAAGTATGTATACACCGTGTACCCACCAGACCCCGGAAGGAATCTATTCCGAACGAATCTTGATAAGGGAGCGTAGCCCAGTCGTTTATTTTTTTATGTCAGGTCAGATTTCAATACGGTTGTCTGGAGACGGCTGAAATACTCGTAGCTGGGCAAACTTCGTCTCCACTAAAGAAATACCGGACTGATAAAGGATTAACGGACCCATCGTTTTTTTGCCGATCCTTTCAGCACGTAGACTTGAAATGCGCAGCAGTAAATGGGACCGTTTAATTATTATTGACCTTTTTTCATTACTTCACATGCTAAAGTTCCGATGAAAACTTGGGCCGCATTTTTGGTTCTGACCGTGTATTTCGCAGGGCAGGATAATTGTTTTGCGGGAGACCTTCCCAAGGGAATTGCTATATTGAATTCTCTGTCGTCCTTCGGGCATGAAGGAGCGGATAATATTCCTTTTAAAAACATTCGGTGGGTCAGTTTTTATGGCGGCATACTCACCAAAACGGACGGTACAGAAGTGCCTTTTCCCGATACTGGTGTCACGAAGATCGTTTACCTTGATGGCGACTTTTATGCGGCTTTGAAGAATGATCGTGGACAAAGCGCATTTCGCCAAGGAATGGATTTACGAGAAATACTTATCGAGACGCACTACACCGATATTTCTTCCAGAGATCAAATCAACTCTCTCCAGAACGACCAGATCAGACTCAAGGACCTAGCTGAAACCGCTCCGAATTGCAAAGATGTGTTCTTTAACTCTTCCTCTGTGCTCGGCAACTACATTGCCCAACTAAAGAGCGGCAATTTCTTGGTTAAGGGGCAGTGGATTAACGCAACACTGCTCATCCCCACCCCACGGCCCAATCCCCAGGCGCTTGCCGGAATGCCAACAACATGGACTACTGTTGATGGGCAGACTTTCACTGGCGTCTCCGTATCCAGCGCAGATGGAACATCAGTCTCAATCATCCACGACAGAGGGGGCGGCAACCTCCCGCTCGATAACATCCCCATGACAATAGTCAAAAAGTTGCCGCCAAACATCCGAGCATCCATTGCTTCGGCAAACCTTCAAGCATATGAAAGCGACATATCAAATCCCCGCTCCCTGGAAGATTTTCTAAGACTTTCCGACCATGATTTTGCGCTTGTTTCCTTGGATGATTCCGTATCTGCAACTTTTAAAGCCGATTGGGTCAATAAAGTGACTTCTGATTACGCCAACTCCAGCGACCTGCATGCTGTGGTTCAACAATTCCCGAGTGCAGCCAAAACCCTGAATTTGTCGTCTAGCGATATACTTCAAGCTGTATCTCGGCTGCTTAGCTTAAGTAGTTTAACCCACGATGACGCTGAGGCCTTGGTCGATGTTGCAGCGAGCCAGGCAAATCCAGAAAAAAAAGAGGAAGTCGATCAGTGGCATGCAGCTCTCATCGCCTATAATGCTAATGATGCAGCTTTTAGCTCATTCGCGGACGATATTCAAAAGCCCCTCGCCCCAGGACCGGAAAGTTCTGTCTCGGCTCTTCCATCCACCCTTACGAAACGAGTTCCAGACTTGAAGACGGCGATCAACACTCAAGCCCTACAATTCATTCCTTCTTTTACTGGTGCAATCAAAACGCTTGATGCTCTAGATAAGTTTAAAAGCCTCTGCGACAACATTATCTCCAAGGACATCCAAGCAAACGCCTCTCTGATTGAAACGATTACGAACGATTTTCAGGGCCGGTCACTCTCCCCAGGGGAGGAGAAGGTTAGTAGACTAATAATGGTCTTTGTTAACTATTCCAACCAACAGATGAAGCTATTCAGCGATACTGTTTCAAGTGCTGATGAAAAAGCTGCTATCGGAGGTCATTCTTCTGAAGCCGTTGGGCTATATCAGAAGGCTTACGATATCAATCATAACCCAGACATCCTGAAGAAAATTAAGGCCCTTAATCGAAACTCGCTAGGCTTATGAAACAATATTTTTGGATTCGGCTGTACATTTCTTTTAGCCCGATTATTGCGGTCCTATCGGCACTGCTTTTCATCGGCTGGCTCTTTCTAGTAATCACTCAGTATCGAGAAGATGTCTCCGATGTCTCTTATCGAGAAAACGTAAAAATTGGCGAAGCCCTGAACCAAGCGCAAGGTTCATATATGCAGACGGATTCTTTTATAGAGCAGTTTGAGAAGGCCTCTGGGCTACCTCACGACACACTACCCGCCGTTGATTCGTTTATTGGTCCTTACGACAACGAGGCCCGTCTAAAAGACGATCTAGGCCGCATTCAGAAAATGCAAGCGGATGTACAGACACTCAAAGGTTCACTTTTTTCAAAAGTTGAGTCTCGCTGGACAACTTTTGTTGATAAGCTCTTGCGGCACGCAGCCAGCGTCTCAGCGAGCGATGCTTCAACGACTGCAACCCCGAAGCCCCAAGACGAGCCTTTTGCCCTCTACTGTGTTGATACAGACCAAATCAAACACCGAGCGGAGGATGTTGATTCAGCCAAGGATGCTTTTGCTCTTCTGGCTACCCAAGCCGAAGACCCAACAAATAAACAACAAATCAAGGACACTGGTGACCAGCTCGGTAAGATCGAAGGAATTCTAAAGCTCTACTTGGCCCAGGATTCCAACTCACAGAACGCTACCCCTGCCGCTGATACAGCGGACGATGATATCGCCTCACTCCGAGTAGCCGTTGTTTTAAATAGCTCCTTGCGTATCGTTAAACACGACCTCTTCAGCGATTGGTCCGTTGATCAACAACTCAGTAACGCCCAGGCAATTGTTTCGCATGAGATTGATCTCTACCATCAGTCCCAAGAGGAAATCTGGCAGAACACCCGCTCGCTAGTCGTCGAATGCATCATCGGCATAATGGCTTTTGTGGTGTGCCTGTTTCTTTTGCTCGTCCCAGCAGATCTCTTGCGTATTTGCATCAGGCCCAGAGAGGTTGTTGTTGCCCAAGAAGTTGCCTAACAGATGATTTTAATATAGGGAGAAAGGTCCTGGATTCATTACGCCTTTCATAAGCTAAGTTGTTTGAAGCCCGGAGTGCTCAGGGTATTGGCACGTTATATCGCGAACAATCCTCTACGGCTTCCCAAACGTGTATAGGGATAAGACTAGACAACTTGACGCATTTTTAGGGCAACAATCGGGCAATGACTCGTTTTTCTAGCGCGCAAATCCGCAGCAAGGAAGCAAGCTCAAATCTTGGGCACAAGTTGGGCACAACCCGCCCAAATTCGGGCACAGGAGCACCACTAAAAATCGTTGTTTTGAGAGGAGAGTGGGCCCTATAGGATTCGAACCTATGGCCTCCTGATCCGTAGTCAGGCGCTCTAAATCCGCTGAGCTAAGGGCCCTTTCACAGACGTGCCGTCCGCGAACCAGTATGAGTATCAAAGAGCGGGAATCGGGGCAAGGAAAACCTTGAGGATGAGCGGCGTTTCTTTTCAAAAATGAAAATGCAATCATCGGCTTTTCCATGAAGCGTATCTCCCTAGTCGTTGTGGTTATTGTAACCGTTATCGTGCCGATTTTCACTGCCTTACCTGCGGTCGATCCAGCCGAAGATCCCGCCGAAACCACTCCCACGCCTGCCCCGAATGCAGAGGCGCCCGGCACCAACGATAATTCCGGTACGGTGCTTATCGACGGAGCGACCTATGCAGATAGGGCAGCCGCTTTTTTGAAGTGGGACGCTGCGACGATTGCGACGAAGAGTCCGCTCTATGCGAAGCCTGCGGCGATTCATTACGCAGCGCGGCTCGTTTCCAATCGCGACACCGCGTTTGCCCTCTCTCAGCTCGACAAAACGCTCGATCTTCTGCTGAAAAATGATGCCGCTACGGATGCCCGGCTCGATCCCTTCGACGAGCATGCGCTGATGCACACGTGGCTTCTGTGTCGAGACAAAATGCCAGATCCCCTCACCGCCAAGCTTCGCCACTACATGTCCTTTTGGCATCACGATACATGGCGGGGCTACGGCGCGATGAACTATCGGCTGATGGAAGATGGCTCGGCGTTTCTGGCGGCGGAGCAGTGGCCGGACTGGGCCGATATCGATAAGCTCACGGCCGCGCAGATCCGAGAGGCGACGAAGAAACGGCTCCTCTCGTACTTTACGGACATGGTGCACCACAGTTTTCCGGAGTACGAGGCTCCTACGTATTACGGGGTCGATCTCGCCGCGATGAAAATGATCGCCGATTACGCCCAAGATCCGGAGGTGAAGCAGCAGTCCACGCTCACGTTGGATTGGATGATTCTCAACGTGGCTTGCTCATGGAATCAGGGCTACAACACGGCATCGTGCGGGCGCGCCAAGTACGAC
>CAVURW010000271.1:0-15358 GCA_963743595.1 uncultured Verrucomicrobiae bacterium
TGAATATGTCTGTCGTTTATCGTAATTCAGAAGCGGCGAGCGTACAGCACCAATCTCTCCAACGAAGTTCACACCACCCGCACCTACTTTATAGATATGGCAACCTTGAATTGTGGCCCGGCGGTTATACGAATTCACGAAGACGGCATTCCCGCCCAATTGAGTCAGCGTACAATCGATCACCGAGCAATCTTCAGAACCATTAAACAAAATGGCCCCGCCACGATATATGGCCCAATCGGTCCGGAGCAGAGGCTCTTTTGTCTCCATGAAAGTCCGGGCTGCCTGTGAAAACGTAAGCCCCTTCATGGAGACAAAGCGGACGGGATCTTTATCTGTACCGCGAAACTCCACCAGATGGGGTAGGCGGACCCCTTCGACCAGTGCCGTGCTCAGATCTACGCCATCAGCCGGGTAGTAATAAAGTACATGTGTGTTCTTGTTCAAAAACCACTCACCTGGCGCGTCGAGTTCCTCGAAAATACCTTCGACAAAACGGGTCTGCCGATCCATGCCAGCCGGGCGGTTATTCTGCCAACCGCCTTCCAGGTTCAAAGTGCCATCCGGCTTTTTCCCCAGGATACGCCAGGAAAAACCGCCCCAATGGTACGCATGGAGCGCATGGACAAAGCCGCCGGCGGGATCACTCCAACGAGCCACCCGATCCGGGTCAATGCAGTCAGCCGCAAAGCCATTATAATTGGCAATCTTAGGGTCGTAATTTGGGTAGCGAGCCAGAATCTGCAATTGGCCGTTCACGAAAAGCTGGTCAGTATCCCAGTCCGGCGGGACCTGTGTTTGCATGATGCCATTCTTGTAAGGTACCCAGGCGGGATTAAGGAGCGGAACGCCGCTGCTGATAATGGCCTTTTCTTGCGCGAACGCTTGGTAGACCACGGGAGCAGTGGAGGTGCCGGAATCGGCGCTGGTGAACACGAGCGGTTCGGAGAGATCGTACTTGCCCTCTCGAATGAACACTGTCACTGCTTGGCCCCTGGCGGCTTGAGCCAGTTTTTGGGCCGCAGCCAAGGTAGCGACGGGCTGATCCTTGGAACCGATATTCTGGTCGTTACCGGAGGTAGAAACGTAAATCTCCGTGGCGGAAAGCATAGAAGAGGTGGCGATGAAGCAGGAAATCCAAACGAGAGTCTTCTTCATAATAAGGGGCCGTCTGTGACCATTTTGGTCTACCCAGACGATAAATCTAAATCATTAGACAAAGTATTTGCAATGAGTGTCAAAACATTTCAAAACTCTCTGTTGCCGAACTGCCGAGCGAGCTTTGCGTCACTTTTAAGCAACTCGCTTGGAACGTTTCCGCTTCTCAAAACCGCTTCGCTCCAAAGGCGAAGTCAACTTACTTCTCATTTCCGTGAAGCCTACCTATCTAACCCTCATCATCGTCTTCGGCATCCTAGGATTCATCGCTACTCCAGCGTCTCATGCAATCGAGTATCACGTCTCCGTGACCGGTGCCGATGGGAACTCCGGCACGCAGAATAGCCCGCTGCGGACTATCGGCGCCGCGGCAAAATTGGCGCTGCCAGGTGACACGATCACAGTGCATGCGGGGGTGTATCGGGAGCGGGTGGCACCACCACGTGGCGGGACGGACGATGCCCACCGCATTATTTACCAGGCGGCTCCGGGCGAGAAAGTTGTCATCACGGGCTCGGAGCTTGCCAGGGGATGGAAGAAAGTCTCGGGCGACACATGGGAGATCACGATTTCGAATCGCCTTTTTGGCACGGTTAATCCGTTCGACGAACTCATCTACGGCTCTTGGTTTGAGGGGCATGGCCAGCCTCACCATACGGGCAATGTTTATCTCAACGGCCAGGCGCTGAAGGAAGCAGTCGCCAACGCCGATGTTCTCAAACCTGCTGGATCTCCCCTCCTCTGGTCTGCGACGGGGGATGGGAACGGTGGCCCGGTTTTAATGAATGTCCAGTGGATCAAGCCTGCGGGCCAAAATCCGGTGAACGTGGACAATGGCTCTGCGGAGGGTGGTGACGCGGCCATCTACCTGGAGAATGGTTCAATCGCTTTCGGTTACCTAAAGGACGGATCGCGGCTTCATTACGATTCAGTGAATTTTGGCGCTGGCTGCGATAGCGTGGATATTTATGCCGCCTCGCTTGCCCAGGGAGGCTTCGTCGAGTTGCACTTGGATGGGCCGGATGGTCGTCTTCTGGGCAGTTGCCGCGTGACGAATACAGGCGACTGGCTGGCATTCAAGACCTTCACCATTCCGCTTTCGGAAAAACTCTCTGGCAACCAGAACCTTTGCTTTGTCCTCAAGGCTCCGCCCGTGAGACCGGACGGCGTCACCGTTATCCGAGCCCAATTCCCCGTCGGTACGGATCCCAATATAGCGGATGTGGAGGTGAGCGTGCGGCACACGGTTTTCTACCCGGAGAAGACCGGCATCCACTACATCACCGTGCGCGGCTTCACTCTGTGCAATGCCGCGACGAATTGGGCACCGCCCTCAGCCGAGCAGATGGGACTCATCGGGCCTCATTGGAGCCGGGACTGGATTATTGAGAACAATACGATCGTCAACTCCCGCTGTTCCGGCATCTCGCTGGGCCGCCCCACGTACGGCCACGCGCATCATTACCAGACACTCCACACCCCGGTTTATCCCGAACCGGGCGGCGGGCAGACCGTCGAGCAGTTGAAGGATTACTTTGAGCATGGATCGTGGGATAAAGAGGCCGCAGGCCACCACATTGTGCGCAACAACAGCATCTCCTTCTGCGGTCAGGCCGGTATCGTGGGTTGCAGCGGAGGAGCTTTCAGCCTCATCAAGGGAAACGATATCCATGATATCGACTGCAACGAATCCTACGAAGGTCAAGAGATGGGCTGCATCAAGCTCCACTTCGCCATCGATACGATCATCCGCAACAACCATCTCTACCGCTGCGGCGGTTGTTTCGGCTTGTGGCTCGATTGGGGGACCCAAGGGGTGCGGGTCGAGGGCAATCTCTTTCACGATAACAAGCAGGACTTGCTGGTCGAGGTCTCTCATGGGCCCTTTGTCATGGCCAACAACCTTTTCCTCTCGAAAACCGGCCTTCAATTCAGCGCGCAAGGCCTTGCCTTCGTACATAACCTAGTTGCCGAAAGTATTGAGTATCACGCCGACGGACGACAGACCTTTTACTATAAACCGCACGACAGCGTCTCGCTCGGCAAACACGACAACCCCGCCGGAGATATCCGCTGGTTGAACAACATCTTTGCCGATAACGCCTCGGCGGCTGCGGGCCGAGACCCCGCCCTTCCGGTAGTCTTAGCCGGGAATGTTTACATCGGTGGTGCTTCTCCAACAGGGGCTCAGCCGTGGCTCATGAACTTCGAGTGGCTCAAGCCGAACGGCGGAGGGGTCATCCGCGCCGCAGCCAGCACGGCCAGGAGCGGAACCCAGGTGGATACCTGCTCTGAGGGAGGCCAATACGTTGGGTGGATACGCAGCGGCAATTGGCTGCGTTTCGACCAAGTTAACTTGGACTCCAACACCGCCGCTATCGATATCCGCGCCGCAGCGGACGACGGATATGGCGGGTTGATCGAACTGCATGCCGACACACCTAACGGCACCCTGCTTGGCACCTGCCAAGTCCCCAGCACAGGGGGGTGGCAGAAATGGAGCACCTTCACAATCCCCATCAAGCCTGCCAGCGACTTCAAAAGTCTCTGCATCGTTTTTTTCCCCACCGCCGCGCATGGAAAGAATGGTGAGGCCCTTGCAAATTCACCTGTAGTGCTCCCAGAAGTTCCCGGGCCGGTGCTCGAGGAAAAACCTGACGGCTGGTATCTGACCTTCACCCAATACGACACGTGGCGCTCCGCCAGTGCCGCAGCCCTCGTGACTTCGAGCATCCTCGGCAAAGCGGTGATTCCGAATTGCCCCTTCGAAAATGCCGATGGATCGCCCTTGGTCATTGACACCGATTACTTCGGGCACCTGCGCAACACGTCCAATCCCCTCCCCGGCCCTTTCGAGATCTCCCAAAATGGGAAACAAACCATTAAGGTTTGGCCAAAGCCTATGCGCTAGTTGGAATGATCAAGGTGACGCCACAATTCCATTTACGTTTTTCACGTCGCTGGGAGAAACGCTTTTATCGAGCGCTACAATTTCGTTGGCGAAGCTTCCCTGTGCACGAACGAGATTTTTATTTAGAAGAACGTTCATAGACTGTTTGATGCGGATAACATTGCCAGGGCTTCTCGGGTCCACAGTAAAAGAATTTCGAATCTCATTCCCCTCGATCAAAACGCAATTGGCCCCCTCGATTCGAAAAATGCAACAGCCGTAGCAGGTATCCATCAGATTATATTTCAAAAAGATATTCCCATTACCGATCGCTCCATCTTCATGAACCAAAATGGTAGCCTGTTCTCCATTCGTTTTATTGCAATTGTGGAAGGTATTGTGGTCAACCGTAACATTCCAGGAGTAATTGGCTTCACCCCACCAAAACTCGGGGCCGATACTGACTCCAGTCATCCCACAACCTTCAATCGTATTTCCTTGGATGAGCCCATCATCAGCTTTTACTAAAATTCCCCGGGAGCGGGTATCGCCCAGCCGACAACGAAGGATTTTGTAACCTCTCCCACAGTGAAGGGGATTGCTGGCCTTGGTCCCCAATTTTTCGTCGTTGTCCTGGCTATGATCGACGGGGACATGGAGATCTTGGTCCAGAGTCACTTCAGCATCACCACTGGGCGTCTTTTGTATGGCGGTGACCAAGGCTTGACCAAAAAATCCATGGGTGTCACTGATGCGCAGAGGCTCTCCTACCACGGGCGAACCACGAAAGTCTTTCAGAGTGATCGTCTTTCCATCCGCAGCCACTACTCGGCCAAAAGCACCGTGAATCGCGATGCAGTCATCCAGGAAAACTCCGGTGAAAATGCAGTCTTCGATATCCGGGCCGGTGGTTGTTCCGACTGAATGAAAGCCATCAGCACCCGACGAAACGATTTGATCTTCCACGGCACCTGTCGGTCGCGGTCCGGTAATGATTTTGCATTTCAAGTAATGATTGCCGCCCTCTCCATCCGTTTCAAAGAACGAAGCAAATCCGCCGTTAAAAAAGGTCATATTTTCTAACGTACATTTCTCGCAACCATCCAGATGGCTTGTCATGTTGCCGTTGGGTGCACGAGTCACCAGCCAATCATTGACCTGAAATCTTGGCTTGTCTCGGTAGTAGAGGCGAAATGCACCCGTTTTATCGAGTTTCGTAAACGAGGAAGGGGTCCAATCGCCGGTATCGACCCGGAGAACTCGAGTAGTAGCGTCTACCACGTTATAACATGACTTTACAGGATTAACATTGTCCGAATATCCCGCATCAACTTGCCAGTCACAATAAGCCCCACCGCTATCACTACCAATGGCCGTAATTCGCCCTTGTGTGGCCCCAGGCTTCGAAAATCCTATCGTGCCCCCATCCCACACGACATTATTGCAGTGATACAGCGTTAGTGGGCCATACCCTCCCCTATCAAAAATCAGAGTTACACCGTTCGCATGAATTGTGGCATCCTTCCAGTGGTCGAGGACTATGCTGTCATGATCCTTCACCGGGATTTCGTAGTTCCCTGGAGCGATCGTGATGTCCCGAGCCCCCTTTTGATAGGCATCGTCAAGCGCCTGCGTTAAATCGCCCGGTTTAGAGGAATCCCCGATCGTCACGGTATCACTAGCAAAAGCTGGGAACGCCGAGAAAGTTAGCCCAGTGATGACCGTTAGCGCCCGCGTCAATTTAATGAACATTGCGTTGGCTTTCTGTGGGCAAAGAGTACTTCCTCAGTAATAGATGTTTCATTCACGAAGTGATTTTTAGTCGAAAAACTCGTTTTTTGAAAGTTAAATCGATGTGAAAGACTACCCTCAACGTCAATCGATTTCCACGCGGCACATTCGTGTTCAGCTTTGCACGGACCGCACGGCAGCTTAATGGTGGACGTAAGACTCATACTGACGCGATGTCAGACTGTTTTACGAGCAACTAATCGACACGCATCGATACAGGGTCGATCTCATTTTGCCGACACCACTCCACATAAGCTGACGGCGCGATCTCCGACGGCTTAATCTCACTCCGCCCACCCCAAAAAATATTCGTGTACGAGAACGGCATTGAGATCGCGTTCAGATGCTCATCGATCGCCGCTTTATGTGCGCGAACGAGGTTCCGATCCGTGCCGTGCGCCACCGCCATGATGTTCACGTTACGAAACTCGGGACCACCCTCACGCCAGTAACAGTGGGTCAGGATGTAATGACGCCCAATCTCGCGCCCCGCTTCTACCTCGCGTCCCTCTGGAACTGCCCAATGAAACAGAGCGTTAAATTTGGTCACACGCTCACCCGTAGCGGTCGGTTTCACGTGCTCCAAAAATGTTGAAAAGCGCCCAATCACTTGCCGCTTATTCAAGTCCGTGGCAACTGCGCAGAACATGTCCAAGTCCAAGCCCGCTTCTTTCGACCGCGCCAGCCACGGCTCTTCACAAATCTCCTCCGGCGTAAACTCGCGCTTCAAGGCCACCAGCACACGCCAATCAAGGTCTGTAAGCTGCGTCACCTTCACCTGATGCATCCCTGCGCTCGCATCCGCCTTAGCGCCCGGCTCCATATGTTGGCGACGCGTATGCCCCACGCCCAGCGCAAAAATTCCCTTCGCCGGCATCAGCCGAAAGCTAGCCGCACCCACACGATTCCGAAGGTACTCAGCATGCTTGGCCAGCGAATAGCCTTGCGGAACCTTCAGAGTCGTCCAGAGCCGGTAACGCGCCCCAGCGCTCTCTGGAGAATCGGTCGAACGAACTACCACGTGCCCCGAAAACGAATCGTTCTTAAACATGTCGTCGAACGCTAGCTCAAGCTTTGCCTCGGGCACATTCCACGCCACCAGCGCACCCGAAGCGAGGTCCGTCGCCATCAATGTTTGCCGAACCCGACGAATCGTCCCGGCGCGAAGCATCAATTGAATCCGCTCCATCACCAGCTTAACGGGAAGATCCGCCAGCCGCGAGATCTCACCCAACGGATTGCGATGAAAGCCAGCAATGCGATCCTCAGAAACCGCAAGAATCTGGGCGTTTATGGGTTCTGTATGGCTAACGATAGGGTCAATAACGGAAGCATCTGTACCAAGGGAAGGAGTGGAATCGATCACCCTATGAGGATACCGGTGATTTATGGGTAAGCCAAGACCGGGAACGCATGAAAAGGATTTGCAATCCCGCCGGATTCTTCTTATGGTAAAGGGCTCGGGGTCGTTAGCTCAATGGCAGAGCAGGTGCCTTTTAAGCACTTGGTTGTAGGTTCGAATCCCACACGACCCATCAATTGCCGCGTGGTGCAATGGTAGCACACCAGATTCTGGATCTGGGTGTTCTAGGTTCGAGTCCTAGCGCGGCAGCTCTGAGCAGTTTCCGGACCAGTCCTGACAGGACCGGACATTTCAGTCGTAAGCGCCTTATTTGCAACAACTTCCAACTCGTCGTTTTTCGCGGTTTTGCGGTCAGGGCCGGACCCGTCTGGACCCCTCCGGACCATAGTTTGTGTGCCTATTTGTGTGCGTGTTTTCAGGCCGCTTTCTTCTCCTAAATCACGCTTCGCTCCGAGGCTTGGAAGACTCGTAATTGCGTCCGAAACCGGTAAAAGACCTGCGTCCGTGTACGTTTTCGTGGTCAGTTTGATGTCGCTATGGCGCATGATTTCCATGGCGATCCGGGGAGACGTCCCGGCCCTGGCAAGGTTAGTCCCCAAGGTATGGCGTAGCGAGTGGAAGTCGGCCCGTCGCCCTTGCCCGTCCAAAAACTCAATGTTCGCTGCTTTTAGGTCAGCCTTAAAGGTGATCATCGAAGGCATCAAGTGCACTAGAAGACGATTCTCTTTTACTGGCAGTTCTGCGACCACCGATTGCAAACCGTCCATCAGATCAGGATGAATGGCGATATTGGCCTGTTTGTGGTTCTTAGTCGTCGAAGCACGGACGCTTAAAAACGGTTGCTCGGCGTCCAAATGCAGATCGGTACGTTGCAATTTGGCGAGTTCGCCCCGGCGCAGCCCTGTGTAGACCGCCATCAGGTAAACGATTCTCCGCGGCCCAGCGACTTCCAGTAATCGGCCCATTTCATCGTCCGTGAACGCACGACGAAGTCGAACTTGCCGGCCATTCGTTTGCACCTTCTGGACATGCTTTAGAGGATTGCGTTCGATCCGCTCACGACGCTCCATCCAGTTCAGCAGTGAGGAAACGGACGCTAGATACTCGTTGAGCGTCTTCGGAGCTTTCTTTTGCCGGGAACGCCAGCGGAGGAACGAGTCCGAATTGATGTCGGTCAAGAACGTCCACTTACACTCCTCCAGTAGCTTTTGAACTTGCTTCTCAACGATGTAGATATACTCCCGATCCCGGCCAGTGGCGGTGAGGTCCGCGAGATAATCTTTTAGGTGGTTGAGAAGCGAGGTGTGCTGGGCATTCCGCATCGATTCCGGCGGAATAAACCCAGCATTCTCAAGCTGCCGCTGTTGGACTATTTTCTCCAGGGTTTGTTGAGCAACCCGTTTGTCGGTCGTGTGGAGCGGAACGTCGGTAATTTTAGCTTCCCCATCCAAACGGTAGCGCCCCCGGTATAGCCGTGCGGTTTCGGTTTTACCCTCCGTTTTCCTTTTCCGACGATAGACTAAACTGATCATAATTCTCCTCTTTTGCTGTCCCGTTTCTGTTTCAGCCGCTCCAGGTAGCACATCACGTCTGAATGATACAGACGCGGTGCACTCAGCACTTTCACGGGTTTCGGCAATTGGCCAGAGGCGATCAACCGCCGAACAGATCGGGTCGAAATCCCTCCCAGTTTTTGGGCGACTTCCTCCATGTTCATCAGCCGTTCTTCCTCTAGGCTTTGCGAAATTGCAGGCACTGGGTCAGATGCCCTCCAGCTTGTTTTTCTCCCCTGACCCTTTGGGGTTAGATTATCTCGAGACTGTATTGAGTTATTATTCATGTGTCGAGTAATTAGAGCAGTTCCCCGCACGTTCCGGTACCCCACCAGTCGGTATAGTCCGACCGGTCCAACTTTCTTCTATCCTGATAAGATTCTTGTTCATTCCCCATTGAACCACGACCCCGCAAAACCAGGTCGTTCACCGGTGGCACTTGTCGCATGTCCGTAAAAATATTTTGCGTGGTCCCGGAGACGGAACCACGCTGGGAACAGGTGGGGAGTCGGCTGGCCACCACTTTTTTGGAGGCTCCGCCCATGGCATGCTCTGGTTTGGAAGTCTCAATGCGAAATGCTGATCCAAGGCATAGTCAAGTGAGGATGCGCAGACCATCGCAGCCAAAGGTCGCCAGCGCGCCCACCGGACTTGCAAACCGATGTCTAGAGGCCGGGCACGTTCGATGCCAACTGATCCAGGCCCAGGTCCGGTCCGAAGACCTCGTCCAGAGCGGCGAAGGCATACTTTCCATCCGGACCCTTGGTCAAAGAGTATACCCCGTCAAAGGTTGCCCCGAACAAGTACCCGTCCTCTTTCAAAGGCAAGAGGTAGGCGGGCTCATACGTCCAATTGGGAATCCCAGTTTGCCTCCGCGTTTCCACGTACTGGGCCATGTTTTGAAATCCCAGAACGGGCGCGATTTTTGTGCCAGTTAGCCGGTAAAGGCCCGTCGGCCCATATAGGAGGAGCTCCTTTCCGTCTGGTAAAACGTCGATTCCAGTGATGAAAATGTACCCAAGCTCATCGTTTGTCTTGGTCAACTTTAGTAGTTCCCCTTCAAAAGTAGGAGCTCCATTGATCAGCCAGACCCGATAGCCCACTTCACTGTCCCACCGAACTAATGAGTAATGGGGAGCCAGCCATAATGCACCGGAGGAATCGGTCACAAAGCTGAAGATACTTTCCCAACGGGGTCCATTAGGACTGATCAATCCGGAGTCCTTGTCAAAGTTTGTGATTTCATCCGGTTTCTCAATATCGATCCACCAGAGCCTCTTGTCGCTTTCGTGAATCCCCTCATCACGAATATAGATTCGGTTCCCCCATCGCAAAGGAGGATGCAAGGCGTCCGGAACCGCAGCCTTAAACTCGGCCAGGAATTCCCAAATGTCTCCCTCTAGCCGATAGACTCCGTGTGGACGAACGGCCAATAGACGATTTCCATCACGACCGAGCCGCAGCGTTCCGGTACCCGGAGGTAGCTGCATCGAGTGGAGGGAAAGGCTGTCAGTTCGAATCAAGACTTGGCTGCCGCTTTGGGATAGCCCAGAAATGTAGGCGCTCTCACCAAAAACCTGACAGCCTTCTATAAGATCGATTCCCGGAACCTTCACGTGACTGATCAAGCCCTTAGTCAAATTCAGAAAATAGGTTTTCAAAATGTAGTGACCGTCGTGAAACGCTTTCCCCATTAAGAGAATTCCGTTTGCAAACGGGGCCATGTAGCGTACGCGAATGCCGCTCCACTTACTACGGTCCGGCATTCGGACGATCTGTTCAGGTTCTCCCTCAACCTGAATGTTCATCATGGCCCGTTGGATCTTCTGTGAAATTTCCTTTCCTTGGACCTCCATTTTTTCATACATCTCTCGGATTCTCTTCGCTCCGTCGATTGCTTGTTGAACTGCCTGATCTAAGTCAAAGGGCAATCCCGCCGCGTGAGCGGCAAAAGCATCAAGGATGATGCCCGACATGGAATCCGGGTGTTGGACTCCTTTCTCCAAAAACCATCTGGCAAGACTAGAATCCCTCCAAAGTCCCCAGCTATTTCGGATTCCCATTCCGATAGAGCGATGACACAAAATTGGAGAGGCCTTGATTGCTTCCCGTTGGTCGGGTGTCAGATTTTGTTTAAGTACGCGGATAGCATCATCCAAATCTGCTGGGACATAATCAACGGCTTTGCCCGTGGCAGGATTAGTTTCCACGCCTACCAGCCTAAGAAGAGCTGCTAGAGCTATAAAGAGGAATCGGTTGAGCAAAAGCCACGGGTACATGCGAACCGGTCATTTCCGATGTTCCGCCAGCCATTCATCTAGGGTTAGAGAATGAACAAGTCCCGGTCGAGCGATCGTAATTCTGGAAACGACGTCCTCGCCAATCGGAAACACCACAGCGAGGCCGTCATCCAGGTAAAAGAATTCCCGAAAAATCCCACTTCCTCCGAACCCGTCACACTGACGCTCATTGCAAATTCCCAACGTTTGCCGGATGTAATCCGATTCTGGGAAATCCGTTATACCTCGGCAATAGGGCGCGTTTTGGATGCTATAGACCCTCTTGCCGCCCGGAGACCCAAATAGATCTCCGATCTTCATTCCAATACTTCTATCTCCCGCAGCAAGCAGACGAGTTTCTCGGCTCTTCACATCACTTTCCGATACATCAGGAGGACGAAGGCGATCCCAGTGATCGCTGGCCCGGTAAACGATGGTTTCCTTATGATCAGAACCAATCCACCGCGCCACACCGATTTTGTCAACGAAGTAGCCTCCTGAACCAAGGAGATACATCATGGGTTCGACCACTAAGTATCCATCGTCGATCTTGAAGCATTGTCCCTTATATTTCCGGGTGCTGACGAACGAGCCACCGAATTGGGGAAGCTTAAAGAAATCCTTGCGCTTCAAGTAGAGGCTTCGCTCGTCGTTATTTAAGTGTCCGCTTCCCTTTTGGACCTCATAATAATCAGCACTCTCGGCTCCGTCGGGAGTATCAAAGTAGGTAGCCTTGACCAGATTCGAGCCCTCATAAGTACACTCAATTCTTCCCTTCGATTGCAGGTAGACGTCCACGGTAGGGGTCGACCGACTGGGCCGACCGGCAATATTATGGATTTCTGTTCGCGTGATTCCCGGCCAAAGACTCTCGTACCAGTTTTGAGCGTGACCGAATGTGCCCAACACGAGAAGCCATACGACAATCCAAAAGCTGGTTCTCATTTCCTCAAAGCATGCAGCCCGAGCCGAAAAGTGTCACCCATTTAGTGGTGTCGCAACCCGAACTCCCGCCAATCCATTCGAAAACTTTTGCTGCGCCAACTGAAGTTCATTTGCTGTCCCGAAAGTTCAACGTAGACTTCTCTGGATTTTCACACCATCACCATGAGTAATTCTGATTCCATTCCCGCCTGCCGTCTCTACTTTTTACTAGCTCGCGAAGCCCGCACAGGTGTGGTTTTTCGTCGGGGGCCAAGTCGTCAAGTGCTCTTGCTCAAATGGAATCTGGTCGACGACACGTTTCAAAGCGGGCAATGGTTCAAGGGGCGCATTTATGAAAGGCGCTGCGACATCTCTCCCGATGGCGAAAAGCTAATCTACTTCGCAGCCACTTACAAGGAACCGCTACGTAGCTGGACGGCGTTGAGCAAGCCCCCTTGGCTCACGGCAATTGCCCTTTGGCCCAAGGGCGACGGTTGGAACGGCGGCGGGTATTTTATGGATAATAACTCGATTCGCCTTAATCACCCTGAGGATCAGAGTGAAATTCAGGCTGGTTCCGATTTAGGCGATATTCGCGTTAAAGATTACGCCACTGGGAGAGGAGAGGACGATACAGTGCACCGTCATCTATTAGAACGTGGCGGTTGGCTACTGATCCAGGAAGCCATCTGGAAAAAGCGCGGATCCGATTCCTCACCCGCATTTAAAGATCTGCTTTCCTTTATGGGTAACGACGACATGGCAGCTCTAATGGAAGAGCATGGCCTAGATCGTGAAATGCTCGAAAAGGCCAAAGTATCGTTCGATTTTCTTTTTGGAAGCGAGTCGACCCGGACTTCCGACGGATGGATTGCTGAGCATCCAGAGATTTGGCGCAAAACCCATTTGAATCAACGTCTTTGCCTTCAAAGTGAGCTGCATGCAATCGCACGCAAGAGTCGGAATGCGAACCGGAATTGGTACGATCTGAAGTTTGTCATCACCACACAGGACGGCGTTTTGCTGCACGATCTGGACCGCCTTGATTGGGCGGACTGGGACGCGAACGGTGATCTTCTTTTTGCCCGCGAGGGTGCGTTGTATCGCGCCCAGGTGCTGGCCAACGGTATTTCCAAAGAACGGCAACTAGCCGATTTTAACAGTCTCACCTTTGAGGCCATACCCTCGCCCGACGAGGCGCGAAAATGGTCCAGCTAAAACTCGATACCTTTACCCTGCTGTTTCTGTTGTTTGATCTCGCGCTCTTGTTCAACCGGTACAAAGTGCAGGTGTGGTGGCCCTAGGCTCCTCCGCTCTTGGTAGCGGTAAAAGTCATCAACGATCTTGTATTTGTCCGGTCGCTTGTGCGATTGAAGAACGTCAGTGACCGACAGCCGGTCTTCAGATTATGGTAAACCCGAGTAGAGCCGATCCTTGTTGATAGTGTGGACGGTGGCTGTTACCGGTATTTTCCCTGCCATGAGTCAGCCCGCTCGTTTGTCGGGAAGCGAAGCTCTCCAATTCAGCAAACGCGATAGTAGTAGACTTTTCATGAGCGTCTCTAAGTCTTCGGTCATCCATCAAAACCGCCATGATGGAAACACTCTTTTGCGCAGAACATTGAAAGTCATAGAACCGAATCGCATTCTCGCCCCGATCGCGCATCGTCAGCTTTTCAATTCCATCCGGTGCTCGGTTGTTTCTCAATGCTTCGAACACTCGATCACCTGCTTCTATCGCACCTGAGAGTTGCCAATACTCCGCTAACTTGCCCATCCACTTCCCTTTTACATTCTCTTCACCTTTGTTGTAGTAGTCATTTTTGCATAGGTGTTCACCCAGGTATGTGGACCCGTTTTTGATTTTGGCCATGGTAAACATACTGATAGGGGAGTCGGCGGTAATCCGACTGGCGTGGAGAACACGCCCGACAACAGGAATTTGTCGCCCAGGCTAAATCCCGGCCAAATCGGAGGCCACCTCTGCATTATACGCCCGTTTCACGGAAAGTCAATTCAGGTGTATAAGACGCCATCACGCTTTTGAGTGGATTAGCACCCACGCAAAAGCCATACTCAAAAATAACATGAATGGTGATCAACGCAGCGTCAACGCCGCTTGGCGGCACGCCGTGGAAGCCTGGTTGAGTGATCAGGCGCTGATCCGTGTTCAAACAAAAACAAAAAGTGTTACCCCTTTTACTCCACCCTTTGGTCCCATTAACTGGTAGTTAGGACACCGATACAAAATCAGGATGTGGAACTAATCCTTTAGGTGGAGTTGGAACGGGTTGTGGGCGTGCTGTGACGCTCTGTGGACGATGCATAAGAACATCGGTTCTTGGGAACTTAATTTATGGGCTGATAGGAAACTATGCTGGATTTCCTTCAGGAGATGTGGTTGGTGCACCTGCCCTTGGAAAGGCTGAATATAATAGATACGCATATGCTTATGAACCAACTCCTATTATTCCTAACGATAATAATTCTTACTTATTAGGCTTTATGATCGCAAATCCAGTGGTACCCGCGACTTTGTCCAGTTTTTGTAACCAACTTAATAGTAATCTGGGAGACGGTCGAGGCCTGTTGCAGGGCAATAAAGACGGAACCTTCAATGATACGTCTACATGTAAGTCCTGCGCTGCAAAGACATCTGAAACACGACACGGTGGCAGCGAGACTCCACGTTCGACACTTTAAGTTATGAAGCGTATCATTTATATGTTAGGTGGATCTTGTTGTATTCTCCTTTTAATTTATAGCATATCCTTCTTTATCGTCTTCGATATTACGTCAATTGCGTACGCCGATGATGAAGACACTTATAATTTTCGACAAGTTGCTCATGGTCCGAAACCCAGAGCCATATTCTGTTCCACGTATATGGGGAATGGGGCCTACTTCGGGTACGAGTGGCCATTTTATGCATATGCACCGTTTTGTTCCGTTTGGCGTCAGTTTGAAGGTTACGCAGCACCTGCAGCATGGAGACACTCTAAATAGCGTAACTTGCTTGTTGAGTACCAAACTGACATTGTAGGTTAATCCCGAAATGAGGTCGTAGGGAATTAAGTGAGAATGCCAGGATTGTGTCGTAAAGTTGGAGTCTCACCTTTGAGGCCATACCCTCGCCCGACGAGGCGCGAAAATGGTCCAGCTAAAACTCGATACCTTTACCCTGCTGTTTCTGTTGTTTGATCTCGCGCTCTTGTTCAACCGGTACAAAGTGCAGGTGTGGTGGCCCTAGGCTCCTCCGCTCTTGGTAGCGGTAAAAGTCATCAACGATCTTGTATTTGTCCGGTCGCTTGTGCGATTGAAGAACGTCAGTGACCGACAGCCGGTCTTCAGATTGTGGTAAACCCGAGTAGAGCCGATCCTTGTTGATAGTGTGGACGGTG
>CAVURW010000272.1:0-20265 GCA_963743595.1 uncultured Verrucomicrobiae bacterium
ACTCGCCACGTATCGTTTACCTCTAAAAATCGGCGATCAAACACGTCTTCCTGCTTCACTGTCCAGCCCACGTATCGGCGTACATCGGCCTGTTGCCCTTCGCTCGATGTAGCGATGTTGCGGTAAGCGGTGCAGAGCAAATTCAAAAGGCTCAAGCGTTCCAGTAACCGCTCCTGCCAACCCGTTCCAGACACCACCACAGACGCCAAATCTTCCACTTGATTCGCCAAGCCCTTGGCCTGCGCGTCGACTAGCCGGGCTGCTTTTCCGCTCCAAAACGCACCGCCCTGTTTTTGGCAGCCAGCCAGCCCCACTCGCACGAGATCCGCGATCCACAGCTCCATTTCTTCCAGCCCCGCCTTGATCTTTTCCTCGCGGTTTTTCGTCCGCTTTTCCGCAGCGGCTGCGGCTTCGGCCAGACTCTCCGGAGTGACTTCTTTTGAGGCGATGGCCTCAGCTTTTGCCGTTTTTTTCGCCTCTTTCTCGGCGCGTTTTCCCAGCCACTCTTGGACCCACTCCGGCACCGTGGCCCCGGACATGAGTTTAGGCTCTTTCACCGCCATCAGCATCAAGCCGAGTGCGTGTTTACAGGGAAATTTGCGGCTGGGACAGGTGCACTTGGTCGTAAGGCCGTCTAGCTCCACCTGCGTCATGTAGGGGTCGGCGGCACTTCCTTGGCACTCACCCCAAATGGCGTTTTCTGCGCCACCGATGGAGACCCACTTTCGCGCATTCGCCAGTCCCTGGCCTGCCTTAAGCGAAGCGGGATCAGGAGCTAAGGCCGTGACCTGTTCGATTGACAGCATCCTCCACGGCTAGCAGTCCGGCGGCAGATTGTCAGAACAAAATTTAGAAAACTTTAGTCGTTAACTGCCTAAACATCACAGGCGAATCAATTGTATCCGGTGCAAATCATCGGTGCCCAAACGAGGGAGGGTGCATGAATGAATATGCGAGGCGTTAGAACCAATCGGATCGACGCGATCTCGACGACGCGCGGCCTCGACTCTGGGCAAAGCGAGCGTATCAATCGCCACTGCATCCCGGCTCATATAGATCGCTCCGAGCGGATGGCAGAACTGCGGATCGAAGCCGGGTCCACCCGCACACTGCATCACCAAGGCATCGAGAACGTTGAGCACCACCTTTTTGCGAAAGAACGGTGCCGAGAGGATTTCGGCGATCGCCGGGTCACCGAGAGTAGGCGGACCTTGAAAGCGGCGGTTATTATCCACAGATCCCAGGGCCAAGTTCGCCAGGCAACCTTGCAACCCGACGCTCGGGTTATCGGTCAAAACCGGCACATTGATGATCTTCGTGCAGATTCGGGAAACGAGATTCGCGTAGTGAGAAACGTTACTGCGTTGGGAAGTGGAGAGCCGGTCGCCGTCGTTTAGTCGCACGCCGTTGAACGAGTCATTATTCCTGGGCCCCAGCAATTCAGAATCGCCTACGCCTACAAATTCGCTATCGCCCCAAATCAAACTGCCGGCCAATTCGCTACGATAGACCTGATCCGGGTCGTAACCGCTGCCCGGAAATACAGATCCGATGGCCACCTGCTCATCCGTAGCCGGTACGGGCGCGAAACCTGCCGTCGCCATCCCAGGGCCGTACTTGTCCCAAATGATGATGTGATTGGTGGGCACACCGCACGCTCTTAGCCCGATGCAGATGGCGCGCAGAATGGCCTTATGCGTGGAGAGCAGCGGCCCGCCGGCTGTGCTGATCTTGATTCCCACCACGTCCTTGGGCGTGATGCCCAGGCGGGTCCACGCGATCGCCAGATTCGGCGCACTGGTCAATTTCAAGATAGATTCATTGACCATCCGCTCCACGCGATTGTCGTCCACCGCGAATCGCAGCACCACCTCCGGGTGTTCTGAGAGAATTACGGGCGAGTTGGTCGGAACCACCACCACTTGTTCAGGGGTCTGGCCGGATTCGGGTTCCGCTAGGCAGATCCCCTTCATGGCTATGACGATGAGGAAAAACGCCAAGCATTTACGGATGAATACAGAAAACACGCCGCAGGGTATACGAAGCGCCAGAAGTCGTCGAGTCTACCTGTCGAGGCAGGTCGGGATCGAAACTCGACACATCTTGCGCTCAAGAGAGCACCGATAGCCGGAATAAACAAAATCGGTATCCACCGCAAATCGTACGAGTTTTTATTCATTTCAATAAACAGGCCGAAGTCGGCCAGATTGTAAATGAAGGAAATACTCCAGAACATGTTAGCCAAGGCGTGATTTACCGGCTTTTTTGAAAAGGTGAACCGGGCGTAGCCGATGAGGAGCAGAAATCCAAAATTGATGAGAATCAACATGGTCAGCTCGTCGCGGTGTCGCCAAAGCGCATCTAGAAAATAGGCCCAACTGACCAGCCTGGACCACTCGTGCATTCCTAAAATCATGTACTCGGAAACGATGGCGACCAAGCCGCACGGGATGGCCGTGCAAAGAAAGTAGATGGAGATGGCTTTTCGTCTCGACGGCATAATTGGCCTAAGGGATTGGCTTTGTGTCGCAAAGCATACAGGGAAGACGGGTTTAGGTAAAGAACACTTTGCAAAACAATGTTAAGCCCTGAGACCGTGTCAACGTCACGGAGCGGACGAATTAGTGCGATGTCGCACTGGGAGTCGGCGTTAGATGGGGCTTATAACCTTCTATACCGGTGGGTGCATTCTTCGTGTAAGCGGTGTAAGCGGTGTATCCCGCTGCCGCTAAGAGCAGGAGGCCGAACGCGATTCCCAGGTAAATTACCCAATTCACGTGTTGCTCCTTCAGAACCGGCTTCATCACTACGGTATCTTGCACTACGGGAGCCTGCCCTTTCGACTCACTCTGCAACTTCGCTACCACACGCCTCTTGGCGTCTTCCAATTCCTTAATGAACTCCTCGTACGACGAGTGGCGATCTTCCGGGTAGCGGGCCATCGATTTCTTAATGGCGTTGGCCGTGCTATCGGTAATGGTGGGGATGAAGGCACGAAGCGAGACGACATTGCCACTCAGGTGCTTCATGGCCACCTCATTCGCATCCTTGGCTTCATAAGGCGGGCGACCTGCCATCGCGTGGAAAAGCGTCGCTCCGAGACTGTATAAATCACTTCGAAAATCTTCCGGCTTTCGTTCCAATTTTTCCGGGGTTACGTAGTACGGAGTGCCCCAAATTTCACCGGTTAAATTCTCCATGGAACTCATCGGGCGCGCTAACCCGAAATCGACCACTTTTGGCGTATTATTGGGTCCGAAAACGATATTGCCCGGCTTAATATCGCGATGAATCAGCCCGCGTTGATTCGCGCATTCCAACCCGCGCGCCACGCCAAGGCCGATTTCGATTCCCTCCAGCTCCGTAACGCGCCCCACCTTTACGATTTTATCGTCCAAAGTTCCGCCCTCGATAAACTCCATGACCAGGTAGTAGTATCCATGCTCCTCACCAAACGCGTAGACGTGCACGATGTTCGGGTGATTCAGCGAGGCGGTGATCTCCGCTTCCTGAAGGAAGGTCTTAACGAATTTTTCGTCCTGGGCGGTTTCAGGGCTCAGCAGCTTGACCGCTACTGAACGCTTCAAAATGACATCTTTTCCGAGGTAGACCGCACCCATCCCACCCGCACCGAGCTGGCGCTCGAGCAAAAAATTGCCGAACTGCATGGTCAGCTTAAACACGTGGCCGCAGCGCAGGCAGGTCACGCCATCACCCGCTTCGGCCTCTAGTGCCTCCATCTCATGGTTGCACCGAGGGCAAATCGTTGTTACCCAACGCCCTTCGTCGGCCTCGTCTTGCATAACAGACACGATTGTTGCGCAAAGAGAACCTTTTAGCAACAATTATTGCCCGATCGTGTTGATATCAAACTTCCTTGAAATGGCGCCAGGGGAAGAGTCAGCTCGTAGTCGGCTGCGTGATTACAGCAGAGTGCAATAAACCCGAAGCGACGTAGGGATCTTGGGGACTCAAAACATTCGATTCAGAGAATGTGATTTTGACAATCGTTTTACGGCGGAATTTTGTGAGGGCTAATCGGGTTTCAAATGACGATTTATGAACCAGGGTGTGTTTGAACGGAATTTCATCAGGAATTTCTACCGTTATAGCCATGGGCTTCGATGTTGCGGTTCCGCGCCACGTGAGAACGAGTGTCGATCCCGAGAGCGATTGGCCCATCTGAAATTCCGTGACAGGAGCGCACCATCCATCGGCCCGCAGACCAGTGCAACCGGGCAGGGGTACGGGGAAGAGATCTTTAGTGTCACGCGTCAGGCTAAGAAGACTATTTCTGTGAAACATCGGATCGTTGATCCGGTCTGCACGCGATTTTAGAGCTGCCGCGATCTCATGGTCAGTCTCCGGCGATGGCTCTAGTTCGACCAATTCTTTTAAGAGAATAAAGTCGGGCAAATAAAGTACGTCGCCCGGGAAGCTTTGCTCCAAAACGCGGATTTCGGCTTTGAGTTGAGCTCGAATAGCTTTGCGCTCCACATCGTTCTCCCCATCGTAAAGCTTAGCGAGCAACGTCTGCACCTGCGGCCGTAGAAGCTGGAATATTTCACGAGACTCCTGCTGGGCGGAGACGTAGTAGCGTGCTGTCGAACTGACGGCTGACGGGACTGTTTGGGCTACCCGAATATGATCACCTAAAATGTCCAAAAGAAGGTCCGCCGTCTCAGGTCCATAGTAGATTCGTTGTTCAGAAAGACCAAACGGGAGATGACTGTCACCAAAAGGAATATCAAGATTACGTCGTTCTGTGCACCGCATCAGCGCGTAGGGTGTTGCTGAGAACATGGCGATTTGTGCCGGGCCAGAGAGCGAACCCATGAACAGGTCACTTTGCTGGATCAGCGCGAGCTCGTGCCCGATCGTCATTCCTAAAACACGAGGGGTAACCACGTTTGGCAAACGGAGAAGAGCCAAGGGCTTTTCTTGTATTCGACCCATTAAGAGAAATCGAACATTCGGGTACTCTTTTTCTGACCGCAAAACAAAGTTATACCAATGACCGAAATCGCCATCTCGCTGTATATTATCCCCACCAGGCCGAAATGCCTTAAGAGAGGAGTCGAGCTTTAATAGTCGACAGTGTAAGGCAACCCAAAATGTATTTTGAGGGTATGCAGCCTTAAGGTCTTCCACGTCCTTCACACATTCGGGAAGTACACGAATCCTCGGAAATTTCCCGGTTTCTAGGTGCCACAGGTTGATTTCTCTGTGCAGAGAACATCGGAGTGTAAAATATTCAAGAACGACTTTCAAATTATCGCGTTGACGATAAACCTCTAAATGCTCCTGGTAAGTCTTCGCAGCTGTTTCATCAGTAGATGTCAGGCTTTTCCAGTACTCATCAAATGCCGAGCGTGAAGCGTGTAGCGTCAGGCCCATGAACAGAGGATTTGCCGAAAACGCGGGCAGAAGCTCCAGCATGAACAACTCTGACGCGTGAGCCAGTGGTGTTAAAACGGAAACGCCGGACGCCTTTACATCGCAAACGAGGTGGATGTGAACACCTTTTCGACCTGCTCGCTCGCAGCGAATCGAAGAAAGAATTCCCCATGTGATGGTGTCGCCGTAGCTGAACGGAAGATAGGAAAAATCATAAATATCATGATAGATCTCCGCTGCCGTCGGCGCGGGTAGGAGAGCCGATCGTTCGGCAGTCGTTTTCTTGCTCCCCTTCTCTTTTGAGAAATAGTGCTTGATGGCCTTTTTAACGTTCATGAATAAATCGATCCTCTGAGCCACGATCTTGGCCTTTTCAAGGTTCGTCTCGTGTACGCTAGATTTTCCGAAAAGCCAAACGAAAGTTACCTGTTCTTGATGTGCGGCTGAATCGTTTCGATACGAAATCATCGCGACACCATTTGAAAGATCTCTGTTGAGGATTCGCGCAGTCGTCCTATCATCAAGGCATATGTCGATTACTTCCATTCCCCGTTGCGTCCCCGCTTATGGCGCGACCGCCCCTGATGCCGCCTTAGCTCCCCTTGAAATTCCACGCCGCGATCCGCTCCCTACAGATGTGGTTCTGGAAATCCTGTTCTGTGGCGTGTGCCACTCGGATCTGCACATGGCGCGGAATGAATGGAAAATGGCTTCGTACCCCGTCGTCCCTGGTCACGAAATTGTGGGGCGGGTGACGCAGGTCGGTGCCGAGGTGACCACCTTTAAAATCGGCGATCTGGCCGGGGTCGGCTGTTTGGTCGATTCGTGCCGGACCTGTCCAAGCTGCAGCCGTGGCCTTGAACAATATTGCACTACCGCACCGATTTTTACGTACAACTCCGATGATCGGTTTACGGGACGGAAAACGTACGGCGGCTATTCTGAGAGCATTGTGGTGGATAAGGCGTTTGCACTGCACATTTCCGATAAGCTGGATCTGGCCGCCACGGCACCGTTGCTTTGCGCGGGCATTACCACCTACTCGCCACTCAAGCATTGGAAGGTCGGCCCTGGCCAACGCGTGGGCATCGTCGGGCTCGGGGGATTGGGCCACATGGGTGTGAAATTTGCCCGGGCGATGGGTGCGCACGTAACGCTCTTTACGACTTCTGCCAGCAAGGTGAACGATGGGCTCCGTCTGGGTGCTGATGAGGTAGTGATTTCCACCGATTCGCAGGAAATGGGCAAGCGACGTGGGACATTCGATTTCATTTTGGACGCCGTCTCCGCCAGCCACGATATCAATGCCTACCTCGACCTCGTGAAACTCGATGGCACGGTAACTCTCGTTGGGCTGCCGGAAAATCCGCTTTCGGTAGGTGCGTTTAACCTGGTGGCTCCGCGCAAAAACCTCACGGGCTCCTGCATCGGAGGTCTCGGCGAGACGCAAGAAATGCTCGATTTCTGCGCTGAACATCAAATTGTTTCCGACGTCGAGATGATCCCGATTCAGAAGATAAACGAAGCCTACGAGCGGATGATCAAGAGCGATGTGAAGTATCGGTTTGTTATCGATATGGCGTCGCTGAAGACAGCGTGACGCTGCCGTAGGCTTATTGGAAATGAGATTCCCGGGCCGACCGTTGGCTTGGGAGCGGTTGTTGCCGAAATCGAATAGGGTCAACCCTTCAACAACGTCCGAGCCAAGGCTAGGGCCGCCTCGGTTTGCCCGCCTAACATCCGTGCGATTTCGCGCTCGCGTTCAGCCCCCTCCAGCTTCTGGAGCACCGTAATCGTCCGGTCCTTCTCGATCCGCTTTTCCACCGCGAAATGGTGTTCTCCCTGGCTTGCGACCTGCGGTAAGTGCGTGATGCAGAGCACCTGATGGCCACGCCCCAGTCCGCGCAATTTCTTGCCCACCTCAGTCGCCGTTTCACCGCCGACATTCGCGTCCACTTCGTCGAAAATCAAAATCGGCACCTCGTCCACCTCAGCCAAAGTCGTCTTTAGCGCCAACATCACGCGCGCCATTTCACCGCTCGAGGCGATTGCCCGCAGGGGCCGCGCGGATTCGCCCGCATTTGGCGTGAACATAAACTCGACGCGTTCACAGCCTGCTGGGCCCGAGAACTCCGTAAAGCCCACTTCAAATAGCGCCTTTTTAAATCCAAGCACTTGCAGCTCGCGCGTCACTTTTTCGGAGAGCGGCCCTGCCACGGCCAATCGCGCTTTCGTCAGCTCAGCTCCCAACGCCTTCACTTTCTCCTCCTGTTCCAATCGCTTCGCCTCCACCTGCGCCACCGAGCCCCCTTCGCCCTCCAGTTTCGCCAGTTCTGCAGCCGATTTCTCGCCGCGCGCGATCACCTGCTCCAACCCCGCCAAGCCGCCGCCCGCGTACTTTCGCTTCAGCGTATGAATCACGTTCAGCCGCTCTTCCATCTCGCGAATTCGCTCCGGTTCCGCCTCAATCGCTTCCGAACGCCGACGCACCTCGCCGACCAGGTCCTGGAGCTCGGAAATCAGCCGCCGACTCGTCTCCTCCGCTTCACACACGCTCTCGTCGATCCGTCGCCACGCCGTCAGCGCCTTTTGCACCTGCGCCAGTTGCGTTAAAACCGCGCCATCGCTTTCCGCCAAGGTGCCGATTACCGCAGCGGCGTGCCCTAGCAACTGCTCCACATTCGTCGCGGCGCGATATTCGTTCTCCAGCGTCTCGTCCTCGTTCGGTTTCAGCCGCGCGCCTTGAATTTCCTGCACCTCTGCCGTGAGCCGTTCGCGCCTCTCCGCCAGGGCCGTCGCATTCTCTTTCAAATTGGCCAGCTCGGCTTCCAGCACCTTGAGGTCTTTGTAGGCAGCGCCGTAGGCCTCGCATCGCTCCTGTAATTTGCCGTATCGATCCAGAAGATCGGTCTGTTTGTCCTGAGCTAAAAGGGATTGGTGATCATGAGGGCCGTGCACATCCACCAATAGATCGCCGATCTGCCGCAGCGCCTGTAGAGTCACACTGCTGCCATTTACAAACTGTCGACCCGCACCCGCCGCCGTAATCGTTCGCTTGAGCAAAAGCACGCCTTGATCGCACGATTCCGCCCCGATCTCCTCCAGCAGGCTGTTCACCACGCGCCTCCGCTCCGTACCGTGAAAGTAGAGCTCGCCCTCCACCGCGCAACTGTCGCTGCCCGTCCGAATCAATCCCCGATCCGCGCGCTCGCCCAGCAAGAGCGAAATCGCATCAATCAAAATCGATTTACCCGCGCCCGTTTCCCCCGTCAACAGGTTAAACCCCGGTGCCAAATCCCACATCAGCTCCTCGATCAACGCCAAATTCCGTATCCTCAAAGACACCAACATGTCGCGAAGCTACCACCCCGACGGGCGTTGCGCGAGTTTGAAGAAGATCAGGGTTTTGGGTACATTCGAGAAATGGATCGTCTCGGGTTTGGACACGGATGCATCGGGTGCATTTGCTGGAAGACCGTGTTCGTTTCCTGGAGCGTGATCACCGTGGGAGATGGTGCACTGAGTGTGGCGTCGATTCAGGATGAGCCGTGAGCAGAGCGATTGAGAGGCCGATTGTGACGTACATCACGTACAACATTGCCAAAGCCCAAAAGGAAAGGAAATTGAGGAACGTGAGGGTCGCGATCGCAGCTAGAAACATCAAGTTCAGATCGAACATGATTTCCTCGAAGAGAATTGTCGCCCTCTTCATGAGGGAATGTCGTCCGGTTTTACTCATCGTGCCAACGATTTCGGTGATTTAATGGAATAATCTGATTTTTGCAGTTTGAAGAGAGGTGGTAACACAGGAGCCGTGGAAACGAGGCCGATTTTGGAAGCTCAGGAAGCCTCGCCCGTTTTTACGATGTGGGGAATAGAGCATTCGCGTACTCCCTCTCAAAGCATCCCGACTTTCCACTCTGGCAATGCGTTGCAAGATTCACATCAAGGCCCTTCGTTTCACTGCTCCTACGATCCAGGTTCCGCCCCGGTCGTTTTCCTAAAAACGAGATCGCGTCGGTGACTTATAGCTTATTTTTATCCTCTGGTTTGTGCTCAGCCTCAAAATAGTGGTCTGGCTTTTCGTTTAGAGCTTCATTTATCCAAGAAGGATCGCCATATAAACCCGCTTTACTGTAGTCGAACGGAACAAAACCTATTTTAAAAGCAGGTGATTCTGACTCGATGTGAAAGTTACCATGGTCAGGATCGGTGAACATTGGATCCGCAATAATGGAACCTGCGTCTTTACCGGTGACCCTCCAGGATTGTAGGGTTAGCCCGTCGAAGAGGACGGGACGACGAGAGGCATCCCAGTAAAGATTATCATCCATCAGTAACTGTTTATCCTTCCACTTGCCAATAAGAAACTTTCCTTGGTTCCAGTAAACAATATTATGTTCGAAGCTAAACGAGCTATGAGTTTCAGCCAAGGTTCGCTTAACCTGGGCCTCTTTGCCAAAAGCAAAAATATTATTGATCAAAACGTTATCTTTACCGTAATGCTGATGGAAGCCACCGTCAAGCGTGTTATAGACTAAGTTATTTTTAAATAAGATATTACTACTACCCTCGTCTGTATATAAGCCCCAGCCTCCGTAGACGGCGGCATCAATATCATAAGCGACATTGTCCTGAACGACAGTGCCCGGTGAGATTCCTAGCGTATAGACCGCTCCGAGGTCGCTCAACACGCCTTGGCCAAGTAAATGCATTCGATTAAACTCAACTAGATTATTGTTAGCCACGCTTGGCTTATATCCCCAGGTCCATCCCAAGGAGATTGCCGTATAGTAGAAATCAAAGAATTCGTTATGACTGATAACATTCTGACAGCTCTGTCCAACCCACAACCCAACTCCAGCGGGTGCCACTCTCCCTCCATGTCGGATTATATTGTTATCGATTATAATCTTTTTGGTCACGAAGGGCTCGTCTCGAATTGTTTGCTCACCAATCCTGATTCCGCCAGCCCCCAAGTCGTCCAGGAGGCAATGCGTTATCTTGTCATTCGAGCAATTTTGCCGAAACCAAATCCCATAACCGCCCGTGTGGCTAATCCGACAATTTTCAAAGGTGATAAGGCGAGCATCGTCCGCCTCAATTGCTGCGCCAAACTGTACGGCAGCCTGAACGGGAGCCACTCCTTCTGGCGGCATGAGCCACTGGGTGCACTCGAAGGCAAGTCCTCGGAAGGCCATCTGTTCCACGTAACGCCCACTCGCTTGATCTCCTTTAAACAGGACTAAATGTTCCAAAAATGGAATCTCGGCGCGCAGCTTATGTGGATCAGCGGTTGCGGTTTGATCTATAAGCGGTCTATAGAAAACACGGCCTTGCTCCTTATCCAAATACCATGAACCGGGTAAATCGAGCCCAGCCCGGACGTTGTCCAGAATAAAGGTAGTATTGTTATCGAGCTGGTTCCAAGGTGGCATTCCCGTCCCTTCAATCGTTAAAGTCCCTTTTTCAAAATCGATCGTATCAATGTGTCGCCGAATGGTATCCCACCTGGAAAAAAGTAGGATCTCGACATCCTTCAGTTCGTTTGCTGACAATCCACTTAGACATTCGACATCCGCTGGACTTGCCTGAATTACTTCCTTAGCTTTCTTGGCCTGTTTCACGCCGCCCACGCCAGGCTCAATTACCTCTTCCTTTACGCCAACGACCGGGAATAGAAGCCGTCCCGGTTCACGCGCACGAATGGCTCGGCGACCTTCGATCCAGAGCTGCTCAAACGTGAGGTATGGAACGCCGTTCACCGTAGGAACTGCAGCCGAAAATGTGCCGTCAGGTTCTGCTCGCCAGTCCAAAACGAAGAGCCCGCCGCTCAGCACGGGTTTCGCGCCGGGTGCGGCTGAGTAAGTTATGGGGCACGTGCTCGTGCCTGAGTCATCAGGAGTAAACACAAGCGGTTTCTCCAGGCGATAAGTTCCGTCCGCCACGAGAATAGTAACGGGCTCATGGGTCGGCTGTAATTTTTTTACAGCCTTTTGGGCACCTGAAAGCGATGCCAATGGGCCATCACTTAAATCATTGTTGGGCGAAGCAAGTAAGCCAGACCATTGGTCATTGCCATTCGTCGCTACCCAAAGTGTCGTGGCGAACAGATGATTTGTAAACAAGAAGCCGACGGCGAGGAACAGTAGAAGCGGAGGGCGTTTCATTTAGATGTTTTAATTCTGATAGCAGCGGTTAGCTACTTCACCGTCGGCGTAGGGGGCGCGGTTTGAAAATAGGCGGTGTATTTGGTTTTCTTGTCTGAGATGAGAAAAAGCGGGCGAAACACGATCTTTGCGTTGCTGGTGTAATCGAACGAGAGGCGATCGTCGGTGGGTTGCGGGTTGAATTTGGAGAGGAGATTGGCGGGGTCTTTGACGGTTGCGGCGTCCATGTACGGAAGTGGTTTATCGGTGAGGGCAACGAGCATCACGGGTCCGTAAAAGATCGTTGTGAAACTCGAGTTTGGCGCGAGCTTTTCGGTCCGAAGGCTCATGGGCAATGTCAAGACGAGGGTATCGCCGTCGTGCCACGTTTGATGAACTGTGGCGAAGGAGTCAGGTTCCAGGGGCGTGGTGAGGGGCGCACCGTTGAGAGTTAGTGTGGCGGATGGAGCCCATGTGGGGATGTAGAAATGGAGGGTGAACTCGGTCGGCTTGGCTAGGTGAAGTTGGAAGGTGGAGGTGGGCGAGAACGGGAAATTGGTGGTTTGTGTGAGCTGAAGCTTTTGTTCCTTCCAATTTAGTTCCGAGGCAACAAGCATATTCACCCAGAGCTCGTTTACGGAGTGGAAATAGATAGGCTGCGCGAGCTGCGCGTGCGCCTCAACGCCAGTGCCGTAGCAGCACCAAAAGCTGTCTTCCGGCGTACCGAAATCCTTGGTGCTTCCAGGCAAGAGCGGAGTGGAGTAGGTGTAGACGCCACGACCGCTGCCTTCCGCGCCGAGCACGGAATTGAAGTAGGTGCGCTGGTAGTAGGCGACGAGTTCCGTGGTGGGGTGCCAGGTGAAGAGGTGCTCGGTGAGCTTAAGCATGTTGTAGGCGACGCAACTTTCCGACATCTTCGGGCCCATGCATTTCTCCAGCTGATCGGTAAGGCCCCAATGCTCGCCATACGGTGTTTTCTTCGGGTCGCGAGAGTCGGGGCCAGAGCTGCCGCCATCGTTAAAGGTCCGGGCTGGCACCACCATGTGCCAAAAATTGATCGCGACGTTTTTCAACTCGGGTTTGCCCGTGATTTCGTAGTCGCGTAAGGCACCGAGAACCATCGGGGTATGGCAATTGGCGTGAAGGCCGGTGAGATGATCTTCGTCATTCTCCAGCGGCTGAAGAAACCACTGGCGATCAAAGAGGCGCGCGACTCTCAGGTATTCGGCGTTGCCTGTCGTCGCGTAGAGATTGTGCATCACCTCGGACATTCCGCCGAATTCATTGAGCGGGAGGTAGTGATCCGTCTTGAAGAGATTCTCCAGTTCCGCCGGGGTACAGTCCTCAAGTTGTTTGCCGAAGTAATCGGCCATCCCACAGACGACTTTCAATGCCAGCGGGTTACCCGTAAATCGGTAACAATCGAGAAGCCCAGCCATGATCTTATGGACCGTGTAAAACGGTACTTTCGTCTTTTCGTCTTTGGGTGCTGGAACTTTGTGTTCGTAGTTCGCAAAGATGATCGGCTTGTCCGTGAAGAGGTAACCGTTACCAAACGCGGTCTGGCATTCAGCCAAGCCAGCAACAAGTTCATCGCACTTAGCTTTAAACTGCGCATTGCCCGTTACAGCGTACGCCTCTGAACACGCAGAGAGGTAGTGTCCGGTAAAGTGACCGCGGCAAAAACCGTCTGGCTTCTCCCAGCCGCCATAGGGTTTGACGGTCGTTTTGATCCCGGCGGCAATTCGAAAATTGTAGAGGAGCCGTTGAGGATCGAGGGAGAGGAGGTAATCGAAAGTCAGGTCTTGCTTGTCTTTGATATAGCCGGAAAGCAGGTGGACTTGATCGAGCGGAAACGGTTGCGCGTTCAGCGAAATCGCATCCGGCACGGAAGGAATGGGCTCGGCATTTACGGAGACAGAAAGGAGGAGCGAAAGCGTGAGGAAAAAGCTGAGCCGAGGCATAAGATGGGATTACCATCATGAGTTAATTAACGACAAACGTCGAGCTGTGGAATCCTAATTCAGGCAGTCTTTTTAAGTAGTTGAAGATCGAACTGGATCCAAAGAAGCGGAATGAATCCACCAATTCCAAACGAGCAATCAATCAAGCGCCACCCCCATGGAATGCCGCGCAGAGCTCCGAAGCCCCATGCCCAGGGCAGCAGCAACCCACAAGCGAGGAAACCCCAGGTAACCAGCCATTCATTTCGGATCGGATCGATGAGCAGGCCAATGAATCCAAGGCCGATGACGATGTGCCCAAAGGCGAGCCAGTCCGTGCCAAGCGCAAGAAAGGGGGCCGTTTGATTTTGCGCCTGGACGGCAGAGTGGACCTGATGAATCCAGAGTGACCATGAATCGTTCGAGCCAGGACGCGAGGTGAATCGATCGAGGAAATTCAGCTCAGATTCGAGTGGGATAGCGGTGAGTCCGCTGGCGAAGAGCGCCAAGATAAAGAAAAGAGCTAGCGCGCGAATTCGAATGAGGCGACGAGCAGTGGTCACGCAAGCTTTGTAGCGCAAAGCAATCACGAGCTCAAGCAGGTTCTCTACTTTCCACTATTTCAGCATTTTCACTTCCCCGCGCAACTTCTTGCCTCAAACCGGGTCTCTATCACATGGTTTTTCGAGGACTTTCGACCGTTGCCGGCGTGTTGCTGGGCGGATTATCAATTGCTGCGGCAGAAGAGGTACAAAAGGCGGTTTTGCCGACTCCTTCGCCGGAGATGGCCAAACACTTTGCTGAGCTAACACAAACAGCTCGCGACTTAAACAAAACGGCGGAACCGGTGGCCAATGGCCCGTTCACTCCGGATTGGGACTCGCTGAAGCAGTACCAGTTTCCCGAGTGGTTTCGTGACGCGAAGTTCGGAATCTGGGCGCACTGGGGTCCGCAGTGTCAACCGGAAGAGGGCGATTGGTACGCGCGGAACATGTATATCCAGTACAACAAGAAGGGTGAAATCAATTCCGACTACGCCTACCACCTGGCCCACTATGGTCACCCCTCTGAGGTGGGTTTTAAGGACATAACGGTGCTCTGGAAAGCGGAGCATTGGGATCCCGCGAAGCTGATGGATCTCTATAAAAAAGCGGGCGCGAAATATTTCATGGCGCTAGCGAATCACCATGACAATTTCGATACCTGGGACAGTAAATATCAGCCCTGGAACGCGGTGAACTTTGGCCCGGGAAAAGATCTGATCGATGGCTGGTCGAAGGCGGCGCGCGCAGCGGGGCTACGGTTCGGCGTTAGCGTCCATGCGGCGCGAGCGTGGGGTTGGAACGAGGGCACGCTCAACTCGGACAAGGATGGTCCGCGGGCAGGGGTGCAATACGATGGACGACTCACGGCGGTCGATGGCAAGGGCACGTGGTGGGACGGCCTAGACCCGCAAGATTTATACGCGCAGGGCCACGGTCCGAAAGACCCGCCGAGCGCGGCGTACATGCAGAAGTTTTACAATCGCACGATGGACCTAATCAATCGCTACCACCCCGATTTGGTCTACTTTGACGACGACATTTCCGGTGGTCTTCCACTGCTGAATGATGATCCAACCGTGGGATTGCGCATCGCGGCCCATTTTTATAACTCGAACATGGCGCTTCACGGTGGACGATTGGAGGCGGTCATCGCGGCGAAGAAACTGACCTTAGAGCGCCGAAAAGTATTGATGTACGACATCGAGCGAGGCGCCTCGGACGTGATGTTACCCGATCCTTGGGAGACCGACACATGCATTGGGCAATGGCATTACAACAAGGAACTCGCCGAGCGAAATGGCTACAAGAAGAGTGCAGACGTGATCCGGATGCTGGCCGATATCGTCAGCAAAAATGGCAATCTGATGCTGAGTATTCCGGTGAAATCGGATGGCGAGATCGACGACCATGAGGTGCAGTTCCTGAAGGAAATGGGCGACTGGACCAGCGTGAATGGTGAGGGAATTTATGCAACGCGGCCTTGGACGATTTATGGGGAAGGCCCGGCCGAAGCAGCCTCAGCGTCGGCAGACGCAACAGGTGAAGTGAAGGAGCGACGGGCACCCACGACGTTCAGCGCAGAAGATGTGCGATTCACGACATCCAAAGATGGTAAAACGCTCTATGCGATTGTGCTGGGTTGGCCTACGGCTCCTGATGTGACGATCCATGCGCTGGCAGTCGGCTCCAGTAACGGCTTCGGAAAGGTGGCGAAAGTCGAGATGCTGGGAGTGCCAGGGACGGTTTCGTTTAATCAAAGTGCCAGTGGATTGAAGCTCACTTTACCTAAGGAAAAGCCGGGAAGCTGGGCTGATGCGGCCATCGTGTTTAAAATAACAGAATGATGGGGCCGCCTTGCCCGCCAAAGGCTTTTCGACCATGATTCAGGCACGTGAAGATCTTGCATGTGCTCGCGACACCTCGCTCTGAGGGAACTCCGAATCTGGTTCTCGATTGGCTCGCGACTGGGAAGCATGAGCAAGAGGTCTTTGTCATGCACGCGGAACCTGCGGATTTGACGGATCGACTGCGGGCTGGCGCTCAGTGGTATCGGGAAGAGATGCTTTTCTCTAGGGGCTGGAAGAAGTTTTTCGGGATTTCCTGGGCGATATGTCGCGTCTGCCGAGAACGAAAGCCGGATGTGGTGGTGTGCTGGGTAGGTGGATTTGGGAATTGGGTCTGTCTGGGTGCACGGCTCGGGGGCGTTCGAAACGTTTGGGTTCACGCAGGGAATCCGCCGAATCGTAATCCGAAAGAGGACTGGATGACTCGCTACGTGATGCTTCCGATCTCGTTTTTGGGTGGCCGGGTGGTCTGCTGCTCCCGAAGTGTGATGGAGGAGTTTCAAGCGGTGCCAGGTGTTCCAAGAGAGCTTTTTGTCGCGATTTATAACTGCGTACGGGGCGCTGAAGTGGCACGGCGAGCGGCAGTTACGCGGGAAAAGCGAGCGAGCACAGGGCAGCGGATTGGCGTCATGGTAGCGACGCTGGAAGCGCACAAGGATCACCGAACATTGATTCGCGCGATGGCTCTTTTGGCTCTGGAGCGCCCCGATTTCAAATTGAAATTACTTGGAGATGGAACGCTGCGGAAGCCGCTTGAAAACGAAGTTCGGTCGCTTGGGTTGGAGGAGTGTGTCGAATTTTTAGGATCGCGTAAGGACGTGCCGGAAATACTAGGTGAGACCGATATTTTCATCCTCTCGACAACGGAGCAAGAGGGCTTCGGGTCTGTATTGTTGGAGGCACTCGCTGCTGGCTTGCCGGTAGTAGCCTCCGATGTTCGAGCCTGCCGAGAGGTGCTCGTTGGAGGGAAATATGGAACATTAGTACCACCGGGTGATGAGAAGATGCTGGCGCAAGCCATAATTAAGCTGGTACAGACTGGGGGCTTGGATGATAAGGGAGTGGAATATGCGATGGGCTTTACACCCGAGAAGATGATCGATCAATATTTGGAGCTGATACGATGAGTGCCTATGGAGAATTCCCCACGTTGTTTTGGGTGGGCGTGGTTTTGCTGGGAGTGCTTGTGGTGGAGGCGTTTAAGCGTTGGCGCGAGCCGTGGGCTAAACCGGCTGTTCTGATTTATGGGACGATCGGGGCATGGTATTTCGGTGATATTGCTTATGAAACCCCAGCGGGTTTTCGGATTAACTTTCCGGACGGGTTAATTAATATGTCGCTGCTTGAGGTGATCGTGTTTCTGGTTATTTATCGTTTGATTGTAATAGATATTACTAAATGGTTTATTAAGGATCTAAAGAAATGGATCGTTTTTCCGGTAGTTAGTCAGAACGAGATTGATCGATTGTTCTTTGCTGTTTTTGGGATTTGGCTAGTGACGTTTACCTTCGGGTTAGCAACTGCCGACTGGGATGTTATCGGCGTAATTTGGCCTCCCTCTCGTGAGCATAAAGTTGGCATGTTCGGTCGGGAAGGCATTGGGCATGGTGCTGATTTTCTCTTCTCTGCTGGTGCGTATGTCTATCTTCTCACCTGTGCTGCATTTGCGGTCTTTTTTGTGATTGGTAGGGGTATCTTGAAATTTGCGAATCTATTCTTAGTTATCCTGACTTGGCCGTACGTCTGGTTTGACCGCGCTAGGAGCGGTATGTTGGTCCTCCTCTTACCGGCGGTCTTCTGTTTTTGGATTATTGATAAATCTCCGCGATTAGTGAAGATTCCCGTAACGCTACTTCTTTTCCTCTGCGTGCACTTTTGGTTTTTAGGAGTGGCACATTATCGGGAAGATTATGGCTCTGTTTCTGAAATTTTAGATGTTGAAAATAATCTTGAAGCGAAGCATGAAGGACTGGATATGCTTAAGGAACTCTGTTGGATTAACTACTTTATAGAGACAGGTGATTATAAGATGAATTATGGGGAAGAATACTTCTCAGAGGCTGTCAATTTTGTGCCCAGGAGCATTTGGCCAGGGAAGCCTACGATTGGACTGGATTACGCAGTCGTTCGTGGTTTTGGGGGTAACGATGATAGTGAATCAGGAGTTTTTGCAACAATTGCGACTGGTTTAATCGGCCAAGGTGTATGCAATTTTGGACAGACAATGGGCTTAGCCTCGGCCGCTTTCTTATGTGCTGTTTGGACCGGAATTCTCTCGCGCTTATGGATACAGAGTAATTCGTTACCAAGGCTGGTTTTATTCATGATGGGTTGTGGATTAACCTTTAATTTAGGAAGAGATATTACGCTGTTAGTGTTATGGCCTTTTCTGTTTGGCTATATTCTCATTAGAATTCTGGAGGAATTCGGAATCTCGAAAAAACGAGTGGCAGCACCCGCTGTGCGAGGAGACGACGTGTATGCGGCTCGCCCTCTGCTTCGCTAATTATGGGCCCTATCACTGCGCAAGGCTACGTGCTTGTAAAGCCCTTGATCTAAATATGATTGGTGTGCAACTGAGCCCCGATCCCGGTGAGTATTCGTGGAGTGGAGATCCTGCGGTGGATGTTCAGACAGTTGCGGGTAGAGAGAAATTCGGATGGCTTGAAGCGGTTCGGCGTCATTTCGATCAATTGAATCCGGACGTCTGCGCGGTAGCGGGCTACAGCCATCCGGGGATGCTCGCAATTTTGCTGTGGGCTCTGGGTCGAAAAAAACCGATGATCTTGATGAGCGATTCTCGCTTCGAAGATGAGCCGCGTTCTGCTTGGAAGGAAGTTATCAAGTCAGTTGCAGTGCGTTTTTGTTCCACAGGTTTAGTCGCAGGAGAGCCGCAAGCCCGGTATCTGCAGAGTCTCGGAATGACGCGCTCTTCAGTCTTTCTCGGTTACGACGTTGTTGACAACGAGCATTTTCGACGACCCAACGCGCTTCACCAGAACGAGAAATGTTTCTTAACCAGCGCCCGTTTCATCAAGAAGAAAAATCTGCTGACTCTGTTAAAAGCCTATCGCTGTTACCGAGATCGAGTGCAGAACGAACCCTGGCGCCTCGTCGTGCTTGGTGACGGTCTCCTAAGAGGCCAGATCGAGCGGCTGGTCTCTGAATTGAAACTAAATGATTGCGTCGAATTGCGGGGCTTTATTCAATATCCCGGCCTACCCGCGCACTATCACAGTGCCAGCGCCTTCGTCTTGGCGTCTCGGTATGGCGAGCAGTGGGGCCTTGTCGTTAACGAAGCGATGGCTGCGGGCTTACCGGTGCTCGTTTCGAAAGGCTGTGGGTGTGTGGAAGATCTGGTTCAAGAAGGCGTTAACGGCTGGGTATTGGATCCCTATTCCGAAACCCAAATGGCCGAGGCAATGATCAAGATGAGTGCGCAGAGCGACGAGCAACTGCGCAAAATGGGAGCCGCCAGCGAACATGGGTTATGCCGAGGACATAGAGGAAAATCAGGGCGGCAAGACCGTCCATGTTCGCGCCGTGGCCGAAGCCGCTGGACGACGATTTCAAGTCGCATTACCGCTTGACCCACAGGAGTGAAAAACAAGTCGAGGCGCGCAACGAATTCATCGGGCAGGGCCGCAATCTCCGCCGCAAGGCGAACATTCCGGCGAACAAAAAAGTGAAGTTCATCTTCAAGCCGGTGAATTTCACGCCACCGCACAACGTTGAGGTTTTGAAATTGCTGCTCAACACCCAGGCCGTTGAGTGAACAGGAATTCTCGGCCCGCCAAAAATGTTCTGGCCATCCGTCATGAACTCGGCGAATGTTCCTGCCGCTGCAAAACTCGGTGGATCTGGAAGCCGAGAAAGTCCGCATCAGAAGGAAATCGCGAAATACCAGGCGGAAATTTCCAAGGCCGGCCAAAAATTGAACAATCCAAATTTCGCGAAAAAGCCCCGCCGCAGGTGTTGCAGGAGCATCAGCAGCGTGTGGAGTGGCAAAACAAACTGCCGCAATCGCAAGCCGCGCTCGCCACGTTGCTAGGTGTAATTTTTGAACGCAAAATTCAGGATAGTTCCGGGGAAACTTTACACACCTGCGGGTGTTTTGTTCATTCGTGGTTTATTCTAGGACAATTCCATATTAATTTTCGCGCCGCATGGAGCACGGACTCGTCGCCGACATCGCCATTTGCATCATCGCCGCGTGGGTGGTGGCGGTGTTGTCGCAAGTGGCGCGTCGAGCTGCTGCTGCCTATGCTGGTCGCCCGGCTTCGCCATGGGCCCGAACGGATTTCAGTCAATTACCCGACACGCAATAGGTAAGGCTGGTTGCAAATGGGGAGTTATGTCGCTGCTTCTATATTCATAATAGTATAGG
>CAVURW010000273.1:0-20891 GCA_963743595.1 uncultured Verrucomicrobiae bacterium
AAATCCACGCGCATGTGGACTTCGAGCGTTTCTGCCCCGAAAATATACTGCAAGCTTGGCGCAGCGGCGGCTCCACCTGCATGCGCGATTGTCGTGAGATCACTCGCTTTAGGGGAATCCTTCCGAGAATTCTTAAGGTCGATGGAACGGATGACAAAGATATCGCTACCCGTGGAGAGCCCGTTCACCACGGCCCGCAGGGCATCCGGGCTCGCTTGAAACTCAATCTCAAACGGATACGCCAGGTAAGTGCCGGAGCGGGAGGACTCGCTAAACCCACTGAGCTGATCTTTGTCCTGGCCAGAGGCTGCGCCGCCTTCGATACCCTTATATTCCTCATAGGTCCGGCGAACATCGCTCAGTATATTGATTTGGGATGCGAACAGCAGATGCAAGATCGATTTAATCCCATACATTTGCTTGCTCAAGACGGCCGTATCCTCGGTGCGAGGTGAGCTGGCTGCGAACTTCGAGAATCCAAAGTAAAACCGCGGATCTTTAGGCAAGGTGATGTTCTTTGATTTAGCGTCAGCCCGCAGGGCGACCACGGTGTCATCCAGTTGCTTACGCCATTCGGTCGGCGTGATGCTCGTCATGCCGGATAGATTCGCTGCACTCGGAACCAACGTGTTCTTAATGATCGGATCGACCTCCGCATGAATCGTGGCGACGCTCTCTTCCAGAGCTTTTTTATTCGTCTCAGTCGGCGCTATTCCTCCAGTTGCCTGGCTAATGATCGCCCCCTGTTTATTGGTAATCGCGCCCTGCAACGTACTGACTTGCGACGAGAGCCAATAGACACAGCCGGCCCCGCCGCCTGTGATCAACACAAAGGCGACAATCACGAATATGTCAAAAGAAGTGAGTTTGTTCATTTACCAGGAGTCATGCGAAGCGGCTGCTTGAGTTTCAGTTTGTAGGCGAACGCGAAGGACAGTGCGTCAGGATTTGACGTTTGCGATTCCATTTCTGGCCGCACTTCCGCACCAATATCAAAATCAGGATTTCCCTTTAACGAGCTGAAAAAAGCGGTGACGTCTGTGGGACTCAGGTTCGGCATGGAGGGCTGACTGCTCATGTAAAGGCCGTGAATATCCAGCATATTGCTTCCCGATTCTGCTGCGTTTTGCTGCCCAGGCTGATGACGTTGCCCTTGCGGACCCGGCGTGAAAGCGGAGCTGGGCGCTCCACGTTCCTGTATCGGCTCGAGCTGGGTGATCCACATGCCAAGCGTGATTTTGTCATTCAGAGCATTCAAAATGCGCAGCCAATGGGTGCGATCTTGCCCTAAATCGGTAATGGAATCGGACATCGCTTGAAGCGAGGTGTACTCGTCTAAAGTCGGCTTAATCAAACCGCTCAACCGCTGCACATTCGCGGCCTCTTCCGTTTTCTGGTCCAAAACCGGTTGGAGCAGCTGAATCTCCCGCGCAAAGTAGAGGTTCACACCCACCATCACCAGCAACCACATCGCCAGCGCGATTAGGTAGTAGGGACGAACCTGCGCCTGCTGCTTGCGCGCAACGATTCGGGGGGCCTCCAGCGATATCTCCACCGGCGAACTGCCCGTCAAACGAAGTGCCACGCCCAAGCCATCGCCCACGTAAATGTAATCGCGAACCAGTGATCCGGGGTTGGCCGAGGGTGCTACATTCACATTTGCCAATGGATTAAAATACTCCACCGGAATATTGAGCTTATCCTCAATGAAAAAATTCGTGTACTGAACCTCGGCCCCGCCTCCGTAAAGGTAGGCTTTTACAGGTGCACTTCCCCCGTAATTCGTACGCCAGGCAGCCGCTGAGCGATTTAGCTCGATGTGCAGCTTCGTCATCGTGGTGCGAATCAATTTGGAGATGCGCGCCGCCGTTTCATCGGGCGGGTCTGCATACACGCCGCCTAGAGAGACAAATCCCTTTCCGCGCTTGAGCGTTTCAGATGCGACAAACGGCTCCTGCATTTCATTGCACATGTTTTGCGTGATCAAGTGCCCCGCAATCGGGATCGTACGAATCCAAAAACGATCGCCCTCTACAAAGATGAAATTGGTCGATTTAGCACCGACATTGATCATCAAGGAACACCCTTCATTCGCCTGCACAGAAAATCGAAATGCGTTTAAGAGAGCAAAAGGAGCGACATCCACGTGAGTAACCACAGCACCTGCCGCCTCTACAGCACCGAGTTCTACCTCCAAGACTTCCTTCTTAATCGCGACAAGAACGCATTCCGACTCGATTCCACCCGGTTTCGGCACCAGCATCTGATAATCCCAGACCACTTCATTCATCGGGAAGGGAACATTCTGTTGAGCTTCAAAACCGACAATCTTCTCCAGCTGACTCGCCTCCACATTGGGAAGCTTAATAAATTTCGTAAAGATGAGATGTCCAGATACAGAGACACGCAACTGTTTGTCTTTGATGCCGGTCTTCCTAAACAATTCGGCCAGAGCCTGAGTAATAAACTGAGCACGGTCCTCGTCCTTGTTCGGGTCGAGGCCTAGCTCCGCGTGGCCGAATCTCAATAACGTGACCGCGCCTGTACGGTTAACTGCGAACTCTGATAACTTTAACGTGGACCAACCGACGTCCAGCGTCACGATTTTCTGAGAAGAAGCCATTGTCAGGTTTTCAGATGCTACTCGGAGATTTGGCCCCGCAATTTAATTGCAGGATAGCGTTCAGGTTCAAATACGATAAAGGGGGTTTGATCTTTGTTGTAGACTAAACCATTGAGCGGTTTCAACTGCTGATACCAAGTCTGTGATGTTTCTTTTAACCGGTCCAACCCGCAAATCGGCTGGCCACCTACGGAAGCTTCCACATGAACATCATACTTGTCTGTGGCCATAAAGTTCTGAATTCCGTTATTCGGACCACCGTAACGCTCCACCGTAGCGGGGTGCAAGAACACCGCACCGAATTGGCCTTTGCCTTTGTAAAGATTCACATAGGTAACCGACCCCACAAAGGCGACCGGGAGACCCTGCCCTTGGCTTGCCGCCCGGGGATCTGCATAGTCGCGAGCTTCGATCCACACTTTGAAGGTCGCCTCATCTAAATACTGCGCTTCCACATTCGGGTTGGTTTGCGGAGGATTCACGTCATAGGTGAATTCCACACGGAGCCATTTCTTGTTTCGCTGGCTGTTGCCGGAGCTTTGGTTCGTGTACGGATTGGAACTAAACGCACCCAAGTTCGGAGGATCGACGAGATCCGAAACGATTTTCTGCAGGACGATAGGAAAACGGGAGTTGTCCTCCTGCGCTCTCAGATCGATCCCGACGAACAGGAAGCTCACTACAACCAAGGAGACCACAAAAAGTACAATCGCTCGAATTGCCATATTAGTATGTAACCGAATTGCCGACTAAGAAGTCAAACATTTTACGCGAAGATACGTGCTATCTTCTCGGTTTCAGATCAATACTTGACCGGTCAGTTTTTTAAGCGAAGCTAGTTCCATAGACCTTTCGGCCATTCCGGCTCGATCGATCTTCGGTTGCCTTCAAGCAACCGCCCCTCAACAAAACACCCCTCACCTATGACAACTATCCCCTTCATTGATCTGACTCAACGTCCCCCCCGCGCCGGGCGCTGTAAGCTCGGCGGCTTCGTTATCCTCCCCCGCATCCTCGACAAAGGTCGCGCCACCGCCGCTGGTAAAAACGGCGAGTTCTACTACGATTGTCCTCTCGATAAACATTTCTTCGAGTTCGCTGGCGTCGATGCCACCGCTCTGATGGAAGAAATCAAAGCCGGTAAGAGCGATTCCGAAATCCTGGAATGGATCAGCGCTAACGGCAAAAACAAGCGCGCCGCTTGGGAAATCAAGGCGTGGTCTGAGTTCCACCTCCAACGTGGACCGACCAGCGATGTCGAAACGGCTGAATTCTTCACCAGCAAAGTGAAAGAAATGGCCCCTACCCGCGAAGACATCAACACGTGGTTCGACCTGCTCGACCTCGACGATTACACGACCTACGGCGGCAAAGCCTAGGTTTCGCCTGAGCTAAGGCAAAGCAAACACAAGCCCGTCGGTCTTCCGGCGGGTTTGTCCGTTTTTAGTCCGTTTTTAATGAACCGCCTTTAGATGTGAGCAGGTTCCCGGAAGGATTTTAGCTCACGTATGCCTGAGCCCCTAGGCCCCTCTAAATCCAACTTCCATCTGGCGGCTGATCCTGCGTTAAGCCGGGTGCGCACGGAACTGGAAGCCCTCGTCCGCAATTCCATTCGCTTGTGGCCGCAGCCGGGCAGCGACGACGATATTCCAATCGGTGCGAGTAAACTCGGCGGAATGCCGGACCTACCGCCGGACTTGGCTTGGCCTACATTCAAAATCGTCAAGAAACTTTACGAAGAGCGCGCACTACCGGAGGACGGAATTATCAGTCTGCCGTTCATCGGCCAATTTAATCTGGAACAATTGGCCCAATACGACGCGGATCACGTTCTACCGAAAACGGGAATGCTCTACCTTTTCTTCTTCGATCTTGTTTATTCAGGTAGCGACGATTGGCTGTACGAGTTGGGAAAGATCCGGGTTTTGCACCGTCACGTTGACATCGAGCAGTTAACGCGACAAGAGCCCCCACGAATTTGCCCGATGATGACGGAGAGGTTGAAGTCTACACCTCGTGTAGGCTCCAGTTTACTTCAGAGCGGATGTTGCCTCCGGGGGAGGATTACTGGGGCCTTGAAGAGCTAATGACATCTGATGAATACGACCACTGGATCCATATCAACGACGAGTACCGTAAGGAAGGGAATTCTCCCCACCACATGCTCGGTTACCCAGATCTCGGTAGTCACGGTCCTGAGGTCCCAGAGAAATTGTTCCCCATGGGGGATCTGAGTAGGGAACAAAGGGTCGCCCGCGGACGAGACCACCGATTGCTCCTTCAACTAGAAGACGCCATGTGGGACATCATGGGCTTCAAGTTCGGGCGAACCGTCTATTTCTGTATGCGAAACCAGGATTTGCTCAGGGCTGATTTCAGTCGCGTCTGGGTGGACATCGAATAATTGCCGAGTCCGTCCGGCGCTGTCGCAGAGGTGATTATCAGGTCTTGAGCCAGCTCTCGATGATTGGCTCAGCAGACGCTTGCGGAGTAATCAGTAACGTTGGTTACCTGATCTTTTAATCGAAAACTGCAAGTAATACGATGGAAGAAGCGCCATCACGACATGAATCAAAAAACAAAGGGTGCACATGATGAAAAGAACCAGTCCGTCCATCTGATGGATCCTTCCAACGAGAATGAACTCGTTATAGCAGCCCAAAACACCAAATAGACTTGATGCCAGCCAGAACGAGCATTCGGTGTATCGTTGGAATAGGTAGACAGGGAGGAACATGATGTAGAACGCCAGAACTATAGGCAAAACCCCCCAGAAGTTTGGGACTTCTATTGTGAGAGCTTCTTCAAGCAGAATGACGGGGGTGGCGACGATGTAGTACTTGATCGCGGGCGGCAACCATAGCAGGACTCTATCTGCAAAGATCGCAATCCAACGCCGTACCCACAGCGACAATCCTCCAAATCCCACAACCCAAAGCAGGAAGATTTGGAGCAGTGTAAGTCGTACCATAGGAAGTTTCTCAGTTCCGGAACAGGTAAGGGCTCACCCACTTGCCATCGCGCTGGCCAAAACCATAGATATCGTGGTAGGAATTGTAACGTCCGTCGATGTCTACTGGACGTCCGGAGCTTTTTGTTGGTTCGGATCAGCGACCTAGTAGGCGAAAGAGCCACCCGTTACAGGTGTCGTGGAACCGGGAACCGTCGCCAGAATGGGAACCCGCAGAGCATTTCGATTTTCTTGGTTTGAGGTTCATATGTGCTTCGCGTCGAAAGAGCGGCTTACGTTACAATACGCTGCAATACTTGCGTTCTATTTGGAACATAAGTCTCTATTTAATTTGATTCAAGAACATTCATTACAATGCGTCACAAGTTCTAAGACTCCCTTGGTAAAAAAGTCCAGGCACTAAAGGTTGGTGGCCGCTGAGTCTTTTTTCAATGGTGAAGCAAATGACTGCGTTTCGGCTGCTTGGGATTAGACGCCTTAGAAATGTCTACGAATACGAATTAAAACATTGAAACGCAATGTAACATCTGTCAAAAGTATTGAAACGCGAACATGACCTAGCTCAATTGAAGCTTAGACGTTTCTCGATTTGCTCATGTCGCCCATGCGAGTCTTTCACTCAAGCCAAACACTTCCAGAGCGGTAAATCTCCTAAAACTTTTTGAAACGTTTGATATACCTTGCACCATGAACAAGATTACTGCTCGTGCACTGGCTAAAAAGGCGGGGGTCTCAACGGGAACGGTCTCTCGTATTTTGAACAATATCCCCGGCCACTCACCCGAAACGGTGGCGCGTGTTCGTGCAGCGATGTACGAGCTTGGCTTCACCGCACCGCCCTCCAAATCAGAGGCGTCTAAAACTTCATTGCGCCAGGTAGCCATGCTCTTTCCTGACCAAGAATCCGCGCCGCTAGGCATGGTAACTCCACTCGGTGTCGGACTGGCAAGAGGCGCGGATGAAGTCTTGGCTCGAAATCGCCAGCAACTGCTGGTGACCCAAATGCGGCAAGCGAACGAGCTTCCCCTTTGCATCACAGGCCGTCAGGTCGACGGGATTATGGTCCGCGAAGGAACAGTACCTGAGGCGCTTCTGGAAATTCTCTACACGTTGCCTGGGGTTTGGGTCTATGGAACGCGACGCGGAGCAGCGCGGATTGATTTGGTGACTCCAGACAACTTTCAAACGGGGCAGTTGGCCGCTGAATTGTTGAGAACCGGAAACGCGTCGAAATTCATCATCGTCACCCACAATCGCCGATTCTATAGCGAATTTCACATCCGAACTTTCTCATGCCGATTAGGCCTCGAAAACGCAGGGTTGAATGTTGAATCGATACCTATCGAATCCTTGCTTCAACACATCGAAAAATTAGCTAATGAGCCTTTTAGTGCGTTTATTCCCGGGCATGACGAAGACGTGATCGCGGCGGCGCGGCTGCTGGAAACTTCCAAACACTTTCGACGAGGGCGATCCAAATTGGTTGCCGTAATCACGGATGTTGAACTCGTCACAAGGGAATTTCCCTGGATACAGGCCATCACCATCAGTCCTGAAGAAGTCGGACACATAGCCGCTCAACAACTGCTCTGGCGTATTCAAAATCCGCACGAACTGATCCGAACCGTTCTCGTCCCTCCAAAAATCGTCTCAACCCATGCAAACCCGTAGAATATTAAAGCTTACCTTCCGCCTAATCGTAGTCGTGCTCATCGCCTGCGCGTCTCTTCCGGGCAATCTTAGGGCTGACCCAGTACCTGCTCCCATATTCAGCCCGCATATGGTGCTGCAGAGGGATATGCTGGTCCCGGTTTGGGGGACGGGGAATCCAAATGAGAAAGTTACGGTCAGTTTCTCAGGCAAGAGCGAGACCGCAACAGTGGATTCCGAGGGCAAATGGAAGCTCAAGTTAGGTCCATTTTCAGCGAGCGCGAACCCGGAAACGATGACAATTGCTTCGAATGATCCGGCGTCGAAGCCTGTTACAATTGAGGACGTGCTTGTGGGTGAGGTTTGGGTTGGCTCGGGGCAATCGAACATGCAGATGCCCGCAAACGCCTTTCTCGGTGGGGCGAAGACAGCCGATTCTGTTTTAGCGAAATCGCCCGGCGACCCCAACCTTCAGGACTTGATCAAAAGCGGCCCGTATCCCGCCGTTCGTCTGATGACCGTAAAATGGGTGTATGCCCACGTCCCTCCCGTTGCCGAGACTGTGTGGATGCCATCCAACCCAGAAAATCTGGCATCCTTTTCTGCCCAGTTTGAGTGCTTTGGAATTTCGTTGAATAAGAAATTGAATGTTCCAGTTGGCTTAATGCTGGCAGCCGTCGGCGGGACGCCTTCAGGTGAATGGGTGAGCCGGGATGCGCTGACTTCTGACCCGGACTATCAAGCTGCTGTGGCAAAGGCCAATCAGACATTTTCAATAGACGTCGAACAGCAAAAGTACACCGCCGCTCTGAAGAAATATCAGGATGATCTCGCCGCAAGAAACCAACTGAGCCCGGAGGATCAAAGGAAAACGCCTTGGTTGCGCTTAAAACCGGAGCTAGCCACTCGACCCGGTGAAACCAGTTCCACTCGGCTGGTTATGGGCCAGCTTCATGATCGATACGTTCTTCCATTGGTCAGCTACGGAATCCGGGGAGTGTTGTGGGACCAAGGTGAAAGCGGTACGGGGATTAACGCCATCGACCAGCCGACTGTGATGGCAGCCTTGATTCGCAGTTGGCGGCAAGAATGGGGACAAAGCGATTTCCCGTTCGTCTATGTTCAAAAACCGAGTGGTTGTGGCTGCGCATTCGACTACGGCGACAAGGTTATGTCCTGGGCGTCAGATCCCTTCGAACCACTGCCAGAAAAGGTTCCAACGGATGGCGACAAGCGCTGGCTGTTCATTCGAATCGCAAGTAACCCGAACACCTTCATGGTGCCGACAAGTGATCTTGGACAAAATCTGCACCCGTGGAATAAATTTGCCTACGGATTAAGGGATTGTCAGGTGGCCTTGGGATGCGTTTATGGGCAGCCGATCGAGTTCAGCGGACCGCGTTACGACAGCAGTCAGGTTGAAGGTAGCAAGATACGGATCCACTTTTCCCACGTTGGCAAAGGATTGACGTTCCGTAACGGCGATAAACTGCAAGGCTTTGCCGTAGCCGGAGACGACATGAAATTCGTATGGGCCGATGCTGCGATCGATGGTCAAACCGTGGTCGTTTCCAGTAGCACAGTGCCTCAGCCCAAGTATGTGCGATATGCTTGGTCGTTTAAACATCCCTGGGCCAATCTCTTTAATTTGGATGGCTTTCCAGCCATCTGTTTTCGAACCGACTCCTGATGAAAATCTCTTCCGTTACTGTTTTTATTTTCGGCTGCTGTCTTATGGGCTTTGCGCTTTGCGAACCCGTAGGATCCACGGCCGTTATTTCGGTGAACACTCAAGCACCCGGACCCTCGATTTCAGAACAGACACTCGGCCTGAGTTATGAAACGAGCCGATTGCTTCCAGACAAGAATGGCCAGCATTACTTTCGCCCGGACAACAAGCCCCTCGTCACTCTTTTCAAACTTCTGGGAATCAAAAGCCTAAGAATCGGGGGCAATTCTGTCGATGCGCCGCAAATTCCGATTCCCTCGGAGGCGGATATTGCATCGCTTTGTGAATTCGCAAAGGCAACCGGAGTAAAACTGATTTACTCAGTTCGATTAGAAAATGGCGCCCCGGCTGCAGCTGCCTCAGTCGCCAAACTCTTTCATGACCAGTATGCCGCTCAACTGGATACTTTTGCCATCGGTAACGAGCCCTATTATTACAAGGATTATGTAATCTATCGGGCCAAATGGGCGGCCATTCACGATGCTATGGTGGCGGTATTTCCTGATGCTAAATTCAGCGGACCGGATCAAAACTACTCGCCGGACCTCTGTAAGAATTTTGCGCGCGATTTCGGTGCACTTGCGGGAGGTGTTGTCCAAATTTCGCAGCACCTCTACGCATTTGGCTGCTCTTACAAAAACCCGCATGGTGACAAATCGGATGTCGAGAATTTAATCCCGTTCGACGGTCCGGCATCCCGAGAAAGAATGCTCTCGCAACAGGCTTATGGGACCTATGAAAAGAGTCTGAAGAGTCTCACGGATGCCTGCGCCGGAAAGCCGCTCTCTTTTCGCCTGAGCGAAACGAACAGCTATTGGTTCAGCGGACTCAAAGGCACCAGTGACAGCTATGCATCCGCGCTTTGGGCTACCGATTATCTCTACTGGTGGGCGGAGCATGGGGCCGCCGGATTGAATTTTCACACCGGGGACTTCACAGGCGGCGCTTTGGCGATGCCTTGCCGGTACGCCGCATTCGTAACTTCGGATCATGGATATGAAGTTCGTCCGCTGGGGTACGCAATGAAACTGTTTGATCTGGGCGGCCACGGAAAGACCCTTCTTGTCAATGTTCCCACAGCCCTCAATCTGGTTGTTTATGCCACTTTAAGCGAAGGAAAAACGGTCTCCATTACACTCATCAACAAATCGCATGGCGATTCGGCGATGCGAATTCCTATCCAGATTAAATTAGACGCACCAACGACGGGAGCTAAAGCGATTTTTCTGTCCTCGACGACCGGCGATTTGGCGGGTTCTTCATCAGAAGTCCGCTTAGGCGGTGAGCCGATACTCGACGATGGGACGTGGAACGGTCAGTGGCAACCCTTAGCATCCGCCGCTAATGCGACAATAGAAATCTCTATGCCTCCGGCAAGCGTGGCCGTTGTCCAAACGCAGCTTCAATAAGTGTACCGTGATGAAAAATCTTTCGCTTCTTTACCTATTTGCCTTGGCTGGTTTCGCTCAAGCGGCAGATTTTCAGCTTGGCGTTCCGTTCCAAGACAACATGGTACTCCAGTGCGAGATGCCCGTTCCGGTTTGGGGCAACGGGACGAGTGGTTCGACCGTCACCGTTACCATCCAGCATCAAGTAAAGACGGCACTTGTCGGTGCTGACGGGGCATGGCGCGTTGTCCTTGATCCGCTCGTACCGGGAGGCCCAGAGGAGATGACCGTTGCGCTCGAAGGAAAAACAATTTCCCTCAAGAATGTTTTGGTGGGCGAGGTGTGGATTTGCTCGGGCCAATCGAACATGGCTTACACGAGAAATAGGAACATCTTCGGATCCGATACAACCCTCGCGGAAATGGTTTCACAAGCACAGCCCGAGGTACGCGTTTGCTTGACAGATAAGAAGGTTTGGATGGAGTCGACTCCCGAACAAAACGGAGACTTTACTGCACAAGGCTTTGCCTTTGCCGTCCAGTTGAACCGTGAACTGAAGAGACCTGTCGGAATCATCGTAAGATCGAAACCGGGAATGCCTGCCTGTCGTTTTGTTTCTCAAGACATGTTCCTGAAGGACAAGGATTGCACAGCCGATTTCCAGCATTACCTGGACAATTGGACCGATGCCTTGGCTCAAGATCTCTACGCGAAATCGTTGGAAAATTGGACAAAGGTTGCTGCCAATAAGAAAGCTCTGGGTCAACCTGAACCCGCGAAACCTCCTTTTCCGGTAAAGCCCACCCTGAAAAGTTTTCGCTTTGAAGAGGAATTGAGACTGCTCGAGCCCTATTATGGATTCGCGATTCGAGGTGTGCTGTGGGATCAGGGAGAAGGTCTATCCGGCGTGCCGGGCGTACCTCAGGACCACATCATCCGCGCTCTGATCAATGGATGGCGTCAAGCCTGGGGCCTGAATTTTCCTTTTATCAGTGTCCAGAAACCCTCTGGTGGAGGCTGTGCTTTTGATTCCAGTGATCCCACCATAAGCAAGACAAACCCGTTCAAGCCATTACCGGCTGAACCGTTACCGACAGCAGATGGTTTGGAGCGGGCAGCACACGTTAAAATCATGCAGGTTCCTGGTGCTGTTCTTAGCACGACAAGCGATCTGGTCCCTGGGGTGCATCCGGTTTTAAAATCGATTTATGCTGCACGTGACGTGCGAGTCGCTCTCGGGTTTGTTTACGGTAAACCATTGGAATATCTCGGGCCGGTTTACAAAAGCTACACCCGCAATGGCGACAAGGTTTCTGTAACCTTCGATCACGTTGGGAAAGGGCTCGTTTTCCGAAATGGAACGCAACTGCAAGGGTTTTGCCTAGCGGGACAAGATCAGGTCTTCCATTGGGCCGATGCGACGATTGAGAATAACACGGTTACCGTCACCTCAGCCCTAGTCCCCCATCCAGTCGCCATTCGGTATGCTTGGGGCTCTGATATTTCCTGGGCAAATCTGTTCAATCTGGACGGCCTTCCAGCCCTAACTTTCAGAACCGATAATTGGGAAGCACCCACAACGCCTGCCGTCAGCGTCAAATAACTGGCGGATCGGGACCGACCCTAAAACCACAAAATATTATAATCACGCCTTTATGAAAAACACGTCAGTTAACTGCAAGGTCCGTAGCTTTATTTGTATCGTCACCCTAGTGTGTTTGCGAGAATCGGCCGTTGCTCAGGTCGCTTCCCCTGATGTTGATCCAGCCAGCGGTAAAGCCGTTCCGGTGGTTCCCGAAATCGCTCAACAAGGTTATGAACTTGTTTTCTCTGATGAGTTCAAAGAGGCGTCGTTAGACCTCACGAAATGGCAGTATAGAATGGATTCTAAGGGAAATAGCACCCAGGTCCCCGAGAATGTCTCCCTGCTCGACAATGCGCTTCATCTGGCCGTCAAAAAGGAAGATATCGCTGGAAAACATTATTCGGGTGCCGGAATTATCTCAAAGAAGCAGTTCCAATACGGTTACTACGAAGCACGATTTAGAGTGCCTCCGGGTGCGGGGTGGCATACGTCTTTTTGGACTATGTTTTACAGCGAGGATAAAGCCGACAAAAAGGCATTGCTCCGACAAGAGTTCGATATTTGCGAACAGGATTCCAGCCCAAAGCATTCCGGGTATTCGACTGGGGTTATCGCGTGGAATTCACCTGGTCCAAAGAATCTTGGTCGAATCCGACCAAAAACACCGGATCTCGTTTCGGATTTTCACACTTGGTCCGCCGACTATACGCCGACAGCGGTTCGAATGTATTTCGATGGGAAATTGGTCGAGACAATCGATGTTTCGGCTATCAAACAAGGGCCGCAAAATATTTGGCTTACCGTGATTGGCTGGGGACGTCAGGTCGACGACGCTCAACTGCCCTCTGAGGCACAGTTTAGTTACGTACGCTGTTATCAGAAAAAACAGTAGCGATTCCTCAAAGTCAGAGTCTTTGCTTTTCCTCGGCTTCGTTACCCGTACCGAACTTCGAACGAGTTATCGATTCGTTTTGATAAATCGATCGGCGATCCTATCGACACAACCGCTGGATTCACCTGGTAAGCCCACACTTCAAAGTAGGTGAGGTTCGCCGGACCGAAAATCGTGGAGAACGCGCCATCAACTGCATCCAGACCATGCGCGACTTTGATTCGGCCGATTCGTGGTGTATTAAACCGCGCGTCGAACACGCGCCATTGATGTTCCAAATAGACCTCAAAATAGGCGTGAAAATCCATCGGAGTTCCGGAATCGAGGCAGCCAATATCGGGGAGATGCCCGGAGACGTAGCGCGCCGGAATATTGAGTGCCCGGCACAGGGAGATCGCGGCATGCGCGAAGTCGCGGCAGACGCCAAATCCCCGGGAGATGGCATCGGATGCGGAAATATCGGGTCGACCGGAAAAAGTGATGTACTGGATGTTCGCCTGGACCCAATTGCATATCGCGATAACGCGGTCGTGACCAGAAGCGATGCCGGCAAATCGGTCTGCGGAAAACGCGAGCAGCTTATCGGAGTCACAATATCGGCTGGGCAGCGTAAAGCGCACCACGTCCAGCGGCAGTTGATCTACGGGCACGGCGTGTGTGCGAGGATTGGAACTTTCTGGTAACGAGGAAACCTCCACGAGCGCGTCATAAATCACGGTGGTTGGCCCCGGTTGCAAGATCCAGCGATGTGTGATGTTCCCGAACCCATCCAGCACCGGAGGCAGCCCCGGTTCACCCTGAAAAGTCATGAGTTCCGCAACGATCTTCTGATGATGGTCCTCGTAGGGTTTTACCAGCAGAATAATGGGCGTTGGCTGCGGCGCTTCATAGGCAAGCAGACATCCGACCCGAACGGTTAACTTAGGCTCTGGAGATTGATGAAAGGGATGTATCACGGGGGCGGAGATCGGTCAGCACGTTCAGTGCCGGGAGGGCACAATCCCCCTCGACCGACACGAATTCCATGCTCTGTTTTCCTGGGATAGGTGCAATTCTAGATGTCGAGATTTCGTACGTTAAGAGCATTGTCTTCAATAAACTGCCGACGCGGTTCGACCACATCGCCCATTAATTTCGAGAACATTTCGTCCGCCTCAACCGCATCGGAGACTTCCACTCGCAAGAGCCGGCGTTTCTGAGGATCCATCGTGGTTGAAAAAAGATCTTTCGCATCCATTTCACCCAACCCCTTGAATCGAGTGATTTGCACGCCGCGCTGGCCCACCTCTTTCACGGAATCCCAGATCTCCGGGACCGCGTGGAGCGATTTGACTTTCTCGTTATCGCCTTCTCCTTCGATCAACTGAAAAAGCGGCGTTTGAGACACCGCGTGGGTTCCAATATCCAGCCCGCGACGCTTCAAGGTTTGAAGCAGTTCCAGGGCAGCCTTGCTCTCGTGAATCTCGACATGGATGCAGCGACGGCGCGGCACGTTCTTGGCCGGCTTTTCACGCAAGGCAGGCGCACCGTTTGTCGCGTGGCCGTTTCCATTTCCATTGCCGTTTCCATTCGGTTCGACGTTGGCTTCAACGACCGGAGCCGCCTCGCCTTCCAGTAAAGCATTGGGGTCTTCCAGCAAATGATCGAACACGCCCAAGTCGGGATTTCGGCGGGCAAAATCGCCTAATTCTGCGTCCGTGTGGAAATAATCGACCGCTTCCAGATTCCCATCGCGAACCTTTACCAGATGTCGCGGAAGCTCACCGCTAATCGGATCGCGCTTCGCCAGATAATCGGAGAAGTAACCACCGTGACGTGCGATCGCCCGCGAGAATTTCTTCAGCGACTCCAATGAGCGCAGAAGTTCCAGGAGCGACTCGCCTTCAATGGTGCGGTTGTTGGCGAGGATCTTCAGCTTCACATCGTCGCTGCCGAACTTGATTAACATTCGATCGAGCTCCTGTTGACCATCGACGAATTCTTCCCGCTTTTTCCGTTTGATTTGGAACAGTGGGGGTTGCGCGATGTAAATAAAGCCGCGCCGAACCAGCTCTGGCATTTGGCGGAAAAAGAACGTCAGAAGCAGCGTCCGAATGTGCGATCCATCGATGTCCGCATCGGTCATGATGATGATCTTGTGGTAGCGGAGCTGTTCGATATTGAACCCGCCTTCGCCGCTTTCACCGATGCCCGTCTTAATGGCTTGAATCAGGGTGCGAATTTCCGCGTTTTGCAGGAAGCGATCGGGCCGTGATTTCTCAACGTTCAAGAGTTTACCGCGAATGGGCAGAATCGCTTGCGTATGGCGGTTGCGTCCCTGTTTGGCGGAGCCACCTGCCGAATCACCCTCAACGATGAAGAGCTCGCTGTCCTCTGGGTTTCGGCTGGAACAATCCGAAAGTTTACCGGGCAAGCCCCCACCGGAAAGCGCACTCTTTCGCACCAATTCCCGTGCTTTCCTGGCCGCCTCACGAGCCCGCGCCGCGTTCAAGCAGTTATCGACCAAGCGCTTGGCAATTCCGGGGTTCGCATCGAAGTAGCTCATCAGCCCTTCGTACGTGAACGAAGAGACGATGCTTTCCGCATCGGGAGAGAGTAGTTTTTCCTTGGTTTGCCCGCCAAATTGAGGCTTTGGGTGACGCACTGAAACCACTGCCACAAGACCTTCGCGTGCATCGTCTCCAGAAAGCGAGGGGTCCTTGTCCTTCAGCAAGTTATTCGACTTTGCATATTGGTTGATAGCGCGAGTAATGGCAGTTCGAAAACCGGCTGAGTGCGTGCCGCCCTCGATATTGTAGACCGTGTTGGTGAAGCAATTAATCTGGTCATTTAGCGAGTCGTTGTATTGGAGAGCAATATCGACCCGTACGTCCCTGGCAACGTCCTCAACCATGACCGCGCCTTCTTTAACGCGGGAGATACGGATCGGCTTGGGATGAAGCGTCTGCTTGTTCTTATTTACTGATTCCACGAACTCCTCAAGGCCGTGCTTAAAATAGAACCTTTCCCGACTTGATCCTTCCAGTCGCTCGTCCATGAATGTTAATTCAAGACCCGGGCACAGGAAGGCCAATTGGCGCAGTCTTGCAACAACGGTCTCATGCTTAAATTCGATCGTTTCTTTGAAAATAATGGGATCGGGCTTGTACGTAATCTTGGTTCCGGTCGTGGTACTGGTTCCGATCACTTCCAGTGGGCGCTTCGTAATTCCCCGCTCAAACCCAATCGCGTAAACCTTCCCATTTCGGCACACTTCGACTTCAAACCATTCAGAGACGGCGTTTACGCACTTGGCACCGACGCCGTGGGTTCCACCGGAGTAGATGTAACCACCTTGGTTGTACTTACCTCCGGTATGCAGTTTTGTGAGAACTAACTCCACTGCCGGCATGTCGAATTTCTTATGGTTCTCGACGGGAATACCGCGGCCCTCGTCGCGCAAGGAAATGGAGCCATCCACATGGATCGTGACCTCGATTTTTTTGCCGTGCCCAGCCATATATTCGTCGACCGAATTATCAAGAACTTCGTTGATGCAATGGTGAAGCGCTTTTTCATCGGTTCCTCCGATGTACATTCCCGGCTTTTCCCTAACAGCTTCCAGTCCTTCCAGAGCACTGATTTGCTCGGCGCCGTAATCGCCCAAAACCTTCCCGGAATCGTTTAACTCCGCGTCTTCGTTATCAGGATTCAGGGTCAAATTCTTGTCTTCAGCCATAGCTGGTGAGAATACTAATTTCTTACGCCTGACTCAACCTCTAAATCCTTTAAAATGAGGGGTTTGAAGCCAAAAGCTTATATCTTTGCAAATCTGTCAGTGCGGGGCGTTCAATGCCGCTCGCGCTCCGGCAAAAAGGGGCGAATTTGGATCAATCTCCGCCGCCTTTTCGTACTCAGCTAAGGCTTTATCCTTTTGGCCCATTTTGGCGTACGTGTTCGCGAGGTTAAAATGCGCTTGGAAATAGTTCGGCTTAAGCGAAATGGCTGTCGAGAATTCCTCGATGGCCTCGTCATTCCGGCCCATTTCCGCGTACGTGTTGCCCAGATTAAGACGCGCCTCCGGGAAGTCCGGCGTAAACGCCAGCACGCGGTGAAACAGCTCGATTGCCTCATCGCTCCGGCCCGACTGCGCGCAAAGCGAGGCGAGGTTGTTGTAGGCTTGTGGATTTTCCGGATTGAGCGCTACCGCCATACGCAAATGCGGTTCCGCCTCTTCCCGGCGACTCTGAGCGATCAATACTGAGGCGAGATTGTTATGCGCTTCAGAGGAATAGGGGCTGGTTTGCACGGTGTCTGTCCAGAGCGAGTCCTCGTCCATAAACACCCCTTGTCTTGTGAAGTTCAGCCATAAAAACGGGGCGAAAATCAGGACGTATATGCCAATGATTCCGGCTAAGAAAGCGGGCCGCGCCTTGATTATGAGCAACGCCAAAACCGTGAGCTGAAGCGCCACGCCGATGAGTGGCAGATAGTAAAAACGGTCCGCCACGATTCGATAGAGCGGGACGAAATTCGAAACCGGCGCGAGGCTTACCCAGTAGAGAATTGCGCCGAATGCGGCGAGTCGGCTTTTCAGCGCCAGGCCGATTTGAACGTACAGCACGAACGAAAGTAAGAGCAGGGCCAGCGGCGTAGAAGGGGTGATGTTTTGCAACGTGTAATCGGCGGAGAGTCCGAGCGGGCAAACCAGTTTCCCTATCATGAACGCCCAAAGCCGAGGCTGCGTAAGGATCGCCTCCAGGCGCGAGCCGCCCAGGAAATGGGGCGCGACTGAGCTGGGAAGGGCGAAGGCGAAACGCGCGGTCAAGAAGGCGATGACGACGAAGAACGAAGTCGCAAGGCACGCCAGCCAGCGGCCCTTTGATTCGCGCCAACGGAACAGAATCCAATATGCGGTGACGGCGCAGGGCACGACCAGACCGGCCTCCTTACACAGGACCGCGGCCAGTGAGCAGAACGCGATCAGAAAGCCCGTTAGCGCCGATTTTCGTGGGCTTCCTCCGGGGAGCTCCATCGCGACAAACAGCGCCAGCAACGTGAAGAGCGTGACAAGCAGGTCGTTGCTGTAACTGATGTCCGATACGGGTTCGACGACGATCGGATGCAGGGCGAAAAACAGCGTGGACAGCGCCGCGAGCACGCGAACGTGCAGTCTGTTTTGATTCTCAATCAAAAGCAGTCGGACCATGAGCACAAAAACAAGCCCGACGTTTAACGCGTGGAGCAAGTTGCTGCAGACGTGGTAACCGAAAGGATTTTTTCCCGACCACAGCGCAATGTTCATCAGGTAGAGCAGCTCACCGGGACGATCCGAGAGCAGAACTTTCATGCTCAGCACCTTGAGCGTGAGGACATCCACGATGTGCGAGGGCACCGTGATGAAGCCTTCATTCAGAATTTCGACCCGCCCGTCATAGACGAAATCGGCACCGAGCGACGGCGCATAGATCAGAAACGTGACGACCCCGAGAATAACCGCCAACCCCAGCAGCGGCGTCTCCGAAAGGAACCGAGCGATTCTTGTCGAAAATGAGCCGGGCGGAATGGTGCGCTTTTTCGTTGAACCGTTCGACATATCTGCCACCGCAAGATGACGGGTTACGGCGGGCGAAGAAAGGAAATTAGGTGGAGGGCAGTGGGCCGAATACATGGGGAAGCTGACGCATCAGCTGTTCCTGGGAAGGAGGTGTCCGGCCTTCGATCACATAAAGAATCTTTCGCGCTGTTTCTGGATTCGCGTTTAGAAATGCCAACCATGCCCGCCGAACGGCCATGTAAACGATGTGCCGAACCTCTGGCGAGCCGAGCTCCGCCTTGGTGCAACCGCCAAATTGCGGGTCCGAGTGCAGAACCGAGACCAGGGCGACCAAACCGCGTCGGTACGCGTTCGGCTTAATCGCAGATCCCGTCCAGGTACGCCCATCGTGTTCCCGAAATGCCTGCACAATTCCCGCCTGCAAACCATCCACGTGCGTGCCCTCTTCCGGATTGGAAATGGTGTTCGTAAAACTGTGGATTGTCGTTTTCTCAGACATCGCGTATTGGAAGCAGATCTCGATTTCAATCTGCGCCTTTTCTGGAGCAGACCGTGCGATTCGCATTTTTTTTCGTAGCTTGATAAAAATCGGATCGTGCAATGGGACTTGCCGCTTCCGCAGTTCCGCCAGATACCCGATCAGGCCTTCTGGAAAATGGAACGTCTGAAGACGAGGGCTCTTCGTCAGCCGATTCATTAGTGTGAGCGTCAGCTTCGGAAATAGCCCGGCGAGTTCGCGCAATCGGTGTACGATCGCGTTTGCCTTAAATGTGGTCGTCTCCGTAAAGATCTGCGGATCAGGTCGGAAGGTGATTTTGGTGCCCGTTTGCGTCGACTCGCCGATAACCCTGAGTGGACTGGTCGTTTTGCCCCGCTCAAATCCGATCGAGTAGAGCTTGCCGCCACGCGCCACCTCAACGTCGAACCAGAGCGATACGGCATTGACGCACTTGGCTCCCACGCCGCGGCTTCCACCCGAATAAACGTAGCCTCCTTGGCCATATTTACCACCAGCGTGGAGCCGAGAGAGCCTCAACTCAAGTAACGATAGATTTGAGTGCGGATCAATCTCAACGGGAATCCCGGAGCCATCGTCTTGGATGGAAATGGAACCGTCCGTGTTCAGCGTCAAATCGATTTTACTGCCGTGTCCGGCCATGAATTCGTCCATGGAGTTTGCGACCACTTCCCAAATGCATTGATGAAGCGCCCGATTATCGGTTCCACCGAGGTACATTCCCGGCTTTTTTCGGACCGCCTCAAGACCAGACCAGTAGGGATTTTGATCAGAGTCTGGTATGACGGCAGACGGCAGTTCTTCCATCGGAAAAGTGTATCGAAAACGGGCGGTTTTAGTGAGCGAAATCGGAGGGTAATCGGCCCAATTTTTGGGTGAGATTTTCGGCTTTCTGGAAACGTCTGTTATGCACCGGCGCACCTGTGCTAATTTCACCCGGTGAACGTGAAGGAACAGAACATCGAGTGGCGTAAATCTCGACTTGCTGCGCGTCTTCTTTTGGCGAAGCAGCGCGGTCCGCTGAGCCCCCGTCGACAAGCCCTCGCGACACTGCTTGCCGCCGATCCCGCTGTTACAAATCGTCTCATCAAACATGCCCTTGCAGGGTTCTATGCCCGAAAACCCCACTCTATCCCGTTGGACTGATTCTTGGAGTCCGCAGGTCAACTTGGACACCCCAGCGGGGCGAGTTCTTGTCGATCTGGTTAAATGTGTTCCGGAAGGCACCAAGATCACGCTCTTCGGGTCTGCGCCGCTTCAAGTCTGTCTGGCACCCACGTTTATAAGCGAGGACATCGATTGCTTTAGCCCATTGGATTTGGCGGATATTGTTCACAAGAATGGTCTCGGTGAAGGCGTGCGATCTCCGTATGTTCAGGTGTGTTACGACCTCAACTTCCGAACGTCCCCGCGTTGGCTGGGGCGAGCCGCGACCATCCCGCTCGAAGGGCGAATCTTAATTCTCCCGCACCCGATCGATATCTTGATCGGCAAGCTCCATCGACTTGAGCCGAAAGACTTAAAGGCCTTTCACCTCGTGAGGGATGTCACGGGGCACCCGACCGAATCGGAATTGATCGAAGAGCTTCAGGCTGCGGTCGACCTTTTCCGACCCGCTTTCGATGAAGAAGCCGGAGGCGATTTGAAGATCACCACTCGTATTCTTTGGAAGGAATTCTTTGGTCGAGACATTAACGTCCGCGACGAAATCATCGCCCCAGCCTTGAGACTTCGTGAGCTGGGCTATTCGCCTGATCGTCCAAAGACGGACTACAAGTCACGTCTTTAGAGCATTCGTCTTTTTCTACGGATGCGGTACATTGCCGGTTATGGAATTTCAGTTGGCGAGCACGTACAAACCAGAGGGCGATCAACCGCAGGCGATCGATAAGCTGGTGGCGCGTCTGAAGACGGGCGCGAAGCACAGCACGCTGCTCGGCGTGACCGGTTCCGGGAAGACCTTCACCATGGCGAACGTGATCGCGCAAATGCGGAAGCCG
>CAVURW010000274.1:0-23424 GCA_963743595.1 uncultured Verrucomicrobiae bacterium
CCGTTTGCAAAATGCAGTAAAAGCGCGTGATCGGAATCGCATGATCCGCTTGGTCGTCGCCCTCGCGCTTGTGTTCGCCAGCCCGCTGGGTCTCATGTTGCTCAAGGCAACGCCGAAACCGACCACGGCTGAGATCGCCTCCGATTCCGCTACGCCGCAAGACACGCAACCTTTTGTGATCGGTGGCAAAGGGTTCACGGAACAGCTCATCCTTTCACGCGCGATTAAATCGCGATTGGATAACGCCGGGGTTCGGACGGAGCTGCGCGATGACCTGGCTTCGAGCATCCTTTTCGACGCCTTGAAGAAAGGCGAAGTCGATATCTATGTCGATTACACCGGCACCTTGTGGGTGAATGTCCTGAAAAAAGAGCAGACGGAATCGGGCCCGGAAATGCTCGTCGACGTGGCGTCAGAGCTGCGCCAGAAATATGGAATTGTAACGCTCGGTGCGCTCGGTTTTGAAAATAGCTATGCCATGGCCGTTCGGAGAGCGGATGCAGAGAAATTTCATTTAAAAACCCTGGCCGATCTCGCCAAGGTCTCGTCGCACATGCGGCTTGCCTCGGAAGTGGAATTTCTTGGACGACCGGAATGGCAGAGCTTGCAACACGTCTATGGGCTCGATTTCGCTGAAAAGCCGTCTATGGACGCGACGCTGATGTACGGCGCGATCAAGAATAATCAGGTCGATGCCATCGCCGCGTTCTCCACAGACGGGCGCATCGCCGCATACGATCTCGTTACGCTGGAGGACTCGCGCCAAGCGATGCCGCCCTATGACGCGATGGTGCTGCTTTCACCCCGCGCCGCACGAAATCCCGCCGTAGTCGCCGCCATCCGACCCCTGCTCAATGTGATTTCGACCGAAGAAATGCGCGACGCAAATAAGCACGTCGATCTCGATAAACAGACGCCCGATCAAGCCGCCGCAACGCTGCTCCACGACGTGATTCGGCAGTGAATTGCGCTTGTTCTTGGCAACCACCAGTTCGCCATCTTGCCTTTAGGCCCGACTGGGGCGACAGGACCATACGGCCTATCACGAACGAGGCGTAATAGAAACGTGATGCCATGCAAATCGTTCTCAGGGGAAGAGAGTTTGGGACGTCCAATTGCCACTTTCTTGCCAATCTTCGGATTTCTCGCGCTCAACCCAATTCTCATCCTTTTATCCCTGGATTGAACAATTCTCGCAGGATTTTCGACAATACACGTGGGGCGCCATCCGATCTGGAGGGCTAAGTTGCCCTTAGATGACGATCAACTATCAATCCAGGGCCTTATGAAAGTCACCAAGCCCTCGCTACCTTCCAACGATAAGCGGTGGAAAATCATCGACGCCAAAATGCGTAAACTCGGCTACAAGCCGAACGCGCTGATCGAAACGCTCCACGCTGTTCAAGAATCATTCGGTTTTTTGGATGAGATCGCGCTCACATGGGTGGCGCAGTCGCTTCGCGTGCCCCCCAGCAAGGTTTACGGCGTCGCCACCTTCTACAATTTCTTCACCCTGAAGCCGCAAGGTGCGCATACATGCGTCGTCTGCCTCGGCACCGCCTGTTACGTGAAAGGTTCCGCACACATTCTGGAGGCTATCCAAGAAGCCACGCACATCAAATCGGGCGAGACCACTCCAGACCACCAGCTCTCGCTTCTAACCGCCCGCTGCATTGGTGCCTGCGGCATCGCACCCACGGTGGTCTATGACGGAAATGTTTCCGGTCGTCTCACGCCGGAGCAAGCAACCGAAAAATTGAAAGGATACCTGACCCATGCATCTTGAAGAGCTTCACGAGATCGCCGAAAAAGAAAAGGCATCTCGCAAACCGGTGTGCGTCCGCTGTTGCATGTCTGCCGGCTGCATGTCCTCCCAATCTGGACAAATTAAAGACATCCTTGAAAAAACAGTCAGTGAGAAACAGCTTAGCGATAAGATAGAGGTGCGGCGGGTCGGCTGTATGGGCTACTGCGGCCAGGGTCCGATGATCAGTGTCGAATCCGAAGGCGTGCTTTACGAACGGGTGACTCCTGAAAATGCACCGACCATTATCGATGCACTAAACGGAGGCTCGACCACGGTTGAAAAGTCGGATCCAAAAATGCCCTTCTTCGCGCGCCAAACGCACGTCGTTCGTGCCAACGGCGGAAGAATCGACCCAGAGCGTTTGGAGGATTACATTGAGGTGGGCGGTTATCGCGCGCTTCTCCATGTTCTCACAGAAATGCAACCGCCCGACGTTGTGCGCAGCGTCGTTGAGAGCGGCTTGCGCGGTCGCGGCGGTGGCGGTTATCCCACGGGTCTCAAGTGGGCCACCGTCGCGAAATCGCAGGGCACGCAGAAATATGTGATTTGCAATGGGGACGAAGGAGACCCCGGCGCTTTTATGGATCGCAGCGTTTTGGAAAGTGATCCACATGTCGTCATTGAAGGAATGATCATTGCCGCCTCTGCGGTCGGTGCGTCGCAAGGTTTTCTTTATGTCCGGGCCGAGTATCCGCTGGCGATTAGCCGCCTTCAAATCGCGATCAAACAAGCGCGACAAAAGGGATTGCTGGGCGATGCCATTTTTGAGTCGACGTTCAACTTCAACGTCGAAATTCGAATCGGTGCCGGGGCTTTTGTCTGCGGGGAAGAGACCGCGCTCATGGCTTCTATTGAAGGACGGCGCGGCCAACCTCGCCCGCGTCCTCCATTCCCGGCGGAAAAGGGACTTTGGGGTTGCCCCACGCTGATCAATAACGTGGAAACCTTCGCGAACATTGCCCCGATCATCAATCGTGGTGCTGCGTGGTATGCGAGTATTGGCACGGCCAAAAGCAAGGGCACCAAGGTCTTTGCCTTGACCGGAAAAATCCGAAACAATGGTCTCATCGAGGTGCCCATGGGTATCACGATTCGCCAGATCGTGGAGGAACTCGGTGGTGGGGCTCCGGAGGGCACGACAATCAAAGCCGTCCAAACGGGTGGCCCTTCCGGAGGTTGTATCCCGGCAGAATTATTCGATACTCCGGTCGACTACGATTCACTGATCGGCGTCGGTTCCATCATGGGTTCCGGCGGCATGGTCGTGATGGACAATAGCACCAATATGGTCGATGTCGCCCGATTCTATATGGACTTCTGCCGGGAGGAATCATGTGGAAAATGTATTCCCTGCCGGGCGGGCACAGTGCAGATGTTCCAACTGCTCGATAAGATACTGAAACGCCAAGCCACGCTTAAAGACCTGGAACAGCTCGAAGAACTTTGCGACATGGTGAAGCACACGAGCCTGTGTGGCCTTGGGCAAACTGCACCGAATCCCGTAATTAGCACGTTACGCTATTTCCGAAACGAGTACCTGGAGCTTCTCAAACCCGAGCCTGATCAGGCTACCGAAGTTCAAAAAGCTCCAATGGAATTGACAACCCCTTAACCCCTATACCCTATGGCAGTAAAAACACTTACCATTGACGGCAAACACGTTAGTGCCGACGAATCTGAAACCATTCTGCAGGCAGCCACGGACAACGACATCCGCATCCCCACACTCTGCCATCTGGAAGGCCTCAGTGAGGTGGGAGCCTGCCGTCTGTGCATCGTGGAGGTGTCCGGCTCCAACAAACTTCTCTCCGCTTGCACAACCAAAATCACGGAAGGCATGGAGGTGAAAACCAACTCAGATCGAATCAAGAAATACCGACTGATGACTCTCGAATTGCTATTTGCGGAGCGAAATCACGTCTGCGCCGTCTGTGTGGCGAACCGACATTGCGACCTTCAAAATTTGGCAATCGAACACGGCATGACCCACGTTCGCTTTGCCTACCAATATCCGGCTACGGGGGTCGACGCGTCGCACGATTGGTTCGTGCTCGACCACAACCGTTGCGTGCTCTGCTCACGCTGCGTTCGCGTTTGCGATGAAGTGGAAGGGGCACACACCTGGGACATCATGGACCGCGGGGCTGCCTCCCGGGTAATCACTGACCTAAACCGACCCTGGGGCGAGTCCGACACCTGCACGAGTTGTAGTAAGTGTGTCCAGGTCTGCCCGACCGGTGCGCTTTCCAGCAAAGGTAAATCGGTAGCGGAGATGCAGAAGCACCGCGAGTTCCTCCCCTTCCTGATTCAAAGGAGAAAAGATCATGAATAAGGTACGCTTAGCCACAGTTTGGATGGACGGCTGCTCGGGTTGCCACATGTCGTTGCTTGATATGGATGAACGACTCATCGAAGTCCTCAAGCATGTCGACCTCGTCTATAGCCCCCTCGTGGATACCAAAGAATATCCTGAGAACGTGGACGTCGTTTTGATTGAGGGAGCTGTCAGCAGCGAAGAAGACCTTGAGAAAATTCATCGCATTCGCAAGCGTTCCAAACTCTTAGTCGCTTTAGGCGATTGCGCGGTGACCTCCAATGTTCCGAGTATGCGCAATCGTTTTAAAGTCGAGGATGTGGAACATCGCGCTTATGTCGAAAATGCACAGCTCAACCAAGGGGTGCCCCGCGAAGTCATTCCGGCTCTTTTGGAGAAATCCCGGCCCGTCCACGAATTTGTGAAGGTCGATCTCTTCGTCCCCGGATGCCCGCCGGAAGCCGATACCATTTATTTTGTCCTGACTGAACTCCTAGCCGGACGCACCCCAGACATCACCGGGAAAACCCACTTCGGCGCGTAGCATTCATGAAAGTCATCACCCTAACCGCTATGCTCATAGGCGCAAATATCGCCGTGTGGGCGTGGGCACTCATCACGTTTCACGCTTACCCGGCGTTGCTCGGCACCGCCTTTTTGGCCTACGTATTCGGGCTTCGCCACGCAGTAGACGCGGACCACATTGCCGCGATCGACAACATCACGCGCAAGCTCATGCAGCAGGGCAAACGCCCGACGACAGTTGGCCTGTTTTTTTCGCTAGGCCACTCCACAGTCGTTATTGGCCTATCTCTCGCCATCGCACTCACTTCGATCTCGCTGAAAAATCAGTTTACTGGGATTCAACAGGTCGGCGGAATCATCGGCACCTCAATCTCGGCACTATTCCTGTTAGCCATTGCAACGGCGAATTTGATTATCTTTCTCTTGATCTACCGCACATTCCAAAAAGTGAAATCTGGAGGTGTGTATGTCCAAGAAGACATTGATCTCATCTTGTCACAGCGCGGCTTTTTTGGACGGATTTTTCGGAACCTATTTCACCTCATTGAGAAAAGTTGGCACATGTATTTGCTCGGCCTTTTATTTGGGCTCGGTTTTGATACTGCCACAGAGGTCGGTATCCTCGGTATCTCCGCCGCCGAAGCCACAAAAGGGATGCAAATCTGGTCGATCATGGTGTTTCCTGCCCTTTTCACGGCAGGCATGGCGCTCATCGATACCGCTGACAACCTTCTCATGCTGGGTGCGTACGGTTGGGCGTTCCTCAAGCCGATTCGCAAGCTCTATTACAATATGACGCTCACCGCAATTTCCGTACTCGTCGCCCTGTTTGTTGGCGGTGTGGAAGTTCTAGGCGTGTTGGGTGATCAATTTAAGTTCCAAGGTTTTTTCTGGGAAACGGTCGGACGGCTCAATGACAACTTTGAAATGCTAGGCTTCGCAATCATCGCGCTGTTCGTCCTCACGTGGCTGACCTCCGCAGGAATATATAAACTCAATCGATATGACGATATCGAAGTACCGACCAGCTAACCGACACCCACATTTATGCCCAAGCAAATCATAATCGACCCCGTAACCCGAATCGAAGGTCACTCGAAAATTACCATCAAACTTGACGATCATGGACGAGTCGATGACGCGCAATTTCACGTCACACAGTTCCGCGGTTTCGAAAAATTCTGCGAAGGTCGCCCCTTCAGTGAGATGCCTGGCCTCACGGGCCGCACGTGCGGCATTTGCCCCGTCAGCCACCTCATCGCATCCTCGAAAGCATGCGATGCCCTGCTCGCCGTCACCATTCCGCCTACAGCCGCGAAGCTGCGCCGGATCATGAACCTGGCGCAAATCGTTCAATCGCACGCATTAAGTTTTTTCCACCTTTCTTCTCCCGACCTCCTTTTCGGCATGGACGCCCAACCCGAGCGCCGCAACATCGTGGGCGTTATCGAATTGATGCCGACACTCGCCAGAGACGGGATAGCGCTTCGTAAATTTGGCCAGGAGATCATCGCAAAGCTAGGGGGCAAGCGTATTCACCCCGCGTGGGTCGTTCCAGGGGGAGTCAGCGATCCTCTTGATCCGAAGCTACGGGACGAGATGCTGGCAGCCATCCCAAATGCTATCGCGATGACCCAACGGACACTGATTTGGTTCAAGTCCATCCTCGAGCAGTTCAGGGATGAGATCCGCACGTTTGGGAATTTTCCGAGCATGTTCATGGCTCTCGTGAGCGATCACACCCCAGGCGAGAAAAATGCACTCTTGGAACACTATGACGGGAATCTCCGGTTTATAGATGCATCAGGAAATATTGTAATCGATCAATTGCCGGCTCACCGTTTTTCGGAGGTCATCGCTGAATCGGTCGAAAAGTTCACTTATCTCAAATCACCTTACTTCAAACCAGTTGGCTATCCGGAAGGAATATACCGGGTAGGCCCACTCGCACGGTTAAACGTCATTGATCGCTGCGGCACACCGTTGGCCGATAAGGAATGGACCGAGTTTCGCGCACTCCGGCGCGGAGTGATTCTCAGCTCCTTTCACCAACACTATGCCCGACTCATTGAAATGCTCTATTCAATCGAGAAAATAGAACATCTTCTGAATGAGCCGGATATCCTCGATAAAAACGTTCGAGCTATCGCCAAGCCAAGCCGCTCGGAAGGCATTGGCGTTTCTGAAGCGCCACGCGGCACCTTGATGCACCACTACAAAATTGATGAAAATGGCCTGATCACCTGGGTGAATATGATCATCGCGACCGGGCACAATAATTTGGCCATGAATCAAAGCGTGAAACAAGTGGCGCAGCATTATGTGAAGAGCGATGAACTCCAGGAAGGCATGCTCAACCGCGTGGAAGCGGTCATCCGCAGCTACGATCCCTGCCTAAGTTGTTCCACACACGCGCTCGGAAAAATGCCACTTCACGTACAACTTCTCGATTCGCGAGGCAACATTCTGGATGAGGTGAAGCGATAATGAAACGCACTGTTGTCATCGGTTACGGAAATCCGCTGCGAGGCGACGATGGGGTTGCCTGGAAAGTGATCGAACACCTTACGCCGCTTGTGGAGGAACTACCCGTTGAGTTGATTAAAGAACATCAGCTCACGCCCGAAATGGCTGAATCCATTCACAATGCCGATCTTGTCGTTTTTGTGGACGCGTCCGTCGAAGGGCGACCTGGCACTTGGAGATCCGAGGCGTTACGCCTCACGAAATCTCACCAGGCTCCGCCCCTGGGTCATCACTTTGATATTGAGGGACTGCTCTCCTATTGCAAGGCCGTCTACAACCATTGTCCGAATACGGTCGTAGTTTCGATTGTGGCTGAATCGTTTGACTTCAAAGAGCAACTCAGCCCTTCGATCGACAAAATTTTACCGCATATCACCCGATACATTTTTGATATGCTCAACAAAGTGATCATGAAAGGTCCAGGAGAATAACATGCATGAATATTCCATAGTCGAGTCGATCGTTGAATCGATGCTTTCCTCTCTTGAAAAGAAGAAGGCAATCGGTGTCGTCCTGGTCAAATTCAAGCGCGGAAGCGCCTTTTCCGAGGAAGCATTTCGCCAGGCTTACAAAGCCTCCACTCAAGGCACCCTTCTGCAAGATGCTCCCGTTTCCATCGATAAGGAAGATCTCTCCTACACGTGTGCGTGCGGCCACAGCCAAGTAATCGAGAGTGAAGACCTACTGGGACACCTGTACGTTTGCCCAAGCTGCGGTGCCACCAAGGAAATCGAGGAAGCTCACGATATCCGCCTTGTCGAGTTCGTGGCTCAGGCGGCGGATGACTAATTCGCGACTTCGCCTCGTTATTCACGGTGCGGTTCAAGGCGTTGGTTTTCGACCCTGTGTTTATCGTCTCGCCAACGATCTGCATCTCACAGGCTGGGTGAAGAACTCCGCGCAAGGCGTATTCATAGAACTCGAAGGCCAGCGCGCGACACTGGAAGAGTTTAAGCGCCGGTTGAGTATTGAAAAGCCGCCGCGAAGTTTCATTGCGAGCATGGAGTCGTCCTGGCTAGATTCCGTTGGATTTACCGGGTTTTCGATCAGGCCGAGCGATCCCTGCGGACCAAAATCGGCGCTCATCCTTCCCGATATTGCCACGTGTACAGACTGTCTTAAAGACATCCTCGATCCCACCAACCGACGCCACCTCTACCCGTTCACGAACTGTACGAACTGCGGTCCGCGTTTCAGCATTATCCGAGCGCTCCCTTATGATCGTCCGAATACGTCGATGGAAAGATTCCCGATTTGTAAAGCGTGCCGGGCGGAGTACGAAGATCCCACCAATCGCCGGTTCCACGCCCAGCCGAATGCTTGCCCTATTTGTGGACCGAGCATTGAGCTTTGGTCGAAGGAAGGCGCCGTTCTTGCTCACGGCAATGAAGCTTTGGAGCAAACCATTCAAGCCATTCGCGATGGCAAAATTGTCGCTGTAAAAGGCCTCGGCGGGTTCCATCTGATGAACGACGCCCGCAATGAATCAACCGTCCATCGATTGCGCCAACTTAAGCACCGAGAGGAAAAGCCATTTGCCGTTATGTTTCCAAGCCTAGCCCAGGCCCGTGAGCATTCCGTGACTTCAGAACTCGAAGAACGTCTTCTCACCGGACCCGAGTCCCCGATTGTCCTACTGAAAAAGGACCCGAGCAGCCTTTCACCCCTTGCTGCATCGGTTAGCCCAGGAAATCCGAACATCGGTGCGATGCTTCCGTACACGCCGCTCCATCATCTTCTGCTGAATCAACTGCAATTCCCAGTCGTCGCTACGAGCGGAAACTTGTCTGATGAGCCGCTATGCACGGATGAACACCTCGCACTAAAGATGCTGGGTAATATCGCCGACCTATTTCTCGTTCATAATCGTCCGATCCTCCGCCATGTGGACGACTCCATTGTGCGGGTTATCGCAGGTCGTGAAATGGTTATTCGCCGCGCGCGGGGATATGCTCCATTACCCATCCCCATGCCGAATTCGATGGGGACGGAAGAATCGATCCTCGGCGTAGGCGCACATTTGAAGAATACCGTGGCCCTAGCCTGCGGAAGCCAGATCTTCGTCAGCCAGCACATCGGTGATCTCGGAACTGTCGGTGCCACGGATGCGTTTGAGCAGGTCATAAACGATTTTAAAACCCTCTATGATGTGGATCCGACAACCATTTGTACCGACCTGCATCCCGATTATTTCTCCACGACTTACGCTCGATCTAGCGCCGCAAAAAACATTTCCATCCAACATCATGCGGCCCACATCTATTCCTGCATGGCCGAGAATGAGCTTGTGCCACCGGTGCTCGGAATCGCGTGGGATGGGACCGGTTATGGGACCGATGGAACGGTGTGGGGTGGTGAATTCCTCAGAATCACTGACCAGGGGTTTGAGCGAGTTGGTCATCTCCGAACCTTCCTGCTGCCTGGCGGTGATGTAGCTGCGCGTGAGCCTAGGCGTTCAGCAGTGGGCCTGCTCTATTCTCTCTATGGAGCCGACGCTTTTAAAATGAGTCACGTTCCTGCAATCCAAGCCTTTTCAAAACAGGATCTCGCCGTGCTGAGTGTCATGCTAGAAAATCAAGTAAACTGCCCGCTTACCTCAAGTGCCGGGCGCCTTTTTGACGCGGTCGCTTCTATAATTGGCATCCGGCACAGAAACACCTTTGAAGGGCAATCTGCAATGGATTTGGAATTTCTTATCCCGGAGTCTCCGCAGGAGGCCGCTTACGCACTCCAGATTAACGAGGAGATACTTGATTTTGCGCCGACTATTACTTCGATACTTAGCGATTTGAAATCGGGTAAAACTCCTGCCGAGATTTCAACGGCGTTCCATAACTCAATGGTGAATGGCATCGTTGAGTTTGCTCAAAAGATAGGAGAAAAACGAGTTGTTCTTTCCGGCGGCTGTTTTCAAAATCGATACATGACCGAGCATGTCGTAACTCGACTTCATCAAGCCGGTTTTACGCCCTACTGGCATCAGCGCATTCCATCCAATGATGGCGGAATTGCGCTCGGCCAAGTTTTCGCCGCTTTCACTTTTTCAAAACACAAGGAGCCTCATGTGCCTCGCGATTCCCGGTAAGATTGTTACAATTTCCGGCGAAGATCCGCTCGATCGCACCGCTCGAGTCAACTTTGGCGGCATCATCAAAGAGGTGAATCTTGCTTTCACACCGGAGGCTGTTCCTGGGAATTACGTGATCGTGCATGTTGGATTTGCACTGAATATTGTGGACGAGGCCGAGGCACATCAGGTCTTTGAGTACTTGAAAAGGATGGATGGCTTGGAGGAACTTGAAGAACCGGGTACGGTCGCGAGCGGCCCATGAAATTCATCGACGAGTACCGCGATCCTGAGCTGGCTCAAAGGTATGCTGCGGCAATTGCACGCACCACCACGCGGCCTTGGACAATCATGGAGGTGTGCGGAGGGCAAACCCACGCAATCGTTAAATTCGGCATCGACGAGTTCTTGCCGAAACAAGTCACGTTGGTTCACGGGCCAGGCTGCCCGGTCTGCGTTACGCCTCTTGAATTGATCGATAAGGCAATTGCGATCGCCTCGCGACCAAAGACGATTTTCTGCTCGTTTGGCGATATGCTTCGCGTGCCGGGAAGCTTGAGGGATCTCTTTGCAGTCAAGGCGTCGGGCGGCGATGTCCGAATCGTCTACTCGCCCCTGGACTCCGTTAAAATTGCACAGGCGAATCCGGAAAGCGAAGTCGTCTTTTTTGCCGTAGGTTTCGAGACGACCGCACCGGCCAACGCGATGGCGGTCTATCGAGCGAATCAGCTCGGGCTTAAAAACTTTTCCATCCTGGTTTCCCACGTGCTTGTCCCACCAGCTATTGAAGCCATCCTTTCCTCACCAGAAAATCGAGTCCAAGCTTTTCTGGCTGCCGGCCATGTATGCACCGTGATGGGCTATACGGAGTACTTTGAAATCGCGAAAAAATATCGAACTCCCATTGTTGTCACCGGATTTGAACCGCTCGATATTCTTCAGGGTATCTTGATGTGCGTTGAGCAGCTCGAACAAGGGCGGCACCAGGTTGAAAACCAATATTCGCGCGCTGTGCAGACCACCGGAAACCTTCCTGCTCAAAAAATGATTTGGGACGTCTTTTGCGTTACTCCGCGAAAGTGGCGAGGAATCGGCGAGATTCCCCAAAGCGGTCTTGGCTTAACCGAGAAATACCGGGAGTTCGACGCAGAGATTCGTTTCGACCTCAAAACGTATACGGCGGAGGAATCCGGCAAATGCATTAGCGGACTCATTTTACAAGGAATCAAAAGGCCGAATGAATGCGCCGCGTTCGGCTGCGAGTGCACACCAGAGCACCCTCTCGGCGCGACCATGGTTTCTAGCGAAGGGGCCTGTGCTGCTTACTATCGCTACCGCCGAATATGACCGATTTTTCGCTGACCTGCCCCATTCCCATTTCCGATTACCCAACGATCGTGATGGCGCATGGCGGCGGCGGTCGACTGAGCCAACAGCTTCTCGAAAAGATTTTCCAGCCCGTGTTCAAAAACGACCTCCTGTTGAAGAATCACGATGGCTCGGTCTTTGAATCGAAGGCCCGGCGATTCGCGTTTTCCACCGATTCATACGTTGTCAAACCACTGTTCTTTCCCGGCGGCGATATTGGTTCTCTAGCAGTGAATGGCACCGCAAACGATCTGGCCATGTGCGGCGCGCATCCTCTTTATTTGAGCTGCGGGTTTATAATCGAGGAAGGGCTGCCGATGGAAACGCTCTGGCGCATTGTTCTTTCCATGAAACGGGCCGCCGATGCGGCTGGTGTCCAAATCATCACGGGAGATACCAAAGTCGTCGATAAAGGAAAAGGTGACGGCATTTTCATTAACACCTCTGGAGTGGGTGAAATCGAAAGCGAAACGCAATTGCCGATTTGTCCGACAAGCCTCCGTGCGGGTGATGTTGTTGTCGTTAGCGGTGATATTGGCCGGCATGGCATGACCATCATGTCGGTCCGGGAAAGTCTGGGCTTTGAGACTTCGCTTGAAAGCGATTGCGCACCGCTTTGGACACCCGTTCAAGCGCTGTTGCAGTCAGGGATCGAGATCCATTGCCTGCGCGATTTAACCAGGGGCGGTTTAGCCAGTGCCCTAAATGAAATCGCAACGACCGCGCGACTTGAAATTCAAATCGACGAAAGCGCTGTGCCCATTCGGGAGGATGTGCGCGGTGCCTGCGAGATTCTCGGTTTTGACCCTCTTTACGTGGCTAATGAAGGTCGATTTGTTGCTTTTATCCCTGCGGATAGACAGCATGAAGCAATCGCGATTCTCCGCGCAATTCCAGTCACCGCAGATTGCTCCGTTATTGGGACAGTCACCTCGGGCGTGCCGGGCCGCGTCTCCTTAAAAAGCAAAATCGGAGCTGCCCGCATTCTCGATATGTTGAGTGGAGAGCAGCTCCCGCGAATTTGTTAGGGATTACGCGTAGCTTTCGTACTCGGCCTTGTACATCTGCGATTTTATATAGCCCAAGAGATCACCTGGTTTGGGCTGATGCCGGGCTAATCCACGTGCGTAGGCCACTTCCGCAGTCGCCACAGCGATGAGGGCTGAAACCTCTCGAATCTTACTCAACGCAGGGTAGATCCGCCCCTGTACCAAATCATCCACACTCACCTGCTTCGCTAGAGTTCTAGCCGCCACCATGAACATTTCGTTGGTTACAAGCACGCTCTTACTTAAGACCACGCCCAGCCCGACGCCCGGGAAGATGTAAGAGTTATTCCCCTGACCTGGCACGAACCGCTGACCGTGAATCGTCACTGGCTCAAATGGACTGCCGCTGGCGAACACCGCGCGACCGGAGGTATGCGTGTAGGCCGCTTCGGCGGTACACTCTGCCATGGAGGTCGGATTCGATAGCGCAAAAACAATCGGTCGCGTATTGATCTTGGCCATCTTTTGCAGCACGGCTTCCGTAAACACTCCCGACTGCCCGGACACACCGACAATCGCGGTGGGCGAAAATGTACGGATGATTTCCAAGTGATCACTCATTGCTTTGTGATCAACCGCATACGGTAACTTGTGTTCGGCCAGATCGGTTCGGCTTTTCACAACCAGCCCTTTTGAGTCGATGAACCAACAATGGGCTCGCGCTTCTTCCAATTTCATTCCCTCGTCGACCATGCTAGCCACCACCAGATCCGCTATTCCTGTTCCGGCCTCGCCAGCTCCAAAGAAGAGCAACTTCTGCTGACTCAGCGACTTTTCAGTGATCCGCAACGCAGAGTAAACACCGGCGAGTGCAACTGCTGCAGTCCCTTGAATATCATCGTTAAACGTGCAGACACGACCCTCGTATTTTTTCAACAATCGAAATGCGTTGTGGTTGGCAAAGTCCTCGAACTGAATTATTGCCTCGGGAAATACCTGCTGAACGCCCACAACAAATTCCTCAATCAAGGCATCGTACGCATCGCCTTTGAGGCGAGGCTGTTGCAAGCCGAGGTAGAGCGGATCATTCTGGAGAACCTTATTTTCGGTACCAACGTCAATGGTTATCGGTAGACACCAGTCCGGATGGATGCCTGCACAAGCCGTGTACAAGGCCAATTTACCGATAGGAATGCCCATCCCGTTTGCTGAAAGATCACCCAGCCCAAGGATGCGTTCGCCATCGGTTACGACGATCACACGGACGTCGGTGTTGTGCCAGTTTCGTAAAACTTTGGCCACCCGCCCCTTATCGTTTGACGTAATGTAAAGTCCACGTGGCCGACGGAAAATGTGGTCAAACTCTTGGCATGCCTTGCCTACGGTAGGCGTGTAGATAATAGGCATCAGTTCCTCTAAATTCTCCATCACCACGCGATAAAATAGCGTCTCATTTCTATCCTGGAGTCCCGTTAGGAAAATATGCTTTTCCAGATCGCTCGTTTTCTGTCGAAGGTTCCCCAATACCCGCACCAGTTGCGTGCCGGGCGAGTTTACGCGTGGAGGAAGTAGGCCTCGCAAGCCTAGCGCATCTCGCTCGTCCTCCGTAAACGCCGTTCCTTTATTCAAACTCGGATCATGCAAAAGATCCGTTCCGTTAATTTTTGATGACTTCATGCAATAACCTAAATCGTTCTCCTTATGGAAGCCATCGCCTGACTTGGCCGACACACAACAGATCTTGGCCGAAGTGATTCCTGACAAGATCGACTCCATTTTGAACAATAGCTGAGAAGTCGGGTCGAGAACCGTGAACTATGGTTACTAAAACCGCCCATGATCAATATACCCTGCCACACTGAATCGGATCTCGACGCCGTTGACACGCTCGATGCGAATGAAGCCGTCGGGCGAATCTCCTATGCGCTCAACGAGGTCATCGCCATTTACCCTATAACTCCCGCATCACCCATGGGAGAATGGGCCGATGCTTGGGCCGCCATGGGAAAGAAAAACCTTTGGGGGACGGTCCCCTCAGTCGTGGAACTACAGAGCGAGGCGGGAGCTGCCGGCACCATTCACGGAGCCCTACAAACTGGATCGCTCAGCACCACGTTCACTGCCTCTCAAGGACTGCTGCTGATGATTCCGAATATGTACAAAATCGCGGGGGAACTCACCCCCGTCGTATTTCATGTGGCCGCCCGTTCGCTGGCAGCGCAAGGACTTTCCATCTTCGGCGATCATAGCGACGTGATGGCGGCGCGTGCAACCGGTTGGGTACTTCTATGTTCCGCATCCGTTCAAGAAGCACAGGATTTCGCGCTCATTTCGCACGCCGCTACCCTGGAAACACGCATCCCATTTCTCCACTTTTTCGATGGTTTTCGCACCTCACACGAGGTTTCGAAGATCAAGACGATTTCAAACGATGTGCTCTCGAAAATGGTCGATGAGGATCTAGTCCTTGAACATCGGGCACGGGGACTCACACCCGATCGCCCGGTAATTCGGGGCACCGCACAAAATCCCGACGTCTATTTTCAGGGTCGCGAGAGCGTCAACGCTTGGTATCTACGCAGTCCGGACATCATTCAGACTGCTATGGATCGTTTTGAAAAATTGACAGGTCGTGGCTACCAACTTTACGAGTACCACGGCCACCTGGAAGCAACTCGCGTGATCATTCTCATGGGTTCAGGTTGTGAAACCGTTCACGAAACGGTCGATTACCTGAATGAACAGGGCCACAAAGTGGGCGTGCTAAAGATCCGCCTCTTCCGCCCGTTTGACATCAAACGCTTTGTCGAGGCGCTTCCGAAAAAGGTCAAATGCATTGCAGTGCTTGATCGCACTAAAGAACCTGGAGCGGGCGGGGAACCGCTTCTCCTTGATTGCACACATGCTCTCTATGAAGCCGGTCGTACAGACGTTCAGATCATTGGCGGACGCTACGGGCTTTCGTCTAAAGAATTCACCCCCGCCATGGTTAAGGCTGTCTTCGATAACCTAGCTCAAGCCTATCCCAAGAACCATTTTACTATTGGCATCCGCGACGATGTGACGAATTCCAGCCTTGATTGGGACCCGCATTTCCATACGGAGGCGGATGACGTGGTGCGCTCCCTATTTTACGGGCTGGGATCCGATGGGACGGTCGGCGCCAACAAGGAGTCGATTAAGATCATCGGCGAGAACACGACGAATTTTGCCCAGGGCTATTTTGTATATGATTCCAAAAAATCGGGCTCGATGACGATCTCCCACCTGCGATTTGGCCCCCGTCTCATACGTTCCACTTACCTAATCACGAAAGCCAACTTTGTTGCGTGTCATCACCCCGGATTTTTGGATCGCTATGATGTCCTGAAAGACCTGATTCCGGGCGGAACCTTTTTGCTGAACACCGGATCCAAACCTAGTGACGTATGGGACAGCCTACCTGAGCTGGTGCAACGGCAACTCATCGAAAAGAAGGTCACGTTTTACGTTATCGATGCCACGAAAGTCGCGCGCGAGGTCGGAATGGGCGGACGGATTAACACGATTATGCAAACGTGCTTTTTTTCCGTCTCGGGAGTTATGCCTAAAGAGGAAGCGCTTGCAGCCATTGAAAAGTCGATTCGAAAAGTTTACGGCAAAAAGGGCGAGGAACTCGTCCAGATGAATTTAAATGCCGTGAAAGGAACGCTTGCTCGATTGCACAAAGTCGAGATTCCTGACCACGTGACGAGCCACCGTACATTAATACCGCCCGTCCCGGTGACTGCCCCCGTCTTTGTTCGGGAAGTCCTCGGCAAGATGATCGCCGCCCGCGGCGATGAGTTGCCCGTAAGTGCGGTGCCTGCGGATGGCACTTACCCATCAGGAACAGCCCAATGGGAAAAGCGCAATCTCGCCCAAGAGATCCCGATTTGGGATCCTTCTGTCTGCATCCAATGCGGCAAGTGCGTGATGGCCTGCCCGCATGCCGTCATTAGGAGTAAAGTCTACACTACGGATGCTCTTCAAGAGGCTCCGGGAATGTTCAAATCGAGCGCCGCCCGCCTGCCGGAATGGAAAGAAAAAGACCTCAAATACACGCTGCAAGTCTCCCCGTCCGACTGCACCGGTTGCGCCATTTGTGTCGATGTGTGCCCGGCCCGAAACAAGTCGGAGTCGCGCCTAAAAGCGATCAATATGCAACCGCAGGAGCTGACCCACGACCGGGAGAGCGATAACTGGGATTTTTTCACCAGAATACCGGATATTGATCGCCGGACCATATCTACCGAAAGCGTTCGCGCCATGCAGGTGCAACGCCCGCTCTTTGAATTCTCTGGTGCATGCGCCGGCTGCGGGGAAACCCCTTACATCAAACTACTTACCCAATTGTTTGGGGATCGATTGATCGTGGCGAATGCCACCGGCTGTTCCTCCATCTACAGCGGAAATCTTCCTACCACACCTTATACGACTAATAGCGAGGGTCGGGGTCCCGCGTGGATGAATTCGCTTTTCGAAGACAACGCCGAGTTTGGGCTCGGCTTTCGCGTCTCGATCGATAAACAACGCGAGTTTGCAAAGGAACTCGTGCAATCGATGGCCGGGCAAATCGGCGAAAATCTTGTTCGTGAAATCGTTGAACACCCTCAACTCGATGAAGCCGACATCTACGACCAACGCGAACGCATTGTCGCGCTCAAAGCGACGCTGCAAACACTAAAGACACCGGAAGCCAAACGGCTCCTCGCGATTGCCGATACACTCGTGCGCAAAAGCGTTTGGATCATCGGTGGCGATGGCTGGGGTTATGATATAGGGTTCGGCGGAGTCGATCACGTTCTGGCATCGGGCCGGAATGTAAAAATCTTGATTCTTGACACGGAAGTCTACTCGAACACAGGCGGGCAGTGCTCGAAATCGACGCCGCGCGGTGCCGTCGCGAAGTTCGCTTCTGCGGGTAAGCGGACACCCAAGAAGGATCTCGGCATGATCGCGATGCACTACGGCACGGTCTATGTCGCGTCGGTGGCGATGGGAGCCAAAGACGAGCACACGCTCAAGTCGTTTTTGGAAGCCGAGGCTTACGACGGACCTTCGCTCATCATTGCCTACAGTCACTGCATCGCCCACGGCATCAACATGACCACGGGCATGCAAAATCAAAAGGCGGCGGTGCAATCGGGCCAATGGCTGCTCTATCGCTTTAATCCCGACCTTGCTGCCAAAGGCGAAAACCCGCTGCACCTGGATTCTGCACCACCCACAATCAAAATCGCCGATTACTTTAAGCTGGAAAACCGCTTTAAGCTTCTCACCAGAAGTCATCCGGAAGAATCGAAAGCCATTTTCGAGCAGGCCCAGCGCGACGCCGACGTCCGCAGACTTAAATACGAACACCTTGCAGGAATCCACGAAACTCCCACCGCGCCCACGATATGAACCTCTCTACTTCCTACCTCGGTCTTAATCTCCGGACGCCACTGGTTCCCTCTGCATCTCCGCTCACGTACAACCCTGATAACGTGAAGCGGATGGAGGATGCCGGAGCCTCCGCCATTGTCTTCCATTCTCTTTTTGAGGAGCAGATTCGTGCGGATGAGCGCGACAATTTCCATTACCTTACGCAAGGCACCGACAGTTACGCGGAATCTCTCACTTATTTTCCCGATGCACATGCGGCAAAAGTTGGCCCGGAGCAGTATCTTGAAAGTCTTGCCCGTGCCAAAAGGAGCGTGAAAATACCTGTGATCGGCAGCCTGAACGGCTCTACGCCCGGTGGCTGGACCAGCTATGCAAAACTCATTCAAGAGACCGGCGTCGATGCGCTCGAGCTGAACCTCTATTCCATTCACACCGACTTCGATCGCACATCCGAAGAGATCGAAAACGAATACCTGGAAATCGTTCGAGAAATCAAATCGATCGTTAAGATCCCGATTGCCGTAAAGCTCGGCCCTTACTTTACGAATTTCGGTCGAATGGCCAAGCGCCTGCAGGACGCCGGTGCCAGCGGCCTCGTCTTGTTCAATCGTTTTTACCAGCCCGATATCGATACCGAAACGATGGACATTACTCCGAACATTCTTCTCAGTACGCCGATGGCAATGCGACTGCCGCTTACCTGGATAGGGATTCTTTCTGGGCGCCTCCCGTTAAGCCTAGCCGCTACCAGTGGGATTCATCGGGCAACGGATGTCATAAGAATGATCATGGTCGGCGCGGACGTCACCATGCTCTGTTCCATCCTGCTAAGGCGAGGCATTTCTCATCTTGGACTCATCGAAAACGATTTGTTCCGCTGGCTTTCGGACCACGAATACGACTCCCTGGAGCAACTCAAGGGCAGCGTGAGCCAGTCGCGTTGCCCTGATCCCACGGCCTACGAGCGCTCGCTCTACGTCTACTCACTGCGTTCCACCGCAGATCGCTACTCCGGTACCACGTAAACCTACATCGATAACGAGAAACCGAATCGTACAGTTCTGTGTCAAGGGTGGTTTAGTTTCTGACAATCAGCGGTTAGCTACCACTTCAGAAAGAGCTTAGACTCTTCTTATGAACGATTCTAATGTGAACGACTTGGGCCCTGATTTTAGTGGGCGCCCGCTGGGTATTGAGCTGGATCATGTAGCCGTCATTCCGGAGGTAGGAGAGGTCATTATTCGGCCCATCCGATTGGATGACGAACCCTCCATGATTGAGTTTCATAAACACGTCTCTTATGAAAGCGTGTATAAGCGCTACTTTGAGATTTTAGATATCGAGGAAAGAACAGATCATTACCGCCTGACAAGCGTTTGCACGAATACTCCCCTCTGTTACGCAGTGGTAGTGGAGTTTTTAGACGATCATAAGAAAACTCATAAAATTCTGGCCGTAGGTAGGATGGTAAAGATGGAAGCACCCTTCACAGCCTACTTTGCAACGTTGATCCGAGACGATGTCAAAAACGAGAGAATTGCCCGATTCTTGCTAAACCGTATCGCAAGATTGGCTCATGGATTCGGTTTTAAAGCAATCACCAGTGAACTCTTAGGCTTTGACAATCTGACGCTGACACTTTGCGATGAACTCGGTTTTACTAGGGAGAAACCTGAAGGCGATATCGTTATCAAAGTGACGTTCGACTTGAGTTCTTACTGAACCCAACCGATTCTTCGAGCATTCGATTGTGCATTATTTCATATAACTATGATAATGTATTGTGTTAAAGTACTGGTCGAGAGTCACGCAGATCCGGCCTTTATAGGATGCAACGTCACATTGCCTACGCTGCGTTCGCCAGCACGCGCATTTTCATTCCGTTCTGAGGGCGCAGCGTAAAGGTGGGCAGGGGCACCGCTTGTTCTGTGCCGGAATAGCGGAAGCCCCATCGCCTGGCGGTGCAGGCGAGTACGAGCAAGGCCTCGGTCCACGCAAACGCCTCGCCCATGCAGCCGCGAGGTCCCGCACCAAAAGGGAGATAGGCGAATTTGTGCCGGTCGGCGGGCCAAGGCTCGGTCCACCGCTCCGGGCGAAACGCCATGGGCTCCGGCCAGTAACGGGGGCTGCGATGGGTCACGATTTGGCTGAGAATCAAGATCGTGCCGACACGAATTTCCGTGTCACCGATCGTCACGGGTTTAACGGCGCGTCGCCCCAAGGCCCAGACGGGTGGATAAATGCGCATGGCCTCGGTCAATACGGCGCGGGTGTAAACGAGTTTGCCCACGTCGTCCAGTCCTGGAATGCGATCGTTTCCAACGACCTCGCGCACCTCAGCTACGAGCTTGCGGCGAATGTCGTCGGATGAATCTTGAGAAAGCAGATGCCATGTCCAGTTAAGCGCATTTGCGGTGGTCTCGTGGCCTGCTAAAAACAGGGTCATCGATTGGTCGCGCACTTCCAGATCGGTGAGGCGTTGGCCCGTCTCAGCGTCCTCCGCGGCGAGGAGCATGGAAAGGAGATCGCCTCGATCCGACTTGGCATCGCGTCGTTCCCGGATGATTTTGTAGATGGCTTGATTCATGTGGCGCTCAGCCTCTTTGATGCGCCGATTTTTGCTGGTGGGCAGCAGGCGAATGAACTGGGCGAAGGGCATGAGCAGTCGCGTAAAATTCTCAACGATGATGCCAAGCGCGTCGGCGATTTGCCGCGCCTCATCTTTCACGGTGGAGCCGAAGAGCGTGGCGGCGACCACCTCCAGAGTCAGCCGGTTCATGTGCACCGCGAGATCCAGCTCTTCACCAGCCTTCCGTTGCAGAGCCCAGTTTTCCGCAATCGTGGCCATGCTCAAGGCGTACCGCGCGATGCGTTCCCGATGAAACGCGGGCTGAAGCATTTTCCGCTGGCGACGATGCTCATTTTCCTCTGTAACCAGCACGCTATTCCCGAGAAAAACGCGGGCTTTCTCTAATGCGCGACCCTTGTGAAACGAGGCATGCTTTTCGATTAAGACCTCCTCGATCATCGCCGGGTCCGAGACCAGGACGAAACTCTCCGTGAAGAGGCTAAACTTCGCCATTGGACCGAATTCATTGCTCAGTTCTTCAAAGAAGCCGAGCGGGTTTTTGAATCGTCGATAGACGCTACCGATGAGCATCGGTTCGCTTGGGCCGGGAATGGAATGAAAGGGGCGAGCCATTGAATCAAAGAGCTTTTACTCGCTGGACGGAACGGTGACGAAATTGCTCGAGAGAAGCGTTTGCTCGCCATTCCATCGGTAAGCGGTGAGGAATCCGTTTTTCGCAACGCTGAAATCGAGCACCGCGACATTCGGGGTTTGTGGTGCGATTGGCTCGGTGGGTTTCAACCAATAATGGCCGACAAAAACCGGCGGCTCCGATTCACCATAAGCGTGGTGCTCGGCAGGAATGCAACTGTCAGGGATGGGGAGTTCCGGCACTTCAGAGGAGCTGGGAAACACGGCGTCACGGAACGTTTTGCCGCGGAAATCCATCCACCAACGGGTGCGGATGTGAGCGCGTTTTACATGTTCTTTATCTTCAAAGTAGTGGCCCGGCGGCAGCGAAATTTCCAGGCCGTTCAGAAGCAATTCCTTCACACAGGAGAGCGGAGATTGGCGATCGACCATCTGACGGACGGTGTGGTCATCCAGCCTGGGAATCGTTTTCGTGAGCGCGAAGGCATTGGCGTCCCAAGCCGCGTGGACGGCGCGAATTCCGCCCAAATCGAGGCAAATGGGCTGCGTGCGAAACCACTCGATATAGTGGAGCCATTCGTCGTAATGGGGTTGCACGAGTTGGCGAATCGTCGCTTCGTGCTGGTGATTATTCTTGTCGTTGTGCGGACGTAGATGCCCGCCATGCCCATCGGGTGAGTGGTAGGCGATTGCGTTGAATTCGTGGTTGCCCATGACGGCAAATGCATTGCCGGAAGTGACCAGGGCGTGGACGATTTGCAGCACCTCGCGAACGGCCGGACCGCGATCAATGAAGTCGCCTAGGAATACAATTTTTCGACCCTCCGGATGCGCAAACGAATTGTCCTTCGGCTCGTAACCCAGCTGGCGAAGCAGGGTCTTCAGGGGTGCGACATAGCCGTGGATATCGCCAATGATGTCGTAGAGTTGCGGGGTCATTGCGGGCATCAGTGGACCAAATTGAGCGAGATAAGCCAGTAAATTGCGGCTCGACGGTTAAACCGAAAAGGATTGTCAGGAGATGTCCGCTGGCGTAAGTCGGGTTATGGCAAAAATCGTTTGCGAGGAATGTGGAGAGCAACGGAAAGCGACGGAACTGGACGCGAATTCGCGTAAGCCGAGCACGGAGACGGTTTTCTGTGCGCACGGCACGCTGAAGGCGAATTGCATTTGCGACGCCTGTAACGATCCACTGAAAGTGGGCGATAAAGCGTGGGCTTTCGACTACCTAACGAAGCAAGATCTCGGTCCCAAGAGCGAGATCGATAAAATGCTGGCTTCGCGTTCTGAGCCGCGCGAGTACATGCTGGCGGATCGGTTTTTCGATATCGCCAAAGGCGTCGAGTACACGGTGATTTTTGAGGGCGGTGAAGTTAAGGTTGCCAATGAGAAGTTTCCGTTGGTGCAGGGGTGAGTGGGCAGACAGTGCTAACCGACTCGTCAATCTTTCATGAATTACACGGTCATAGTGTTAGCCGCTGCATTTTTGCTCGTAGGACATGTATATGGGCAAGACGCTTTTGTGAAGGTTCGGCCCGCACAGTGTCCAGTCGTCAGGTGGAGTCCGCCACCTTTTGAGAACGTATCGGTGTGCTTGGCTTATTCGCCTGGGACGCGGACTTCGGACGTCCCTCCTGACGCCATTCCATACTTGATAAATGACCAACCCCCGCATACTCGGATCAGTCTATTGCAAGTCGCTAAAGGCAAAGAGAGTCAAGAACTTGGCTATGTAGACGTTTACGATATCTCCAGGGCCTCCCGATACAATTTTGCCGCAACTGGCCAAGTTGAAGAAGCTTCTTCAACAACGCCCAGCCGACCTTCCTTTGGTCCCCGGACCCGATGAGCCAAACTACTTGCCGGATTATCCAGCCTCCGACTGCGCTCACTATTTTCAAGACCGGATCCATTTTTTGAAAGACTCTCGAATGACTGGAATTGCGTATCTCTCGTTTTTAAGTAACGGCATTACCCCAGTCGGACCGGATCTTAATTACGTTTATCAGGGAGTTTCAACCGACGGGCAGTACTACTTTTCCGCGGAGTTCGATGTTCGAGCGAAAATGCCGGAATACCGGGAGCCGGAAGACTACAGTCGTTACACCGATCGAATGGCAGTCTGGCTCGATAAGAAACCCGATTTGATCATAAAGCCTTCGCTACAGAAAATAGACGAGTGGCTGATGTCCATCTGGGTTA
>CAVURW010000275.1:0-9489 GCA_963743595.1 uncultured Verrucomicrobiae bacterium
CCTGGTCTGCCCGTCTTCCCAGTACCGATTGCCCAAACGGGCTCGTAAGCCACCACCAGTTCTGAGAATTGGTCGTCGGTCATTCCCGCCAGACACGCCTTCACCTGCGTCTCCAGCACGGCGTTCCACTGACCCGCCTCGCGCTCTTGGAGAGTCTCACCCACGCAGACGATCGGTTTTAGCTCCGACTGCAAGGCCACCTTCGCCTTCTTGTTGATCAGCTCGTTGGTCTCGCCGAAATATTGACGACGTTCCGAGTGACCGACGATCACGTAGCGAACAAACAGATCCCGCAACATCAGTGCCGAAATTTCGCCGGTATAAGCACCACTTGCCGCTTCATGGAAATTCTGAGCGCCAAGTCGAATCACAAAGCCCGCGTTGACGAGGTCTGTAACGGCGGCCAGAGCGGTAAACGGAGGGCAGATTACCACATCCGCGCCGTCGAATTTACCCAGCTCCTTAATTAAATCGTCGACAAGCGCCCGCCCTTCGGACGAGGTCTTGTTCATCTTCCAATTTCCAGCGACCAATTTTTTGCGGTGATTCATAATCGAGCTTCTTAATTATTCCTTATCAGGAATGGAGGCCACACCCGGTAGTACTTTGCCTTCTAAAAACTCCAACGAAGCGCCACCGCCCGTAGAGATAAACGAAACCTTATCCGTTACTCCAGCCCGATGAACCGCTTCCACGGAATCACCGCCGCCGATGATCGTCGTGGCATCTTGGTTCGCGGCAATGGCTTCGGCAACCTTGAACGTGCCCTTGGCGCACTCATCCACTTCAAAAACACCCATCGGTCCATTCCAGATCACCGTCTTGGCCGTTGCGATCTCATCGGCGTACATCTTGGCCGTCTCCGGTCCGATATCGACACCTTCCCAACCCTCAGGAATGTCTTCGCCGGGCTTCAAATAATAACCGCCGGGAGTGACTGTCTGCGCCTTGAAATCGTAATGTTCCACCACGTAGGTGTCGACCGGCAGCAAGAACTTCACGCCCTTTTCCTTGGCCTTCTTAAGCGCTTCAACGGCGATGTTGACCTTGTCCGGTTCACAGAGCGATTTACCGACCTTACGTCCCTGAGCCAAGGCGAAGGTGTAAGCCATCGCGCCACCGATCAAAATCGTAGTGGCCTTATCGAGCAACCGATCAATCACCTTGATCTTATCCGAGACCTTGGCACCACCCAAAATCACGACAAACGGACGTTTCGGGTTTTCCAGTTCTTCACCGAGGTACTTGAGCTCCACTTCCATCAGAAAACCGATGGCACGAACCGCCACATGCTTCGTAACACCGCTCGTGGAGGCGTGAGCTCGGTGAGCCGCACCAAACGCGTCGTTTACGTACACATCCGCCAGTTTGGCCAATTGCGCGCTGAAAGCGTCGTCATTGGCTTCTTCTTCATTGTGATAGCGTAGATTTTCCAGCAGCGCCACCTCGCCATTACCCAGTTCGGCAGCGGCTTTTTCGGCGACTTCACCCACGCACTCCGATACAAATTTCACCGGGGAACCGAGCAATTCAGCCAAGCGCACTGCAACGAGCGCGAGGCTCTGTTTTGGATCGCGCTTGCCCTTAGGACGGCCCAGGTGGGCGCAGAGAATGATCCGCGCGCCCTTTTCGATCAAGTACTTCAGCGTTGGTAACGTCTCGCGAATCCGCGTGTCGTTGGTGATCTCTTGGACGCCATTGTGCTCTTCCATCGGCACGTTGTAATCCACACGGGCCAAAACCCGCTTCCCTGTCAGTTCTACATCACGAATCGTTACCTTAGCCATAAGTCAGTTCTCCTGGTTGAAATGAAGACGGGTAGTTACCCGTTATTGCTTGCTGATTAGATACTTTAACAGATCCACGCAGCGGTTGGAGTAACCCCACTCGTTATCGTACCAGCTCACCAGCTTGAAGAACTTGCTGTTCAATTCAATACCGCTACCTGCATCAAAGATGCTCGAGTGCGTGTCATGAATGAAGTCCGTGGAGGTCACTTCGTCTGTCGTGTATGCCAGGATGCCCTTCAGGTAGGTCTCGCTCGCGTTCTTCATCGCTGCACAGATTTCCTTGTAGCTCGTTTCCTTGGTCGTTTTCACCGTCAAGTCAACCACTGAAACAGTAGGAGTCGGCACGCGGAAGGACATACCCGTGAGCTTGCCCTTAATTTCGGGCAAAACGAGGCCGACCGCTTTGGCCGCACCCGTCGTTGAAGGAATGATGTTGATCGCTGCGGAACGGCCACCTTTCCAGTCTTTCTTGGAGGGTCCATCCACTGTCTTCTGTGTCGCCGTGTAGCTGTGAATCGTGGTCATCAGACCTTCATCCACGCCGAAACCTTCTTTGAGCAACACATGCACAACCGGAGCCAGACAGTTTGTCGTGCAGCTCGCGTTTGAAATGATCTTATGGATCGCGGGATCAAGCTTTTCATGGTTAACACCCACCACAACGGTGATGTCTTCGCCCTTGGCCGGAGCGGAGATGATCACGTGTTTGGCACCAGCCGTGATGTGACCCTTCGCCTTATCCGCTTCCGTGAACAGACCAGTCGATTCGATGACGTAATCGACTCCCAGTGCGCCCCAAGGCAGCGCCGTTGGGCCTTCCTTGACCGCCAAACACTTGATCTTATAGCCATTCACCACCAAAACGTCATCCTCAGCCAGTGCGGGATCAGACTTCTCGCTCGTTACCGTTCCGCTGAACTTGCCCTGGGTAGAATCATACTTCAAGAGATAGGCCAAATTGTCGGCAGGAACTAAATCGTTCACCGCGACTACTTCGATGGAGCTTCCCAGCAAACCTTGCTCTGCAATGGCGCGGAAAACCAAGCGCCCAATTCGTCCGAAACCGTTGATACCTATTTTTGTCATATGATTGATTCTTTCGTTATGAGTGGATCTGACTGCGACTCCAGCATGCTGCCAGCTCGCCAGTAGCGGAGTGTCATCGTAGGAGCAAATTAGGTTCGGTCAACGCGAAAAGCAGGAAAATATTTCCGCCCGTTCGAATTAACCCGGCTTTAAAAATTCTTCCTTGGTGCCGAGCAGAAATCGAGCGATTCCCCTTGTACATTAACAAGCCGCATGCGAACCTCCCGGCGTGTCTGCCCTCATCTCTCACATCTTCTTTATTCCTGAAGCTTTCGCTGACCAAGTCTTCGCAATTTGGTGGGAACAAATCCCCACAAAGCCCGGCCTCTACCTCTACTTCGCTACCGTTTGGGAAACCCAATGGCTCACCGAAAATCTGCCCCAAGTGAAGGGTTTGCCCCTGCTTTTGCCCACACCGGTTGAATTAGATAATCTGCAAAATTACTTCTCAGACACTTATTCCATGGTCTCCATGGACTCCGCGCAGACAGAGGGCCTTTCAATCCTGGCGCTCTGGCGCAATTACGAATACTTCACCACGAATCGCCTCTTGATCGTTCTGGGAAATACCCCTGAGCCGATCTCTGGAGAAGGCTTGGGACTTCCCTTCGTCAATTCCTACATTCGCTCCCTGAGGCAAACCCATGACGACTGGTCCATGCAAATGAGACCGAAAGTCGCTTAAGCTCTAAACACACTTTTTCCTCTTCTTATATGCCCCTAGCTGAATTTCTTGCCAACGGCGACCCCAATCAAGCCACCTCCTGTTTCGTTGAAAATCTTCCCAGCGGTAAAGTCGCCGCCGTATTTGTTCGCGAAGGCACCGAATTTGCCGCCTCGATTCTTCCCGAGCAGACGGTAAGCGAGAGCTACCTCTCCCAGGAAGATCAACGCGTTCTCAACCGCGAACTCTTGAAGCAGGGAATTCTCGATTCCCGCGATACCTGGACCGACGCCCCCGACCAAAAGCATACCGAGAAACCAGTCGAATTTGCCTACGTCACTCCTAAGAGTGAAGTGGTGACCTTCTCCCTCCCGTACGACCAGCTTTTTGATCAGATTCACGATCTCGATAAATCACGCCATCTTCTCACAAGCCGCTCCAGGCGCCGCGAAGCTCTGGAAAATGCCGATCCCGAGGAAATGTCCAAGCTCCTCGACTCAGTCGATCTCGGCCCTTCTTTCGCAGAACGTTGCGCGAAGTTCTCCCCGGTAAACGCGGAAACCGAACGTGGACACCTTCAGGTTATGGGCAAGCCCGATGCTCAAGGCGAGACCGAGACGGTCGGCAAGGAACGGGCCAATCCCGATAATGAAGCGATGCTTCTGTGCGATTTCCATAATCACTCAACTTGGTCCGACGGTTTGCGCTCCATCAAAGAGCAGGTCGATTTCTACGGGCAAAAGGGTTTCGATGTGGTGTGCATTACGGATCACCTCGTGAATCCGAATTGCGTGGCCGGGAAAATCGTGGCGAGCACCGGCCTCGTTTTGACCCCGGAAAAGTTACCCGCGTACCTGGCCGAAATCGAAGAGATGAAGATCTACGCCAAGGAAAAATATGGAATGATCCTGATGGCTGGCGTGGAAGTCAATAAAGACAGTCTCATCCCGAATCAAGCGACTCACCTGCTGTGCATTGATCTGAAGGGGCCGATCGATCCCTCTCAAAGCCTCGAGAAAATCGCGGATCAGGTCCATTCGCAAGGTGGCGTCACTGTTGTTGCGCACCCGGACTATTTTTGGAATCTCCGCGAAGGCGCTCCCCGGAATTGGGAATTCCACACGCGCAATCAGTTTAAACAAATCGATCGCTCCCGCTTCTTCCATGACGGCTGGGAGATCGCCAATAGCAATTTCGTGTTTCCGAAAGTGGCTGAGAAGGTGGAAGAGCTCGGTCTTACCGGAATTGGCGACAGCGACTCGCACTTTAAACCGCATCACTTGAGCACTTGGCGCACGGTGATGTTCGGCGAAAAAGAGCCCGAAGAGATTAAACTGAATTTGCGTAAGGGCGAAGTCTTCATCAAACACGATGAACATGACACCCTCTACATCGCCAAAGACTTAACTGCGGTTCAGGGCGGTCGATACAACTTCCAGGATCTCGACGCCAAGCAAGCCGAGAACATCGCCGCCGAAACGGGTTCCGAAGTCGCTCAGGTCAAAACGGAAGGGGCCGCCATTCCCACCACGGCCCCTGCAAGCGGTGAAGCCACGCCGACACCCAGCCCGGAGAAAGCGGAAAAAGCCGTTGCCGCGAAGTCGGATGCGCCCGCGCCCAGCGCTGGCCTCACGATGCCGCCAGAGCACACCGACGAATCGGCTTCTGTGAAGGTATAATCTCGGGCGGATGAGACGTCTTCTGTTCCTTTTGAAGGCGTCTCGGCCTGGTCTGTGGTTCCAGACGATTTGGCTCTACGTCTTGCCCACGTCCCACCTGCCCGTGTGGAATTCCACCTGGTTCTGGGTGGGAATGGCTTATGTTACTTTTCCGCTGAATCTGCTCGTTTATGGCTGGAATGACTTGGTGGATGTGCCGGGTGATCGCGTCAATCCGCGCAAGGATACGTTCCTTTTCGGAGCGCGTGGCTCACGAGAGGAATTGGCGCTTTTACCTGCGGCGATGATTCTCGCTCAAATCCCGTTTGCCGTGGTGTTCATTTGGACGTTCGGATGGAAAATGGCACTCTTACTCACCGCCATTTGTGCCGTGAATTACCTCTATAATTTGCCTAAAAATGGATGGCGCGGCAGACCGCCTCTGGAGCTCTTAAACCAGGCCGGTTACCTCCTCATTCTGCCGATGAGCGTGTGGCTGAATTCAACCCCACAAGTGCCCTGGATCGCTGTCGTTTATCTGGTGCTCTTTTGCTCGCATTCCCACCTCATGGGCGAGGTGATGGATGTGCAACCGGACGCTGCCGTGGGGCGGTGGACCACAGCTCGCGTCATCGGTGTTTTACCTAGCAAAATCGCGATCACCACCCTAGTTTTTATCGAGGGGCTCCTGCTGGGATTTCATTTCCATGACTGGATCCTCGGCGGATTTCTGTTGTTGGGCTGCCTCTGGTTGTTACTGGATATGCTCGTGCTGTTTGGCGGACGTCCGTTCTACACGCCTGTCGAAATTTGGCTTTTCGGCGTCGGCATCAACATTTCTGGGTTCGCCAGCATGGCTTGGGTATGGTGGGTGGGAACATTGATGCGATCGTAGCTTTATGTCCTAAACGATTCACAAGTACTCGGCATTGCAACTATTGCGCCTCCATGACGCATTCTCAAGATTTCCCCAAGACAACCTACCAACCCTGTGCTACGTTTCGGTGGAGTTAAGTGTTTCTCTTTTAACAAGATCCGCCGGACACTCATATGAACCGCCCCATGGATTCAGTTACGGTCTGCTTCACTGACCACGTGACACTCGACAGAGACCGAGTCCACTGGCAAAGCAAAGGTGTCATCCTCGATACCAAATGGTACTTTGAACAGGGCACGGAACTCGAATTCGCGGTGGAGCGGGGCGCTACACGACGCGTCTGCGTCGGCACGGTGGTCTCGTGCACGCCCCACCCCAACCGAAACGGCGTGTACGAAACGAGCATCTATTTCGTCGATTCCCCCTGCAGGGAAATGATGGAGATCTGGTCCAAAATCAACGCCATGACGGTTTAACTTCCAACGGGAATCATCCCTGTTGAGGCTGTGGCTTGTCCGTAACTCTATCTTAGACTAGACTGCTGACCGCTGGTGTCGATATGCCTCCAAATCAGAGCCAATCCTGGGAAGAGAATGAACGTGAGCACGCTGAAGAGCGCCTTCTAACGGAGGAACTTATTCGCTCCGGCCAAAAAACTGCCTGGGACATCCAGATGGAAAACTCGCTCTTTCCTATGGATGCCAAGGTCGTTATCGATTGGACAGAACTCTCTGAGCGCTTTGAACGGGCTCATGCCTGAACAGGTTCCGGCAACTACTTTTGCGGACGCGGTTGAGATTGCCGATGATTGTCGGCGGCCATGCTGTGAATGTTTGGGCGTAGACCTACTCGTCCCGGCTCGCAAACTCGGCGGACCTTGATCAGGCGAGCCGACAGGACGTAAAGCACGTCCAAATCATGAAGCTCTGTGCCCGTGAATTGAATCTGCGGGAGCAGGTAAGATCAGCGAACGCCTTGCTGTCAATTACCTTGAAGATCTTCGCGACGTGTTATTTAGCGCAAAGGCTGAAATCGTGGCAAAGAAGTGGAGTCTTAGCTTCGATGGAATCATGCCAGTAGAAAAAGTGCAGCAAAGCACGCTAGAAAAGATTCAAAACTTCGCCCAATTTCGATTCGGGTCTCAGCGGGCAATCCGGCCACTTAACCGTTCCACTTCGCCTCAAAATCCTTCCCGTCAACGTCCCAGCTCGTCCAGTTCTCTTTGGACGCTGCCTTTCGCATCCGGAGCGCGACGACCAGGTTTTCGGCGATCACCGCCAAGTCAGCTGGCCGCCACAAATCCGATTCACCCGCACTTCCGGACCGCTTAAGCACCTCGTGGTTCACCCGGGAATAGACCAGCCCGCTCATCGGCGGAATCAGGCAGCCGAATGTGTTCAACACGCCCTGCAACCGACTCAATACCGCCTTACCGCCAACCCCATGCATCGTCACCACGACGCCAACCGGTTTGCCCAGCCAAATCGGAGTGCCTTCGGTCACGGTCGCCCTCTCCAAGAAAATCTGCAGCGCGCTGCTCCAGCTATCCCAGTACGTGCCGGTGCCAAAAACCAACCCATTCGCTTCGCCGACCCTCGTGAGCACTTCGTCACCGTTCTCCGCCGTAAGAACGCGCACCATTGTCGTCGCCCCACGCTTTTCTAATTCAGCGCGGATACGCACCAGCATCGGCTCGGTGTTTCCTTCCTCGCCACCCAAGCTCGCGTTCACAATCAAGACACGCATAGCTTAATCGAGCTTTTGCAGCAGCAAGTTCGGCCTGCCCTTCAGTGCCATGGCAAACAGAATAAACCAACCGATGATTGTAATTCCAAGAAAGGCGTTACAGATCAGAATCGTCAGTTTTTTGGGGACATTGTATCGGTACGCATAAATCCCAGGCATAAAATAGAGACCTGCAAACAGTAGAAATTGATAGAAACCAAGCATATCGTCATATCCGTATTCCTGAAATTCCAATCGATCCAACACCAGATTTCCATTTGGCCAAACATCTTTTTGAATACGATCCGAAAGTGGTATCGGTATGTCTAACACCGCATTTGGGTCGGGCAAAGTCTTAGTCCAGTCGACCTTATCGTAATCACGAAGACCTAACTTCGGAACGTTCTTCTGTAAATAGACTTTCAACCATTGCGACTGGTAGCGGGGATCGGAGTGGTCACCCTTATGAAGCTCCGGCAAGGAGAGTTCGTGCTGCCAAGCCTCTTTTAGGCGGTGGAGCGGATCATCCAGTAAATAAATTTCGGGAACGAACACCGTTTGAGCTAAATCCCACGAGAGGAACCGGTTATCCGTAGGTCCTGTTACATCGGCAACACGCAATTTCCCATTAATGTTCCGAACGACCTCCTGATCGACCGAATATACGGTCCCCAATTGAGCCACGATCACAATCGGTAGAAGTAACACCCCTGTTACCGCTGCACTGATCACTCCCAACCATCGGGAAGCTAAACACAAAAGTCCGAATGAAATGAGATATCCCAGCGGCATTAAAAGAGCGGGAACTACAATGGACCAGTGCGCCTTAACACATAAGTACACACATGCCGACATGACGATCAGGTTAATCACCAAAAGAACAGCAGAGCAGACAATCTCTTTCCAAATGAGATAAACAAAATATCCAATAAAAAAGATTAATCTTACGCCCAAATTCGTGAGCATTCGCATCGTCTGGCGACGTTCGACTTCTTGCCGTATGATCTCTTGTTCTCTGAAATAATCCATAGCATTAAACTTTTCAGTTATTAACAGTTTTCTGTAAATCGCTGAACTGACCGCGCTTCTATAAACGCATTTAGTTACGGCTGCAACACTCTTCCTTCAATTTCTGAGATCGCCCACGCCGCATGTTCACGAATCAACTCCTCCTTATCCTCCAAGGCGCGTTTCAAGATTGGTACATCCTCCGCCGTGCCGATATTTCCGAGAGCCACGCACACGTTGCGCAGCAGCCCGCGCCGCTTCACTCGTAAAATGGGACTTCCCCGGAAAGCCTGCTTGAACGCCTCATTGGTCAGGCTCAGAAGCTCGTGCAACCCCATTTCAACGCCGGCCACTCGCGCGAACTTCACCTCGCGAGTCTGCTGGGCAAATCGATTCCACGGACACACCTCCAGGCACTCGTCACAGCCATAAATCCGGTCACCGATCATTCGCCGGAACTCCAGGGGAATCGAGCCCTTCAGCTCGATCGTCAGATAGGCAATGCAGCGCCGCGCGTCGAGCTGATACGGCGCGGTGATCGCCTCCGTAGGACAGGCCACCAGACACCGCGTGCACTTGCCGCAGCGATCGGCTCCCGGTTTATCCGGCTCCAAATCGAGCGTCGTGATCACCTCGCCCAAAAACAACCACGGCCCAAACTTTTCACTGAGTAACATCGTG
>CAVURW010000276.1:0-44441 GCA_963743595.1 uncultured Verrucomicrobiae bacterium
CCTCGGTCTAACGGGTGGGGAACCTCTCTTGAGAAAGGATATCTTCGAAGTAATCGACCTCGCGGTGCATCATGGCCTCTGCCCCTGCATCACCACGAACGGTCTGCTGATCACCGAAGAAATCGCTCGAGAGTTTGGCAAGCGCGAATTGGTTTGGCTGAATGTGAGCCTGGAAGGAGCCACGGCGGAAACGAATGATCGCGTCAGAGGCTCGGGAACGTTTCAGAAGGTCCAGGAAAAACTGGCAGTGCTGGGTCGGCACGCTCGGTTTACCCTAGCATTTACTATTATGAAAAGTAACGTCCACGAGATCCAACAATGCGCGGATCTGGCTTATCGAGTGGGTGCGCATACGGCTGTTTTTCGACCTCTCTACCCCGTAGGAGAAGCCAAGAATCATCTCGAACTCATGCCCACTTTCCAAGAATACAATGAGGCTCTGAATCAGCTTGTGGGGTTACAAGAAGATTCAAGCTTCGATCTATGCAATATCGATCCTTTTAGCCCGTTAGCTAGGCAAGCAACTCAATCCGTTATTTATCAGAATTATGGTTGCGGTGCAGGTAATTTAGTTTGTTCCATTTCCGTGGGAGGTGATGTCAATCCTTGCAGCTTTCTGGGCTCCGATTTTGTTGCCGCTAATATTCGCAATAGGTCGTTTAGCGATATCTGGCATCACAGTCAGATGTTTAACACGATCAGGAATCTCTCAGTGGACGAACCCTCCAGCAAGCACGGCCACGATGCGACTTTTGCCGGTGGTTGCCGGGCTCGAGCACTGGCGTTTAACGGATCAATCGATGCGCCAGACCCTTGGATTCAAGAACTCATTCATCAAGAAAAACTGACCATGGATCGAAATGACATGGTGTTTAATCCATTATCCATCGTCGAAGTCAATTCTGCGAATCCTTCCTAGCGGATACACTTATGCCCACCGACTATAAATGGCTCCTAAAGTCTGTCGGACCTGAAGGCAGTGCCCAGGAGTTCTTCTCGCTGGGCAAGAAGCTCGAACTAAAGGGCGATTTGCATACGGCTGCGACCGCCTACGACCGAGCCTTCGGGTTAGATTCGAAAAACGAGGAAATCCGGTCGTCCCGCGCCAAGCTTTTGGACAGCCTTTCCCTGGAGGAACACGGGATCCGGTTCCGATACATCCCCGCTGGCTCGTTTCTCATGGGTTCCGCTGCGGGCGAACCCGACGAAAGCCCCGTCCATCCGGTTGAATTGGGTCATTACTGGCTCTCTGAAACCCCGATCAGCTGGGCCTCGTTTTGTTCGGTATTGAAATGGAAACCTCCGCCAGATGGACTGCCGGAAGACTTCGATTTTAAAAATTGGGAAAAGATGGAAGACCCGGTTCGTTGGGCGCGAGGGGGCAATCTCATTCGGCTGCAATACTGCGAAACAGGTACGCTGCGGGCCCAAAAGGATTGGCATGCGCACAGCCCCGAAGTGCTGCGACAACGCTTTGGTGCAACGGTAACATCCAAAGAATTATTTGGTGAAATTACCAGGCAGAATCCTGCGGAACCTTGGACGTATGACCAAAAGCCGATGATCGCCGTCCGCAGAGACAGCATCGCTCTCATGTGCAAGGCGATGAACGCTCCGCAAGTCCAGTTCTGCCTACCCACGGAAGCGCAATGGGAGAAGGCCGCTCGGGGTGGCTTGATCAACCAACCTTTCCCGTGGGGTGCTGAACCGCCAACTCCGGAAAACTGCGATTTCGCCCGATTTAACGAGTTTTCGATTCGGCCCATGCGACATTTTCCACCCAATGGCTACGGACTCTATGCGATGTCGGGCGGTGTGTGGGAATGGAGCAGTGATTGGTACGACGCTCAATCCTATTCGAGCACGCCTACTAAAGAGTCCACAGAACCTACTAACGAAAGCCGTGAGTATGTTGTCCGTGGTGGTTCGTGGAGTGACTGTAAAGAGGTTCAGACCGTTTCTTTCCGAATGTCGCTTCCTCATGCATCCCATTCCCATGGCAGCACTAACGTTGGTTTTCGTTTATGTCGTATGGCTAGCAAACACGAATCGGATAGCTGGTGGAGTCGAATTTACAAGATGATTCTAAGGGCGTAATATCTTTCTTAGTGCGGATGATAATTTGAAAGTCTACTTTATCCAAAAAGCATCCCTTTACGGCTAAAGTATCCTGGTTCAATTCTGATTGCCCCAGATACTCGTCATACTTCGTTTGTCTGAAAATATATGTCAGATTTTCGTAGTGACAGGTGATGGCATCCTGCTCAGGGAAACTAATTATACGTATTTTAGTTTCCACTAAAGCACCCTTTACCTCTGAAAGCGTCGATCTGGATCCATCGATCAACAGTTCGGTAGGAGGTTTGGCATGACCAGTTTGGCTGGGCAACTTTTCATTTCGATGGAATCGCAGTAGAAACGACCTAGAAGATGCCCAATAAAAATAGCATGCAAAAAGCGAGTCAGAACCCTCCCAATCGATGCTTACAGAAATGTAGCAGTCGTCAGTTAGTTGATACAGACGCATGAACGGATCTGGATCGATCAGCTCAGCATCTTGCACGAGGTCGTTAACAACCATTCGGTAATTGAGTTGTCTTAACGTACTCCAGTTAGGGGTTATTGACATTTAATTCCGACAAGGGCGGAGGGAGAGGGATTCGAACCCTCGGTGGCTATTAACCACAGCCGCTTTCCAGGCGACCGCACTAGACCGCTATGCGACCCCTCCAATTCAGCCGGTAGCTCACCGGAAACGGCGAGAATACAAAGCTGCGCTCGTCTCGGCAATCGCAAAACTTTCTGAACACAAGGAATCGTGGCGTTTTGACTCGCTTCCCTCTGCAAATCGGCCCAAAGTACGAGGGTGTTTTCCGTCGTTAGAGCTCCCTTAAAAATGCGCCTCGCGCGTGCCCTGGCCCTGGCGTTCATCTTCGCAGGTTGGGGCTACATAAAGGTAAATTGGGAACTGAGCATTGCAGAGGAGCAGCACAAAATCCAGTACGGCGAACTTCAATTGACGCCCAGTCTCAGGGATCAACTCGGCCAACAGCTCACGATTGCCGTTCTTGGCGGGATGCGGGCGGTGGCGGCAGATTATTTGTGGCTCTGGGCGACGATCGATTGGGAGAACGAAAATTGGATCCGGATGCGGGGCAACATCCTCATCGTCACCTTCCTACAACCGCGCTGCGAAACCTTTTGGGTCGAAGGCGGCGCGCACCTCGGCTCCGATGCGGCTTGCGAGGAATTGCGCAATCCGCTGGAGCCAAGCCCCTATCGCCGGATGCGTTCGTACCGATTTTACGTGGAAGAGGGTCGGCAGGTTTTTATTCGTGGGCTGGACCATCTCCCCTACAGCTACAATTTATGGGAGCGACTGGCCATTCTTTACGACGAGCGGTTGCATGATGAAAAAGCCTCTGCTTACTGCTATTTCCGCGCCGCAGAGTGCCCCGACGCACCGGTCTTTCTAGAGCGTTTTTCAGCCTACATGCTAGAGAAAGGTGGATTTAACCAAGAAGCGTACTTGGCATGGAGTTACCTTTACCATAAACTTACACCCAAGCAACTAACCGAAACGCAGCACTGGGGTGACAAAATCAAGTCCAAGATTCGCTACTTCGAAACAAAATTAAACGTTCCTACTGAAAAAAGAATCTTTCCCTAAATCAAATACCCGTTTATTTGTTTCTAACTGGTAGGACGACGTACAAATGAGATTTGGAATTTTTGGCGATATACATAGTAACCTTGAGGCCTTAGAGGCTGTCCTAGAGGACATGCAGGCTCAAGCGGTCACGCATACCGTGTGCATCGGCGACATCGTCGGCTACAATGCAAACCCCCGGGAGTGCCTGGAGATTGTTCGCGCACTGGGTTGCCCCATCGTGAAAGGTAACCACGATGAAGAAGCTTCAGAAGTCCGTGAGGTGGAACACTTTAACGATATGGCGCTCAACGCCATTCGCTACACCCGCTCTCAGCTCACCAAGGAACAGCGCGAATTCCTCCGCTCGCTCCCGCTCATGCGCCCCGTAAATTCCTTCACGGTCGTGCACTCCACTCTCGATCAACCGAACCGCTGGGGTTACGTCTTCTCTTGCTTGGAAGCAGAAACGAGTTTCCAGTACCAGAAGACGAACATCTGTTTCTTCGGCCACACGCACGTGCCGCATGTGTTCATACGTGACACAAAGGTCCACGAGTTCTTTTACAAGAAAATCGATATCCAGTCTGAGAAAAAGTATTTCGTTAACGTGGGTAGCGTGGGTCAGCCACGCGATGGCGACTGGCGTGCCGCCTACGTCATCTACGATTCCAGCGCAAATACCATCGAGCTCCGCCGACTCCCCTACGACCTGGCAAAAGCCCAGGCCAAGATCATGAGTGCCGGTCTCCCGCCGCGCCTCGCGGAACGTCTCGCTAACGCGGTGTAACACCGCTCCTGTAGGTCATCCTAAATCCGCTTTTCAGGTTGACCCCAACCTGTACCCATTCCATTTTCAAATTCCAATTGCCCATGATGACCTCCTCCTCCATCCGCCAATCGTTCCTCGATTTCTTCAAGGAAAAGAAACACACCATCGTCCCCTCCAGCCCTCTGCTGCCAGACGCGCCGAACCTTCTCTTCACAAACGCGGGCATGAATCAGTTTGTGCCTATTTTTCTGGGGCAAACCCCCTGCCCGTACTCTCCGCCCCGTGCTGCAGATACGCAAAAGTGCATCCGCGCAGGCGGCAAACACAACGACTTGGACGATGTGGGATTTGATACTTATCACCACACGCTTTTCGAGATGCTTGGAAACTGGTCGTTCGGTGATTATTTTAAGGCCGAAGCCATTGCATGGGCTTGGGAACTCGTCGCTGGACGCTGGGGCTTCCCGAAATCCCGCATCTACGCGACCATCTATAAGCCGGGTCCGGGCGACCCCGCTGCCTTTGATCAAGAAGCCTACGATCTATGGGCCGATCTTTTTCGCAAAGCCGGACTCGACCCCGAAATTCACATCGTTTACGGCAATAAAAAGGACAATTTCTGGTCCATGGGCGAGACCGGACCCTGCGGTCCCTGCTCTGAGCTCCACATCGACCTGACTCCAGGCGAAATCGAGCTTTCTCTGGACCGTCAACGCGCCGGTGCGCTTCTGGTCAACACCGGTGTGGCCGATTGCATCGAGATTTGGAACCTTGTGTTCATTCAATTCAACGCGGCACCCGGCGGCGTCTACTCGGAATTGCCTGCGCGTCACGTCGATACCGGAATGGGCTTTGAGCGCGTCGCGTCTATCATTCAAGGCACCAAGAACTTCACCGATTTCAAAAATGCCCGCATCTCGAATTACGAGACCGACGTCTTTCGTCCGCTCTTCACTGCGCTGGAGAAAATCACCGGGCATACCTACACTTCCACCCTTCCCGCCCAACGATCCAACCTCGCGCGGCAAGAGAAAATCGATGTCGCGTTCCGCGTAATCGCCGACCACATCCGCACGGTGAGTTTCGCGATTGCCGACGGCATCAGCCCCAGCAACACCGAGCGCGGTTACGTGGTACGACGCATTCTGCGGCGTGCGATTCGTTATGGGAACCAAATCGGTTGCACACAGCCGTTCATGGCGCAACTCGTGCCTGTACTGGTGGAACAGATGGCCGAGGTCTTCCCGGAACTGAAAACGCATCAGCAGTTGATCGAATCGACCATCCTTCGGGAAGAGCAAGACTTCCGCCGAACCATCCAGCGTGGCGAAGAACTGTTCCGAAAGACCTTTGACCAACTGCAGTCGGCTTCCACACCCAACTCCACAAAAGTCTTCCCCGGTGACGTCGCCTTCAAGCTCTACGATACCTACGGCTTTCCTCTGGATCTGACCATGCTCATGGCTCAGGAACAGGGCTGGTCGGTCGATGAAACCGAGTTCAACACGCTCATGAAACGCCAGAAAGAGCTCAGTGCCGAGAACCAGACGACGGAGGTCATCACCGTGTCGCAGGGCTCGGCCTTGGCGGAGGTGCGGCCGACGCATTTCACCGGTTTTGAGGAACTGCAAACTGCCTCGGTGGTGCTTTATGCGGACGAGAAAACGCTGGTGACGGCTGAAACCCCGTTCTACGCCGAGCTGGGCGGTCAGCTGGGCGATATGGGTGAATTGGAACTGGGCGGGAAACGGATCGCGGTCACCAACACCGTTCGTGCGGAAGGCGTGGCTGGCGTCACGATTCACCGGTTAGCCGAGCCCGTAACGGCCAGCAAGGGCGAACGCGTGACCCTGCATGTGGACGCAGAACGCCGCCTGCGCATCGAAGCGCACCACAGCGCCACGCATATCCTCCACTGGGCGCTGCGACGCCTCCTAGGCCCCTCTGTGGTCCAACGCGGGTCGTACGTCGGGCCCGACCGGTTGCGGTTCGATTTCGCCCACAGCTCGCCCCTCACCCCAGAGCAGCTCACGGAACTGCACCAACTCATTCACGAGAAAATCACCTCCGGCGATGCCGTCTCCTGGGCGCAACGTCCCTACGCTGAAGTAAAGGGCGATCCCGCGATCCTTCAACTTTTCGGCGATAAATATGGTGACGTGGTTCGCGTTGTCTCCATCGGCGATTACTCGAAAGAGCTCTGCGGCGGCACGCACCTGCGCCGTTCGTCAGAAACCGGCTACCTGCGCATTCTCTCGGAAACGGGTATTTCTGCCGGTGTGCGTCGAATCGAAGCCGTTGCAGGTCTGGCGCTCATCGAGGAAGCACGGGCGGCGTGGAATCGCCTTCAGGAGCAATTGACCCCGCTGCGTCAACGCGCAAGCGAACTCGGCCTGGAGCTCGGCGCGCTCCCTGAATTGCCCTCCGTCGCGAAGCCCGAATCGCTGTTGGATACGGATTTCCTGTGGTCGACCCCCAAGCAGCAATGGAATGCCCTGGAAACCGCAGAAACGAAATTCCGTGAAGCCGGCGCATCCGTGGCGCAGCTCGGCAAGGAGCAGGCCAAAAAGCAGGAAGCAGGCTGGCAATCAACCGCGGCAGAGCAAGTGAAGCTGTGGATCGAAAGTTCCGCCGCGAAGCCCATCGCCACACCAACTGGCGACGTCCCGTTTCTATCCCATCACATCCCCGATCAACCGAGTGGCTACCTCCCCAGCCTGGCCGATGCGATGAAAGCACGCTGGAAAGGCGTCGCTCTCCTCGCCGTCACGGAAGGCGAGAAAGTCACGCTCGCGGCGGTTTCCACACCCGATTACGCCAAGAAACTCGCCGCCGGCAAACTCATCCAAGCCGTTGCGCCACTGGTCGGTGGCAAGGGCGGCGGGCGGCCCGACTTCGCGCAAGGCGGCGGAACGAACGCTGCCGGAATTCCCGCAGCCTTCGAACAAGCGCAGATTTGGATCAAAGAAAATAACAAGTAAAGCATTGCACGACCGCAGCCGAACTTGCTATTTTTCCTGACTCGGTTTCGAGCGCGGGGTCATAGCTCAGTTGGTAGAGCGCCTCAATGGCATTGAGGAGGTCAGGGGTTCGAATCCCCTTGGCTCCACTCCCTTCGGAAATGGTTTTCCCTAGGGAAAGGCAAGAATCGGCGGTTTCCGATTTTCAATTTGCTACGACGACTTTGCTACGTTTTCGAGCCTCAATTTGCTACGATTTATGCAAATGAATACTCTAAAGAAAGCGGCAAGGACGATTGAGGATAGACCCAAGGGCCTCTATCGGCGTTCGGAATGTGGGACTTGGTGGTACGGGCGCATGAGAAAGGGCAAAAGGGTCTCAGTCAGTCTTGAGACCCAGGATTACGTCGAAGCGATCCAGAAGGCTAAGAACCTCGAAGACACCCCGGAAATGAACCCTGGAGGGCTGCTCGAAGCGGAGATCGAACGGTACGTCGTAGCAAAAATCGTAGCAAATCGCATGACCCTGCGGACGCAACGCAATACCGAACAAATGCTGGGCCGACTTGTTAAACACTTCGGGAACGTCAACCCTGCAGCGTTAACCCACGCTCGGGCGCAAGCGTACTACGATGCCATGAAAGAGGGCGGTATGTCCGAAACAACGGCCCAAACCTACATTGCTCGGACCAGGCCTTTCTTTGAATGGCTCTTTAGGGAGTGCCACTCGATCCGAGAAAACCCTTTCTCAAGAATCAAAATGGGCAGGTTGGTGAGTGCTGCCCGGAAGGAGTTTTGCGAGCCTGAGCTGCGGAATAAATTGATCGAGGAATGCACTCGACCTGATCTTAAGTTCATTCTTTACTGCGGGTTTCACTCAGGACTCCGCCGAACGGAGATTAGCGAAGCTCGCCCGTGCTGGTTTGACCTGAGTCGGAATCTTCTAACCATCCGGAAGCTGAGCCCGACAGAGGCCGCTGCCAAGGGACTTGATCCGTTTGATCTTAAGGATCGTGAAGAGCGGACAATCCCCTTAAGCACGGCTTTTTCAAAATGGCTAAAGGAATGGAAGACGGGAATCAAAGTTCCCGACGGAACCGTCAGCAAGTGGAGCCCCGAGCAGGACTACATGCTTGCCCCAGGGGTCCGTCGAAATCGGTATATTTACCGATACGACTTTCGCCGCCCCTTCGAAGATTACATGGTTAAACACGATTGCGACTGGGTAACCATCCATACGATGAGGCGAACCTTTGCAAGCCTTGCGGCTTCGTCAGGAACTCCTCTCTACCATATCGCCAAGTGGCTAGGTGACGACATCCAAACTACCCAGAGGCACTACGCTCATTTGGCACCAGATGGCGGTCTTCTGGACAAGGCGATTGGATAGGTTTTGAAAGAGTTGTTGGACAAACTAGAAAATCTCGTTGGCTCGCAAGCAGTTATATGTGCGTATTAATCTAGTCTTGCCGGGCTAAAAAACTTGGCTACGGTTTAAGAAAGCCAAAGATACCAGAGAGGGCAGGCGGCCCACTGAAGAACGTCATGGCTCCTAAAGGGAGACATCGTGCGTTTAGAGTATCGGTCTAATTTCATTCGAACTGGCCTTCGCCAGTCTCGATCCATCGCGGAAACCTCATTCCGGTTCCCACTCTTCTGCACATCGTCTTCGTCGGCTTTCTTATCCAACACAAACACACAACACATACGACAATGCAAAACTACGAAAACGAAAGCAAAGACCCAAACAACCAGAAGAACAAAAACAAAAATAACCCCGGAAAATCCCGCAAGCTGGGGCCCGATCTGAGTTGCGCGAATACGATGATTCTAAGTCGAAAACGCGGCCCATTCCCGCGTTTTCTTGATCGCAATCAAATGCTGAGAAGACGATGCCCTTTTCCGTGAGCATGTCCGCCAGGGTGATCATTGCGAAGGTTTTGCCTACGCCTCCCTTACCACCAAGGGAGAAGGCCAGTCGTTTGTTTTGTTGTTGAGTAGGATTTGTGCCCATGCACGAAGTTCAACACGGTTCGGGTAGAACTGGGTTGGGCACGGGTGACTCCTGATCAGAAGACTGAACTGGAGCGGATTTACAAGAATGCCGAGGAGAGGTCCAGGAAGGCGACAAGATTCAGCTCATGGCGAACGACAAGAAACGGGGCTTGTTCAACGGGGATGTTTACACCGTGAAGTCACTCCAGAAGGATGGTTCCCTTGAAACGGAAGAGGGAAAGACCATTCCCAAAAGATCTCATGCTCTTACCCACGGCTACGTGCTGACTTCCCATAGGTCCCAAGGCAAAACGGCTGAGCATGTGGTTGTGGCGGCGGAGCAACTGTGGAGCAAGGCTTGTTACGTGGCGTGTTCCCGAGGTAGGGAAACGGCCAGCGTTCACACCGTGGACAAGGACAGGCTTTATTCGGCGCTGCCTCATTCTGAAGATCGACTCTCGGTAAGTGACGTCCTAAAAGAGAGCCAAAACCAGAATAGGGGCAAAAGAGTCGAGGCCGTTCTGAAGGAGTACGAAGCTGAAAGGAATCGGAGTCCAGTTAATGCGTCTATTTTACCTTCCATAGAACCAGAGTCGCTCGATGTGGCATTGTTCAAAGGAAAGTCAAATTCAAGGTAAGAGACATCCTTCCAAACGAAAATCACCTTTCGCGGTCAAGTATTTTACAGTAGCTTTCCATATTATAAAGATCCTCTGACTGGCGAATATCTTCATCTTCCTCCCAATGAAGACCCTAGGCAAAAACGATCTTTTCCCGAGAATTTTCAGTATTTGTAAAGAGCGCTTTGTGGTCAGCAAGAGCCAGTGATGAATTGAAAAGATCGTTGCGACAATGGGTGTTTCTATCGGCAGCGGAGAGATTCGAGACAGAATATGAGATTGGAGGACGATCGGGAAGAGATCGAAGGGCTTCGTGAATTCGGTCGCCATCCCGCGACGGCGGAAGAGGGAGCGGAGTACGATCGATAACGATTCATCAGGAGTCATAAAAAAAGGGCGACCCCAGTTGGACTCGAACCAACAACCTACGCTTTAGAAGAGCGTTGCTCTATCCGATTGAGCTATGAGGTCTGAAAAAGGGGGTGCGACGAAAGCGCAAGCTCCCGCTACCCCGATGGTAACGAATTATCGTGTTGGCCGCAATAGAGCAAAGGTCCTGCTACCCGGCGTGGAGACGCTCGATGCGCTTGGCGAAGGGTGGATGCGTAGGGAAGGGGGCACCAGCCGAAACCTGTCCCTGGGAGTTTCCGTAGTGCGCTTGCATCTTTTCGAGAAACTCCACGAGAGCCCCGCGACTGTAGCCAGCCTCGGAGGCAAGCGAGCGGCCACCCTGATCTGCTTCATACTCGTCCGTGTAGCTTAAACCGTGGAACAAGGTCTTGCTGCACGCGCCGAACAAATTCGCCAGTTGCTCGCGTCCCGTTACGCTTGCTCCAACTTCGAGAAGCCCGTTCTTCAATTGCTGCCCATGGTATTCACTCAAAACATGTCGCTTGGCGATGTGCGTGATTTCATGACCGAGAACCGCTGCGAGTTCAGCGTTATCTGGACATTGATCGTAGAGTCCACGTGTAATGAAAACCCAGCCGCCGGGCGCGGACATACCATCGACATGAGAGCTGTTGAGAATGCCGAAGCGGAAGGTAACGTCGTATCCACATTTTCTAGCGACCGAGCGCCCGACCAGGACCACCCGCCGATTGGCTGCCTCGTCTTCATCCAGTCCGCCGAAGTGCGAGACAATATCGACCGCAACACCGCATCCGATCTTCCATTCTTCAGCCTTTTTATTGACGCCGATTCCTGCGCCTTGAGCAGCGGTTATGGTGCCGTGTAACAGGCCCAATAAGCCACCGGGAGCGGGTGCCGGAGCCGCAGGGGCTGGCGTGGCAGCCGGAGGATGAAACAGCTTTTGAAAATTCGGAAACTGGGCGGTAGCGACGCCGCCAATCAGAACCGCAACGAAAAAGGCGAGAGGGAAGTAGTTTTTCATTTATTCTGGGGGCTTCACAAGGTTCGTTTGAGTGGCGTCCGTGCTGGGAGCAGCTGGGGTCGGAGCGGTTTCTGTTGGGGCGGGAGACGTTGCAGGTGGGGCTTGATTCGTTTGATCCAGCGGCGTGTTATTGGTAGCCGGAACTACGGTTGAGTTTGTTGTCGGAATTGCAGGTGCCTCCGGTGCGGCCGGAGCCGATCCCTCCCGGCCATTCTTGACGAATTCGGTTACCTCAGAGCTAGAGATGCTGGCGTTAAACCGCATCATCCATTTCAGTTGTGCCACCGTCACGGCTTTGCTTTGGCCGGCATACGATTCCGCGTCCTTATCAAAGCTAAAACCGCGAGCCGCTGCGGAATTATCGGCACCGTTAAGTGATTGACCACCGGAGAGATCGAGGTCCTCTGAGCCAGAGGAGGCGGCGGTGTCGGAAAGGTTATCCTTATAGGCCCACCCGGTACCACTACTCGACTTGATTTGGACCCATTTCCCATCGACGGAAACGACGGTGTAGCCTTGGTTGGTCTTCAGGGTCGCGATCGTTTCGGAGCTCGCATCTTTCGAGGCGTGCAGAGCTGTGCTCTTGGTGGGGTAAGCCTTGCTGCCAGCTTCGATTGAGGCCTGCGCAGCCCACATCGTGATAAGGGCTAAACATGCCAGAAAGGCGTAGGTATAGGTTTTTAATTTCATGAGTTGACAGGCTCCTTTTGGAAAAGTGAAGGGGAGATAAGCCTATTTCTCGTCCAGTTTCAAGACTCCATTCCAGTTTTCTGGAAGGTTTTCTTCCTTTAGTTCCTGAATATATTCCGTGTAGAAATGAGCAACGGGATCTTTCGGGTTCAGTTTCAATACGTCGTCAAAACGGGCCTGCGCCTCGCCCCATTTCTGTTTCAAATGAAATTCGTAACCCTCTATAGACAGCGTCTGGATTTGTTTTTGTGTCGCATCCAGTTCACCCGTTTTTGCTAGGAGTTCGTACACAGGTACAGGTAGAGTTTTCCCTTTCACCTGAAGCAGAGCCAGAGGGCGGACCTCGATCTTTCCTTGCGCCAAATCGACCGTCCTCTGGGCGATTATGATGCCCGTGGAAAATCTCTTGTTTGCGCCTTCCAGTCGACTTGCCAGATTCACCGCATCACCGATGACCGAGTAATTGTAGAGCTGCGAGGACCCGATAAGCCCGACGGTGCAGACATCCGTGTTAAGACCGATCCGCGCGTAGAGATTGGCACCAAACTGTTTGTTCCACTCAGGAGCCAATTCGGCCAGACGCCGCTGGCATTCAATCGCTGCGTGACACGCCTGCCATGCGTGGTTCGGGTTGTGATCGGGCGCACCCCAAAACGCGAGAATCGCGTCGCCGATATATTTATCCAGTGTGCCCTCTTCATTCACGATGAGCTGGCTCATTTCGTTAAGGTAATCGTTGAGCATGGCGACAAGCCGGTCCGACGACATTTTTTCGGAGAGCGTGGTGAATCCGCTCAAATCCGAGAACATAATGGTCAACTCTGCTTTCTCACCACCCAGTGTGACTGCACCGGGCTGATTGACTAGTCGTTGAACCATTTTCTTCGAAACGAATTTGCCGAAGAGATCGGTCACCATGCGCCGTTTGCGTCCCTCTTTGATGAAGTTGTAGCTGGCTCCGAGCCCGAACGCGGATGCGAGCGAGCCCTCGATCATGACCGGACGCAGCCAGATCTCATTTCGAAATGCGATGTATGTGCTGCCCCCTACCAGCACAGCAAGAACGAGCGTCCAGAGCCCGTCCAAGTAGAAGCTCGGGAACCGGATGACGAGCCCGCCGGAGATCAATGCAGCAAGAAAAATCAGGCAAATTTGAATGGACGAGGGAACCTCTCGGAAAAACTTGTTCTGCAGTTCATTCGAGCGACTGGTCAGCTGGAACATGACGCCCGGCTCATTCGATCCCAGGGGAAAGGCGTGCCGATCAAAACCTGAAGTGGTCACATTACCGATGTAAACAATCTTGTCTTTAAAATTGGCCGCGTCGGAGTTGGACGGTTTTTGCGGAGGAAGCTGAGGCGGGCGACTCACCAGCTCGGCAAAGGCCTTGGGATCGAGATTGGCGAGTGCATCTTCTGGAAGAGATCGAAGCATGTAGAAGCCTCGGGCAACAATCGGTTGGCACTCAATAAAACCTGTCTCCCCCTTTCGGGACGCTGAATCGGCGAATCGAGGGGGCCAAGCGAGCAGTCGGTGCTGCTTATCATACCGGCCGACGCCAATCCGATCTGACAGCGTATCGTCAAACGTCGGTTGGAAGAGCGCGAAGCCCGGTTTACCGTTGCTACTTGGAGAAGCCGCAAAGGTAACATTGCCGGCGGCTTGCGCCGTGACACGGAGAAGATCGTCTTGAGAGCCGTCGGGATCAGGCGTCGAAAAGAAAATATCGAAGCGTATTTCCTTAGCTCCACAGGCCTTTAGGTACAGGATCATGTAGGCGTAGGCACCATGCGGCCAGGGCCACGACCATTTCCGTTTTTCCGCGAAATAGTTCAATGCAGGTTCGTCGATCGAGACCAGTCGAATGGAGTCATCGAGTGGTCGAAGGTCGGCGGTAGCGACGGTAAGGTTGTCGAAAACGAGCCAGTTGATCTCTTCCATAAGCGGAATGAAGCTGAGGCCGATCCATACAAGGGCGCACAAGAGAGCTATGGCGAGTTCAAGGTAGCGCGCTTTCAGCAGGACGATAAGGCGGTTCATGGCTGCTTCAAGATCTTTACCGGAAGGCACACGGAAGCGACGAGACAGAGAAGTAGGGTGGAGGCGGAGATGATCAAACAGGTGGTTAGATACGGCTCCGAGTAGCGCACGGTCAAGAAAGGTTGTGTGGAATCGAGTGTTATGGGGATTTTCATGCGACCGGTCGGCGCAGGAGTTACCTCGGTAAACGTCGCAGGAACTGTGTCTGGACCCGCACTGGTTCCAAAGGAGAAACCGTGGAGCGGCACCCAGCCGAGCGAGAGTATTTGCGGTGAGTTTCCGAGAGAAGCTAGTAGTGCTTCCGGAATGGCAAGATGAAGCTCGTTGCCTGAGATGGTGACCGGAATCGCGGTCTGGGGAGCTGCTTCGAAGAAGGCGAGGGGAAGAGCGTGGGGATCTTGCCAAACGTCGATAGGGCCGTACCTGCCGACATGCGTCCATTCTGGCTCGACCAGGGGCGGCGGTGCGATGGCGTTCGAGTCCGTGAGGTAGTAGGCGACGGACCATTCCTGGAGATGCGGAATATCTTGTCTGAAGAGGGGCGCATCCATGGAATGGCGTTCGATTCCAATAAACTCATCCTCGAGCGCCTCGGTCTTGTTCTGCTTGGTAACGAGAGCGTTGTAGCCATTCATCACCGGCACCTGTGCCAACGTGGCGTAGTTGTAGGTCAGGAGATCGGGATTATAGATATCGCCCAGGGTAATCGAGAGTAGCGGCTGTGAACGGGCTAGCCGAAGTGTCTCGAGCGGGAGATGGAAGGTGGGGAGATAGCGCGGTAATGCAACCGGTGCGAACTTAGAGATCGGCGGCCCTTCGCCCGATATGGAGACCAGCAGGCTGAGCGCGAGTGCGGCGGCGATGGCGTAATTGGCGATTTTCGCATTGTCCCGACGCAGCGCTTGATCGAGAAGACCCACCGCAGGGGCATAGAGCGCGACTGCAAGAAAGGCGAATTTTCCTCCCCACCGAAATGAGCCGTAGCCGGGCAAGAGGTGGATGAGATAGAAGCCCGGCGTGCAGAGGGCTATTCCGATGATCGCGAGTAAGAAGAGCCGTCGCGCCGCATTCTCGGATCGATAGACGAAAAGGAGTGCTCCATAGAACGGCGATCCGGCTAGGAATACCCAGGCTGCTTGATGCACGTAAGTTCGGGTGAGAAAGCTTCCGAATTGTGCGCATAGGGCCACCACGGGCGGTAGCGTGAGATCCAACACGCGGACGATGGACATGGGTCTCGCCCTTTCCGCCGATTCCGAGAGGTGAAGAAACGTGGGACTGAGGGTGGGGAGCGCAATGAGTCCGGCTAAAAAATTCCCGAAGAGCCAAAGGGCCAGTGCTTGGAACGGGAGTTGAGATCGCGTGCGGATGGTCAGGAGAAAAAGAGCCTCGAATAAAAGGGAAAACGCGAAGAGATTTAAATTGCCGGATAGTGCAAAGAGCGCCTTGATCAACGCCAGTTGTGCGATTCGTGCCGGTGTTGGACGGTCCACAAGCCGGAGCGCTTGAAGGAGCGAGAGCGGAACCAATAGAGCGACGTACGAATCGTGAACCCACGCTTGCGGGGCGCAATTGGTGATCGGTTCCACAAGAAACAGCCACGCGACAAAGGGAGAGCGACGAGGCGAAACTCCCAATTCGCGGGCAAATCGATCCATGGTGAGTGCAGCGGCAATCAAGTGAATCCAAACGAGCCATTGAATGGGGAAAGAGATGGAATGAAACAAATGACCCAGGGCAGTCGCCAGCAACGTGGGCGGGTAGAAAAAGCCGTTTTGCGAGTTACCCAAATAGCCGTCACCAAGGTATTGGTAGTAGTTGATTTGGGGGATTTCACCCAGGAGCAGAGACTGGTAATTGTGCTCGTACCAGGGCGTGAACTGGGTGATGTTGTCGTCCCAGAAAAACGTCATGGGCTTCGCGACGCCCAGGAAGATGAGAAAGGCGAGCGCTCCGAACGCGGCGATGCAAGCCGGGCGGCAACGGGCGAACCGATCGGAGGGAGTTTTCACCAGACTGTCAGTTAACAGCAGCCCGGAGACGGGTCAACCTTGAATAAAATTCAACCGCACAGGGGCCGAGCACAGGGCAGCGCACAGCGCACACATGCCAGAAGAAAAGGGTTGAAGACCGAGCGAAACGTCGGGAAGCTGCTGGAATGTGGGATGAAATGTACGAGCGTTTCGTAATACAGATGACTCCCTTCAAGGCGTTGAAGGTTTTGATCATCACCGGGGTCATCGTGATGTTCATCGGCTGGGTCTACCTGAAGCTGGTCAGTGGCGTGGGCGAATCGCTGCTCGACAAAAATCCGAAGCCCCATGCGTTTTTTACGGCGGCGATCACATTTGCAGAGAAAGAACGGGTCGTTCGTTACTACGAAACACAGGGCACGCTATTGAAGATTACCATGCCTTCAAATTGGGGGTTGCGCAGCCAAGAAGACCGTTATCAATTCGCGAGCACCTTCTGGAACAGTTGGAATCAAAGCGGTGGACAGCAAATGCTCCTGATGGACTCGCAGGGGCGCGTCATTGGAGGAGCCGACGGTCGGAGAGGCGTTTGGGTGAAGTAAAAGCGACGCCTTTAGGGGCTGCCACTGCGGGCCAGTCCATCGTTCATCCGGGACCAGTCGTAGAGGCCAGTTGCGAGGAGGCCCGAAGGGCCGAAAATAGCCCAGCAACTGTAATTTTATTTTTTTATTTGCGGGTTAATTTGGAGTGTTTGGTGGAGGCAAGGAAGGCAGGCTTTCGAGGTGGTTGAGGGGAAGTGGGCTAGGGTATGTCCGGCTCTTCGAGCCGAGAGGCAGGGAATCGACTAAGCGGATGCAAGTCGACGAAAATGCTAATCTAGGATGTTATTAAAAACAGGTTAACGATAGCTTACCTGTTGGAGAGGGAAAAACACTGTTTTTCCGGAGGAGAAAATGCACTTATGATCGAAATAAAGGGAACATTATCAAAAGTTGTAGAGATTTTAATAAATACTGAAAAAGTGAGGCTCGAAATATTTAAAAAAGACGACGGAACATATTATTCATATATTTTATCGTCGGATATGTATGATGTTAAGCCTAGCTTTGGCAAACTCGAATTTGCCCAGCACACGCTTTTTTCCGAAGAACCTGGACTTGTGAAAGACAGTTTACTTATTGGACACTCAGAGAATGTTATAGTTGAAGCGGTGTTAATGTATTTGACCGAAAGATTTCCCGATGCCAAATAGTACTTTCGTATACAGGTCATCGCGTTTTTGTTTACCCAGCCTTCGGAGGAGACGGAAATTCATTATTATGTATAAAGTAGTCGTCTCAATGTTTCTCTTATCTATGGCCATGTCATGGGGAAGGAGTGGATCCTCTCTGGCATTCTACCTTGTCAAAAGCCCTCAATTGCAAAATGAATCGAGCTTATGGCTTGTAAATGTCACTTATATAACCCTTGAGACTACTCCATTTATTGAATCGAGTGATATCATTTCTTATTCTCGTGCTCACGAAATAATACTGAAAAAGCCCGCACTCGCTAGATTTGAACAGATACCTGTTGGAGAAGTATTTGCCTGTTGTGTCGGCAAAAGGTTGTTATACTTAGGACGAATTTGGAATTGGAATCGATCCTCCACCTGCTCAGATATCATCTTGGTTGTAGGTTATGACGATCGGACCAAGCTGTGCTTGCTGACAGGGTACCCTACGTCGGCCTATTTTCGGGGGCGCGATTTACGGTCAGATCTTGCCGTTTTAGAGGCTCTTAAAAATGATGGCAAGCTGCATGAGTAGTAGCAGAATCTACCCGATCCGAGCACCCGGCTCACTCCACCAGCGGGAGAGGCGTTGGCCGGGGGCGGAGGGGATGGCGTGGCCAGTGCTGGCGTAGTGCGAGGTGTCGTTGAACAGCGTGAGGCGGGCACGGGTGCAATCGCGGAAATCGACGATGTTCAGCGCCGCCGGATTTTGATCCAGGTTATCCCGGTAACGGCGTGGATCGAAGCCCAGGAGCGAGCTGAGCAGCAGGCGGATGGTCGCTTTGTGCGAGACGACGAGAACGGTCTGGCCCGAATGTCGCCGCACGATATCGATGAGCACGGGAAGCGAGCGCGCGGTTACGGCTAGGCCGCTCTCGCCGCCTTCTGGTGCGAAAGTAAACGGGTCTTTTTCCCATTCCTCAGCCTCCTCAGGAAACTGAAGCTCCACCTCTTTCCGGGTCAATTGTTCCCAACGTCCGTGCGAAATTTCCTTTAAGCCATCACTGGGGATCGGTTCGAGCGAGTGCGGTGCGGCGAGGATGGACGCCGTTTCCATGGTGCGTTTGAGCGGAGAAGCGTAGACCGCTTTGATTGCGCATTCAGCGAGCCGTTCGGCCAATCGACTGGCCTGACCGCGCCCCTCATCAGAGAGATCGACGTCGGTGGCACCGGCGAAACGATCCTCCGCAGAGAGCACCGTGGCACCGTGACGGACTAGAAAAACACGTGTAGATCCAGGCATGAGCCGCCGCGCACCTAGCGGGTGATTTCGACCATCGTCAGGTTGTCATCTTGATCTGAAACCCGGATTTCAAGAGGGCGATTTCCAGAGACGACGCCTTGGACGGTGTGACCCTGTTCGAGCTGCCAATTGATGACACAGTTTTGGATCTCTTTCTCGATACAAGAACGCATGGGACGCGCACCGAGCATACGGGAGTAACCGCGCTTAACGAGGTAGGCAAACACCTCTTCCCGCACGCGGACGGAGCGTCCGATTTGGCGTTGGACGTGAGCGATTTCCTTGTCCAAAAACTTACGACAAACCGCTAGCTGCGTTTCGTAGGTCAATCGGTTGAACACCAGGGCTTCGGTAAAACGCGCTAAAACTTCAGGGCGGAAGAACGTCTCGGCTTGGTGCATGACGTGGCGTCGCATGGAGGCGTAGGGAGTGTTTTCCATGCGCATGGCGTCAGCGGAACCTAAGTTTGAGGTCATGACCATGTAGAACCGAGAGAGATCCTTCGTTTCACCGTTAGACATGGAGATACGGGCGGCGTCCAAGGCACCGAGGAAGACGGTTACCAGGTTGGAGTTCGCCTTTTCAATTTCGTCGAAGAGAAGGATGCCGCCACCCAATCCGCCGATGTAGTCGATGGCGTTACCGAGCAATCCCTGCTCGCCGAGCTTACCACCGAGCAGACGATCGAGACTCTCTTGGCGTTGATATTCCGCCATATCGAACCGACCTACCCGTTCTTCCGGGTTTTCCTTGTAGAGAAACCGGGCGAGTGCGAGCGTGATTTCCGTTTTACCGACACCGGTAGGTCCCAGGAATAGGAAGCCACCCATGGGACGGCCTTGCTTGGAGAAACCGTTTTCAGAGCGGGCTACGGCGCGCGCCAGGGTTTTGGTGATCACCTCTTGCCCTTTAATTTCACGGTTAAAGTAGGCCTCGAGCTCGTCCGGAATCACGAGTTTTTTACCATGCTGGGCAGCTGTGGAGACGGGAGCTGGAGAAGGAGCAGCTTTGGTGTTCGGCAACATAGTACTTCTTTGCTCGCAAATTCGCCTCAAGTCAAGTTCTCGAAAGTGAAGACTTGAAATTGATCGGATCGAGGGACAATCTATCCGCGAATGGCCGCACCCCAGCCCCATCGCTATAAAGACCCGACCGGAACGTTTCCGCTGTCGTTCATGCAGATTTTGATTTTTGGCCTTGGATTTGGCGGGATGTACTGGGCAGAGGTGGAAAAGTGGGTGCTGCCTCTGGATCCTGCGACGGTTGGGAAGTACATCGATGACCTTCCCCATTTCAGCTCTTTTTACATTGATTACGGCTGGTTCAATGTCTATCCAGTATTAACGGGGCTTGGGATCTCGACGATCTGGACGCTCCTGGTTGAGTTAAGGAATTGGCATAAACCGCTGATCATGAAGTAACGCGTATATGGCTGAAAACGATAACCAGGGGCAAGCGACGCCGACCGGTCTCCCTCCTGGGCCCATGCGCCCTCTACCTCCCGCTCGTGTAACGACGGTTACTTTACCCCGAAATGGCGGCCCAGGTGCGCCTCCTCCTGCAGGTGCCGCTCCTGCCGCTGCCCCAGCGACACCTCCTGCCGGAATGCCGCCTGCCGGGATGCGCCAATTGCCGCCAGCTCGCTCCGGTCTTCCTCCTCAAGGTGTGCCCGGGATGCCGCCTGCTCAGCAATCTTTACCGCCTGGCATGCAACAACGTGCGCCTGGTGCCCAGGGAATGCCGCCCGCTGGTCAACAAGGAATGCCACCGGGGATGCAACAGCGCCCCCCAGGTGCTCAGGGAATGCCGCCTGCTGGTCAACAAGGAATGCCACCGGGGATGCAACAACGTCCACCCGGCGCTCAGGGAATGCCTCCGGGCCAGGGAATGCCGCCACAGCAGGGCATGCCGCCACGCCAATCTCAAGCGATGCCACCGCCCCAGGCAGGAGCAGGAATGCCTCCAGGTATGCAACAACGGCCGCCCGGTTCACAAGCAATGCCGCCGGGTCAACCTGGTCTGCCTCCCGGCGCGCAACAACGCCCGCCGGGTTCACAAGCAATGCCGCCGGGGCAACCCGGTCTGCCTCCCGGCGCGCAACAACGCCCGCCGGGTTCACAAGCAATGCCGCCGGGGCAACCCGGTCTGCCTCCCGGCGCGCAACAACGCCCGCCGGGTTCACAAGCAATGCCGCCGGGGCAACCCGGTTTGCCTCCCGGTGCGCAACAACGCCCGCCTGGCTCGCAAGCGATGCCGCCGGGTCAACCGGGTCTGCCTCCCGGTGCGCAACCGCCCGCTGCCGGGGGTCCTCCGGGTGCTCCGGCCACGCCACCAGTTAAGCCGCTTAACTTGACTCAAACTGGGCCGACCGCGTCTCCAATTCGCGCGAAACTCCCTCCGCAAGAAGCTGGGTTTAATGCGGCCTCTCCTCCTCCGAAAGCCGCTCCAGGAACTGCCCCTGCGACTGGTGCACCGCCCTCCGCCGCTGCTCCGCCTCGTACGGGGCCGCCCGCCCCGGCAACTGGTGGTCCGGCCGCTTCTCCCATCGCGATGGCAAAAGCGGGTGGTGCGCCTGCCCCGGCCGCTGCGCCTCCACGATCGGCTCCCGCACCCGGAACCACTCCTGCGGCACCGGCGCAAACTCCCGCCGCTCCTTCCAAGCCGAAGGTCTCTTACAATCCCTTCTTTTTCGTCGAGCTATTACTGATGTTCGTGATGGGGTTTGCGGTGGTCTTTTGCCTGCAGATGGAGTCGATCGCGATTATTCCACCCTGCCTTCCATCGCAAATTCGCCTGATTTATCCCGAATTTCCCCATTTTGCGAATAGTACCTATTACTACTGGTACTGCATTTACCCAGGGATCGCGGGGTTACTCGCTGCCGGCTTTTGGTTTGTCATCATGGCCCCTTCGGCCAAGAGCGCAAGTTCCTCCGCTGGTGGTGCGCCCGCTAAGAAGAAGAGTAAGAGAAAGGGCAAGAAGATCACCTGCCGTGTCGTGGGTTACTGGTGGTTCATGCGCTATCAGTTCGAGTGGGATCGTAATTCGTTCTGCCGCGGTTGGTTAGACACAGGCGCGACCGGTTCCGGAAAAACCGAGTGCGGGATTAACCGCACGATGCACTCCGTTTTCGTGAATGAGTGCGGTGAAATCTCTGAAAATTGGAAGGGAAGCCCACTCGAGCTGGAGGCGGAGAGATACCGCGGCGAGCACGAAACGAAGGTGAAGCCCTACCTGGAAAAGATCAATGCGCTGAAGAAGCAGATCTCGTCGTTGGACGTGGAGATTCAGAACGAGCGTGAATCGAATTTGCTCAAGAATTTACGTGGTAAAGGGGACGACGACGAAGAGGTGAAGAGCCCGCTGCAACAAAAGCGACTGCAACTGGAGAAGCAGATTGGGCTGTTGACCGACACGATTCGGCCGATGCAAGAAGCGTTTTCCACCAAGCAACAGCAGGTGGAGGCGCACAAGTACAAGAGCTTCCCCTGGGGCGGTCTGTGCGTCGATGAAAAGGGTGCGTACTGGCAAATCTTGCAGGGGATGGCGACCTATTATAAGCGGGATCATCACCTGGTTTTGCTTCAGACGCGTCCCGACTGGGCTCCCTCCGGCTGGAAGCCTCCCGTCCGTTTCAACCTGCTCTCGGACGATCGCATTCCCTCCAACACTTACGCGAGCGCCATTGTTACGACCGCTAAAGCTGTTACTAAAGGCGGCGATTCCAATGTGTTCTTCGTGACGCAGGCGGAAACGAACATCGGTTGGGGAATCGAACTCCTTCGCTCCGTTCGCGACGCCCAACGCAAAGCGGGTATTCCGATGGAGAAGTGCATGTATCCGTCGTTGAAGGAAATTCACGGTCTGCTCAATACGCGAACCTACTTTGAAGAGGCGATGACTCGTGTGGGCGCGATGGGGAAGAAGGTGCCAAAAGACGACGGCAAGGGGAATGTGACGCCGGAAATTCTTCCGCCCACGCTGACCAGTAAGAAACTCGATGCGGCGCTGCGCCACTTCATTAATAACTACTGGAGTCAGCCAAAGGATCAGTTGGGCGGTGTTCAAGGTACCATTAACAATTATCTGAATTATTTTACTTCGGACGACGTTGCCGAGGTGTTTTGTAAGGACAATACGATGCAATTCGATGAGATCGATCGCGGTCGAGTCATTTGTATCGCGATGCCGCAAAAGCTCCGTATTGAACGGCGTTATGTCGCCACAATTTTGAAGATCCTATTCTACAATCACGTGCTTGGTCGATTCGACGGCGCACCGGGTTGGGAGAGTCGGATCAACCTGCTCATCTGTTGGCAGGACGAAGCACAACGGTTCGTTATCGAAGAAGACGGTAACGTCGACGTTATCCGGCAGGCCGCAGCCACCACCATCATGGCGTGCCAAGGTAAGCCCTCTCTGTACCCGCCACTCGGGGGTAAGGAAAAGGCGACTGTTACGATTCTGAACTTGCGTAATCGATTGATTTTCCAGGCAGCCGATCTCGATTGTGCGACCGGTTCGTCAGACTTCTTGGGCAAGGTTAAGAAGAAGAAGGTCTCGACCTCGCGCGGCGGCAAGAGCGGTGTCTCGCGGAGCATTTCAGATGAGGTGGCGTATAAAGTGGAGCCTCACACCATCATGAATAATCTCGGGAAATTCTGCGCGTTTATCTGTCATGCGGATGGTAAATATGTGCAGGCCTTCCTGGAGCCCATCACGGTGGACGGGAAAACGCCGAAGTGGGTACCACTGGCGATGGCTGCGACAGGCCGTGGCATGGAGTATCAGGTGATCTTGTGGCGTAAGTGGTTCGGCCAAAAATTCTTAGGAGAAGAGGATCTGTGAAGCCAAGCGATGTTATCGTGCTGGGTGGTGCCTTTAAAGTAGCGTGTCTTAATAAGGCTGACGGGAAAGAGCTTTGGGAAACGACTCTGGTGACCGGATTTTTTAACGTCGGCGAGACGTATGTTTCGCTAGTCATTGAAGGGAATCTGATCTTCGCCCACACGAAGAACGAGGTGTTTTGCCTAGCGCTCGAGACAGGAAATGTCCTGTGGAATACTAAGTTACCAAACTTGGGTCGAGCCATAGTCTCGATCGCGATTGCAGGCAGCCGTTCGTCACAGGACGATGCAGCTGACGTGATTCGGCTTCGAGCGGCTCAGTCGTCGAGCGATTGAACAACAAGTCATGAAGTTGCTCGGTTCTCCACTTATCGAACGCCTCAGTCCAAACCAGCGCGCGGTTTTGATGATGTGCCTGCTTGCGGTGCCCTTCGTGCGCTCGGCCATCTTGGGGTTCATTCTCACCGTAAATCATCAGTCGAACCAAATTCATGTCGATGTACGGCTGTTGATTCTGCAAGCAGTCTACTGGCTGGTGGTGCTCAGTTCAGCGTATTATTGCTGGGGAATGGAGACGTACTTAGGGGCGCTCAAACAGTTCCGCTTTCTGGATCTGATTATTGGGTTTGCGTGGTCCATTGTTCTCCGGATCGCGTCCATTATCTTGATCTGTCCGTTTGCCTTTATCGTGGCGACTTTCTTGAGTAAGTACATGGTTCACCAACCGGTTTCCCTCGATATGTTTGCTAAGCAACCGGTGCTGATGTTGATCGAGTTTTCTATTTTGAGCGCAAGCGCTGGCTTCTTTGAGGAGAGCTGGCGATTCGGGATGCTCTGCGGTCTGAGGCAACTGATGCCGCACTTGTTTAAGTCGCCCTCCGGCGCGTTCGCAGCGATCTTGCTTGTGGCGATGATGTTTGGACTTGGCCACACCTACGAAGGGCCACTAGGTGTTTTGGTGACGGGTCTGCTCGGTTTGCTTTTGGGCTGTGTGATGGTTTATCGGCGCAGTTTTTGGGAAGCGGCTATTGCTCACGGCTTTATCGATGGCCTCATTGGATTGGCTCTATTTATCATCGCGGTCTATTGTCCGTGGTTGCCCGATTGGTTAGAAGCGGCTGCGAAGAAACATTAGCGGGTCATCAAAGTGGTTGTTTCACGTCAAACGAATCGTCGGCTATTGCTCCACGTCCCGGAGCGAAATGATCTCGCAGGTGTTCGTCATGCCGTCATCAGTGGGTGTGGTGAATCCGCCCGAGACGAGAATGCGTCCGTCCGGCAAGAGATTCGTGGTGTGAAACGCCCGAGCCCGATTGAGATGTTGGGTGATTTTCCACGAATCGGTTACTGGGTCGTAAAGTCGACAGGCGCTGGTGATAACGTACTCCGGCACGGGTGGCGCTAAGATGATGATAGGATCGAAATGGTAGTGGTAAAAATCGCTGACTCGCTGGAAAAGGCTGACGCGAGCCAATGCGCCGCCGATGACGAGGATCTTCCCGTCCGGTAGCAAGGTGGCCGTTTGCCCGGTCGCGGCGAGGGGATCATTCAAGAGCTGCCAGGTATCCGTTTTAGCCGTGTAGATCGATTCAAACGCACCGCCATAGAAATTTTGGCGTCCGAAAAAGATCCGCTCGTCTGGCAGATCGATCAGGTTATAGACGCGTGCATTATTTGATTCGATAGGAGGATTGCTGACGAGCTTGCTTCCTTTTGCGGTTTTCAATTCAAAGTCATCGTAGACGTTCAACTCGGAGCCATCTCGGAAAGCGATGGGCATGTGCACGCTGGCAGCATCGTTTCCAAATTGTTGCGGACCATTGGGAATATAGCCGCTGAATCCGATGGTTTCGCCGATCAAGCTCGACCAAAAGTTGGGTCTTAACCCCAGGAGACTTGAATTGAGGGGAGGGCGCGTAACGGCCTCCACGGGCCGCTCCAGCGGATAGCTCCAAGAATCGGTTTTCGGATCAAAGATTTCGAAATGATTGGGAGTCGTGAAGACATCGCGCTGATAACGCTGCAGGCCATCATCGAAAAAGATTCGACCGTCCGGCAGATCCATGGCGACGTAGAGCGCTCGCGGTGATTTCAGAGGTGCGCAGTATTGCCATTGTGTGCGTGGCGAGGAGACAAGCCAGAACATGAAAACGCAAATTGCCATGACTAAGAAGGCGTAGAACGAGACGATTCGCGGTGGAGCGGATCTCGGTTTCGCGGCCAGAGGTGTTTCGGCGCGACTAACGTCAGATGTCGTGGCTTCGGTGGCATTCATGGGTCGAGATCGTGGAGGGAAATGACTTCACAGCTGGTGGTGGCCCCATCTTTTTCGGGCCGGATAAACCCACCGACCACGATGACCCGATTATCCGGCAATAGGGCGACCGTGGGAATTGCCCGAGCCGTATTAAGCGATTCGGTGGGTCGAATCGTATTCGTCGCAGGATCAAATATGCGGCAGCTAGAGGAAAATGTATTTATTGGAGTCGGGGGTGCCGCTATGGATGGAGCCGGTCGTAAACCAGTTGGAGGCAGCTTCTAACGAGTAATCGAGAACATTTTTAGGTAACGCATGGGCACCTCCTACCAAAAGGACTTTACCGTCCGGCAAAACCGCGATGCCGGGCCAAAATGAAACTCCGGGGTCGTGTAGGGTGGTCCACGTATCAGTGGCAGGGTCGTAGAGCAATTCGGGCGCACTGGGTGCGACATCGAAACAAAGGATGCGGCCATCCCGCAGGGGAACGGCTTCAACGACAAAATTCCCGGGCGGCGGCTTGATTGGGTGCCACTTCATTGTGCCGGGATCAAATATCTCCGGCTTATCGCCGATAAAGAGGAGTAGCCCTTTGCCGGGTAAAAGTATCGTGCCAGTGCCAGTGAAAGGCGTGTATCCAATCGAGTCAGGCCGTGCAATTACCGTGCTCTTTTTTGTCTGAAAGTCGAACAGTTCCCCTTGATCATCTCCTGTTCCCACAACCAGTAGGCGACCATCTGCTAGCAACCCAAAACAAGGGCGTGCCCCGTGATCGATCGTGAGTTGCTGCTTGCTCCACTTTGAGGAGGCGGTGTCGTAGATTTCGAGCGTCTTTTCAGCAGCGACTACGATGCGGGGATATGGAAGCGTCACTGCAGACGAGTGGAATATGGCTGCACTTGAATATTGAAGGGAATCGGTAGGTGACCACGTGTTGGATTTGGGATCGAACACTTCACAGTGCTTGACCGTATCGGAATTTGACGCTCCGCCAACGAGTAAAAAGGTGCCACCCGGCAGCGGAAGCAGTTCAGAACCACTACGAGGGTCATGTAAAGAAGCTGTGACAACCCACTTTGTTTTTGGCGTTAAGAGGGAAACGAAAAACAGACTGAAGCTGATTGTGAGAACAGCTACCAGGGAAAGGCGGAGAGGGGATTTCATGCGCTGGTGAAAACTAAGCACCAGCATTACCCAAAATCCGATCCGTTAAAAGAAAACCGCCCGCCCTTTTAGCGTTGACAGATTTTTAGCCGACGGGATTCCGTGTGGGAGGAGGTTTCCTTCTTCGGCAAGGGCTGTGTCGAGCGATCGATTTCAACTTCTTCCGTGCGAGAGGAGGAACGAGGCATCGGACCCGTGCTACTATGAGAAGCCTTTAGGCGAAGTGTTTCTAGAATGAATTGCATAATCGCTCTTTCTTTTAGATGTTAATTGATATCGTCGGCTATCTACTGCGGGTGAAGGTACGTGAGCGAAGTTTAAAGGCAATCACGAAAGAAGAGAGGTCAATACGAGTTAAGTGTCGATAAAGTCTGTTTTCCATAGGGAAATGGTATCAACTTGAAGTGAAAAGGTTGATCGTTACAAATTGCTCACGTTATAAACTGTTTAAGAAGCGATTTACCGAGATCACGCTAGTGTCTCAATTATTGTAACAGTGCTGTCAGGCTAATAACTGACGAAGCTATCCAGAAAAGGGACGATAAGATTACAGAAAGAATCTCTCGTCGGGGACGTGGATCGGTTCTTCGGGTTGGGGTGTCGTTTCCCACTTCTTCCAGAGGCGGCGATAAATCGGATCCATGATCCACGTCGGCAAGTAACGAGCTAAGCGGGCCGCCCAAGGGGAGGCCGGGATAACTTTGAGGATTTGCTCGATTGCCATGACTCTAGAGAAGGCCTCTTCATAGCCGTAGTTGATACGAGAAATCACAGCAATTGAATCGATGTTCTCCGGCAATGAGAGCGAAGGAAATTTAAGGGATACGGAGACAAACGTGGAGCCGTACTTGGAACCTAAATTCAAAATTTGATGTTCGTCGAGTGAGATCAAATACTTGATTGCCTGGACGTGGGCGGCGTTCTCAGAATCATAAAAAATCGTTAACGGATTATCTTCAGAAGTCACCGGTTTGTAGGTGTGCAATTCCTTCAGGGCATTATCGACCGTGAGGGCGACTTCGACCTGAATCAAACGCGTTTTGGTCCATTGCAACACGGCGATAAGATAAGCGAAAAGAATTGACGATGCAATAATACATTTACTTGAATTAATTAACGGATCGAAAGCCAGCGTCGACTCATCATCTAATTCGGCTCGATGTGAATCACCACATCGCGAACTTGGGGAAGATCGGATTGGATGCGGTCTTTTACGACGTGGGCGATGGCGTGGCCCTTGTAAACCGGTAGTTCGCGGTCAACGATAACATTCATTTCCACGATGAGACGCATCCCGAGTTTGCGGACGCCGACTTGGTCGATCGAGATCACGCCGTTGCATTCGCTTCCAACGCCGCGGATGTACTCTACCAAGCTGGGGTCGGGCGAACCCTCCATGATCTCGTGGACGGTCGGGCCGAGAAGCCAGAGCCCGGTGAGAATCAACCAGAGGGAGGCGAGCAGCGCAGCCCAATTATCGGCGTGGCTGCATGCTGGCCCGCCAATGGTCGCGATCAGGATGCCCAAAAGCGCGGCCAGCGAGGTGATCGCGTCGCTCCGTTGGTGCCACGCATCGGCGATGACCGCCAGGCTGCCGCTCTGCCGTCCGCGTGCGCGCATGGTATGGAACATCCATTCCTTAGCGATTATCACCGGCACCAGAACGATAAGCGCCCAGGCGTGAGGAGCGGTGCGGGGCATTCCCAGTGAGACAAGGGATGACCAAAAGATCCAGCCGCCCACGAGGCAAAGCGCTAATGCGGTTAGTCCTGCGGCGAGTGTTTCCGCGCGACCGTGTCCCAGGGGATGATCGCGATCCGCTGGTTGTGCGGCGATGCTCAGGCCGTAGAGCGTGACGACGGAGCCGAGCACGTCTGAGAATGACTCGGCGGCGTCTGCAACAAGCGCGTAGGAGTGTCCGAAAATCCCGGCAAGCAGTTTCGCCCCGCCCAGCCCGGAGTTCAGCGCAATGCCTTGCCACGCAGAACCGCGCCCCGTCGCGAGGCTCTTATTTGGATCTTGGCGCGCCGCTTCCAACGCTTGGGAAGTGGGAAGCGCGGTCGTGGGTCGGGTGAGTGGACTACCGTCAGTCACTTAAGGTCTGGGTCATCTGGCTAGATGTAGTAGCGCCAGTTGATGTTCGGGAAGATGTTATCGCGCCACTCACAATTTGAGAGGAACGCTTCATCCACACAATTGCCCATGAGCTGCTCATAGATTCGGGTAAAGCGCAGGATATGATCCTGGGTGCGCTTGACGGCGTAAGGAACCATTGTCCCGGTCTTCATGATGAAGGCCCAGTCGGACGATTGGGCGAGCAGCAATTCGCGCGCAGCCTGCTTCATGGCGCGGTCATAGAGGCCGTAGCAATCGTGGAATTTCCGGGCTAGCTCGATCATCCGTCCGGTGGCCACATGCAAGTGGGGATAGATCCACGCATTCGGCTCGTCCAGCCACACTTTGTAATAGCCCTCAGCACCCCACGAGGAGGCGCTGGGCGTCGCCACCTGATGGGTGGGATGGTGGGTCAGGTATTCCCCTGGCGTGGTGGTGCGGAAGGATTGTTGATCAAAAGCCGCTTTACGGAACATGAAATTCAGGAACTCCGGCCCTTCATACCACCAGTGACCGTAGAGCTCGGCGTCGTAAGGCGCTAGAATCAGCGGCTGAATGCCCATGACGCCATTCAAGTGCTCAATCTGTTTTACACGATTGAATACAAAGTTTTCCGCATGGTTGGCGGCAATTTCACGGGCGACATCCGGGCGATATGGCTCTTTCCAATGGCCCGGACCGCTGATCCGGTGATACTTCAATCCGGTGAATTTGCGTAGACCGTTGCCTTGGATGTAGGGCTTAATATATTCGAAATCGAGGTCATAACCGATATCGCGATAGAAATCGCGGTAGTTATAATCGCCAGGGTAACCTTCCTTGGACGACCAGACCTGGACGCTCGACTCAATATCCCGTCCGAACGCTGCAGGACCGGAGCGAGTAAAGAGCGGTGCGTACACACCGAATTGCGGGCGCGGCTCAGAATGCATGATTCCGTGCGTATCGATGATGAACCAGCGGATGTTTGCCTCTTGAAGGAATTTTTCCAGGCCGGGGAAATAGGCACATTCCGGCAGCCAAATGCCCCGGGGATCACGGCCAAAGCACTCGCGGTAGTGATCCCTCGCTACCAGGATTTGTGCGCGAATCGCTTCCGGGTATTCGGTCATGAGCGGCAAGTAACCGTGCGTAGCGCCGCAGGTGATGATTTCCAAGGAACCGGCGTCTTGAAACTTGCGGAAAGCGGTGATCAGGTTGCGGTGATATTTATCGACGAAAGTCTTGCGGCAATTTTCCAGCCGATTCAGGTAAAACCAGGCTAAACCGTGGAAATTGTGATCGCCTTGCGTGCGGTTGGTTTCCTTGTGCGCCAGCTCAATGAGTTTATCGAGATTCCGGACGTAGCGGTCTTGCAGCAGCGGGTCCAGGAGCATCGATGCCAGAGGGGGAGTGATCGACATCGTCAGGCGAAAATAGACGCCGTCATTGAGCAGACCGTCCATCATATCGACTAGCGGGATGTAGGTCTCCGTAATCGCCTCGTAGAACCAATCCTCCTCTAGGAAGTCTTCATATTCAGGGTGTCGGACGAAGGGCAGATGCGCGTGGAGAACGAGAGAAAGGTAGCCTTTTTGCTGAGACATAATCGAACGGTAGGTGAAAGCAGGAGGATTGTCGCGGGAGAAGTGTGCAGAAGACTAAACAATTTGAGGCCAAATGGAGATATTTAAGATTCCGAGCTGGTCTCTTTTTGCCGGGAGAAATCGATCGGCCGCCCAGCGAGCCGTTCCATTTCACCTTGAACGACTTCGATCTGATGACGGTGCTCGTTTTCGGCCTCTTGAATAAAGGCGCGTCGCCGTTCAATTTCAGCGAGGAACCAGACACGCCGCCGTTCTGTGGAGATCCAGCCCACGGCGGTGAGGCCCGCCAGGAAGAGAGAGCTGAGGGAAGCGACTGTGAAAACGATGATGGAAGGGTCCGTGAAATAGTGGAAACGACTGGTATCTGAGGGGATGGGGACGAGGAAAGGCGCGAGAAGGTTTCGGAGAGAGGAGAACATGGGTCACTGGATCGTACCATGCCAGGGAAGAGGTGGGCAGAAAAGGGTGATCGATATGGGTAAGAAATGCCTTTAGCACGGGATATGCCGTCGTAAAAAAGAACGCGATAATTTTCTTGTTTGTAACAAAGAAAATGCTACGGTTTGTTCAGAACCTAAACAACTCACCCGACAACCCACCCAAATTTATGGCACATCTCGTAGTGACGCTCCCCGAAAATCGCGATCAAACCGGCACCCTCTCGTTGCAAGACGATAGCGGACATACATTGGCGGGACCGTTCACGGCTTATGGTCGCTCCGACCATGGTTGGGCCGCAGCGAATGGCAATCCGAGCCATGATCCCGCCCTTCCATGGGGCGACTTCCCCTCCGGCACATTTCGAGTCGACGGTGCTCGCGCGTCAAATGGGGAGAATGGTCACACGGTCAGCACGTACGGTCCCGCAGGGGCTCTGCATCTGGTGGGTACATCCGGGGATGCCGCGCACCGGTCGAACATCGAAATCCACGCAGGTGATCTACAGAACGGCCACCTCCGCCCGACGCACGGCTGCCTTCGCCTCTCCAACGAAGACATGACCTCGCTGATGGGTGCCATGCACGATCACCACATCTCGCCTAGCCAACTTTCCGTCACCTCCACGAACGGTCAATCGGTAGCGGCTCCTCACACGGCCCCGCATGCCGGGCACACAGCCCACGTGGCTCACACCGCTCCTCATACAACGCCGCATGCGACACACACCGATCACCACGATTCTACCCACGCCGTGGCTGGACATCACGACGCAACGCACCATGAGGCCACGCACCATAACGCGTATCATGCTCCCGTTCATCACACCGAAACGCACACTACTTCTCACGCCCCGACTCACCATCACACGCCCACTCATCATGACGCGGCTCATCGTGCTCCCGCACATTCGGATCATCCGCAACTGGACCCTGATCTGGCGGGACATGACCACGAGCTCACTTCTCAGCACGCGGCCTTGACGCACGCTTTCGATAGCCAGCCCGGCTTACGAGGAGTTGCGAGCGATTACCACGCTCAAATCAAGGATGCTACTGAGACGGCGCAAGCGGGTCATGACCTGGGTCTCGATCACGCCACCGTGCAATCGATGTATCGCGATCAAGTGCGCACCGCTCAAACCGATGCACGCGAAGCGATCGGCAGCCGCGCCAGCATGCACTCGATGCAAACGGCGTTTCTGACTCAAGGTGCCCATGTGGACAACAGCCAGGGTGTGGCGATGCACTCGTAGGCGACTTCGGTCGTTCGTGATTCCTAAAGATCCACGATTTATTCCAACGTTCTTTAAGAAATGAAATTTTGTTGCTTTCGGGAATAAACGGATCTCCGCGGTTGAGCATCAGTATCCAAATAACGCCTCGGCGCAGATTTCCTGCATAAACCTACCCTAATCCGGGTAGCAGTAGGGAGAGGAGAACGAGACGTGCGGGCGGAAGTTAAGTGGGATGAGAATGGGATCACGGCCGTGAGCGTTATCGTACCAAAGCAACGGGTAGCAAATCGGCACGGTTTCATGGTAGATAAGCGCAAAAAAGGCATCCCGATTGCTTCCGAAGAGATTTTGGCTGGTCGCCTTATCCACATCCACGATTCGGTTATCCTACTCGCTGTTTCACCATGGCTTGGACTTCGTCCCACCACGCGTCTAGAAATTGCTTGCGGGTCGTTTTGATGGCGGCGAGCGCTTCATCCGTTGCACTCGGGTCGACGGGTGCTTGGGTGAAGAAATAGAACTTGATTTTCGGCTCAGTACCGCTTCCGCGAACGGCCATGCGCGAGCCATCGGCCATAGAAAAGATCAGCATCGTCTCCTTCGGAATGAGCTTGCCGTCCAGGTCGAAGAAATCGGTCTTGCCGTAATCGTGGAAGCTGGTCACCGCCGTGTTTTGGAACGTGACTGGCGACTCGGAGCGGAACGAAGCCAGGAGCGCCGCGATCTTCTGTGCGCCGGATGCGCCGTCAAATGTGAGCGTGCCGAGCTTCTCGCTGAAGAACCCGACCTGCCGGTAAATGTTGTTCAAGTAGTCAACCAGCGTCAGGCCTTTCGACGCCGCCCAAGCCGCCACCTCGGCAAACATCAATACGGCAGCGTTCCCATCTTTATCGCGAACGTAATCGCCGCCGGTGTAACCGTAGCTCTCTTCACCAGCGAAGATGATGAACCGGCTCTTTGTTAGCGTCGCATCGCGCTGTTCCAGGGATGTGAGCAAGCGGTAATTTTCCAGCCCAGTCGCCTGTTCGTATTGGAGCATCTTTTCGCCGATGTACTTGAAACCCGTCAACGTGTTAAGGCAGGCGATCCCAAAGTGCTGCGCGATCTTGTCTTGGAGATCGGTGGTGACGAAGGTTTTGACGAGCGCCGCGTGTGATTTATTTTCGGGGGTCAGGACGCCTTGGCGCTCCAGCGTGGAGATGCGGTAATGGGCGATGATCGAGCCGATTTGGTTGCCCGAGAGCAAAATCAGTTCACCGGAGGAATCTCGCACAGCCACACCCATGCGATCGTTGTCGGGATCGGTCGCCAAGACGACATCGGCTTTGTCATTTTCGGCTTGTTGAATGGCCAGGGCTAAGGCTTCGGCGTTCTCCGGGTTAGGCGATTTCACCGTGGGAAAGCGACCGTCACCCATCGATTGAGCCGCCACTATCGAGAACTGAAATCCGAATCGTCGAAGGAGCGTCGGGATGGCGCGTATGCCGGCACCGTGGAGAGGTGTGTAGACGAACTTTACCTTGGTGCGCCCCTCTTCGATTGCGGGGAGATCGAGAACCAGGGAAGCGACCCCATCTTGATATGTTTTATCGGCTGTTTCACCGAGAACAATGACCGACGCGATATCGGAAACATTGGCTACGGCGTCTTCCAGAAGCTGCGGATTCGCCGCCAGATCGGAGTAACGCTTCGTAATATTTGAAGCATGCGGCTCCACGACCTGCCCGCCATCGGCAAAGTAGAACTTCATCCCGTTATCGTGCGGTGGATTGTGGCTAGCGGTGATCATGATGCCCGCGTGGGCGTTTTGATTTCGCGTCGTGAAAGAAATCTGCGGAGTGGAGCGGTCTTGTTTATCGAGGAAGTGAATGGCCGTGATTCCCAGGGCCGTGAGCGCTTGCTCAGCGACATCAGCAAATTGTGCTGAGAAGAAACGGGTATCGTGACCGATAACGACCTTGGGTTGCGTCGCCGGAAAGGCTTCGCGCAGGTAAAGGCCCAGTGCCGAAACAGCGCGGTGGACATTGACTTCGTTCAGCATGTTCGTGCCCACAGCCGGAAACTCTGGTTGGCCCAGCAAGCCGGGCGTTCCCTGTTCTGACGCAGCGATGATTTGCCCGATGGTGCGCCCACGCATGCCACCGGTTCCGAAAGCGATATCGCGGTAGAATCGATTATCCAGCTCGGTCCATGCTTCCTTTTCGAGCAGCGCATCGATGGCCTCGCGATGGCGTGGCAAGGTTTTGGAACCGCCGTAGAAGAGAACGAGGTTGCTTATGGTGGAGGGGAGGAGCTTTTCTTGGGCAGCCTGGGAAAAGGTGAGAGAGATGGGCATGGCGAGAGCGTATCGAGGAGAGGTGGGCGATGTAAAACGAATCTGTATTTCATCTGTGCGAATTGTTTATTAATGCTCATTGAGATGATCTGGGTACGAACTTGTCAACATACGTTCGCCTTCTCCCAGGGCGCCTGTGCTCATTCAAGGCTTACACTCACTTAAGGGGGTTTATTTAATCAATCTGTAACGAAATAAGCGTGATTTCCGTCTTCTCAACACTTTACGTCGATGAGACGATGGTTATACTCCGGGCAATCGGATCAACCTTTTAGTAATCGAAACATGGACACGGACAAAATAATCGAAACGATCAGCTCCATCATGGTGGAGATCAAAGACTGCAAGCTGGATGACGCAGCTATGGCGGTGATCCTCTTCGTGATGGAGAGCGGCGGTTTAGAGATCACGTGCATTGATAAGAAGCTGCAGGTGGACTGCGGAACGGAATCGATCTTGGAGTATGCATTCCCCGGCTGTGAGTGGAAATTCCGCTCGTTGCTGGGCCGGATGTGCGAAATAGCTCGGGATGCACCGCGTGAGTCGTTCCTGGGAAATACAAATGGTTTTACGGCGGACGTGGCTTTGCTGGACGGAGTGGAGAAGGTGTTTCGCGTTCAGACGAAAAACGTCGCCGAAGAAGAACTCTACATGTTGATCCAGAGAATCGATTACATGGAGGACGATGAGGACGAAGGTGGCGAGCAACAACCGACGCCATCCGACGCTCCAGTGCAGACAGCGAACTAGCAGGTAATTGCGAAGCGGACGCTAGGTTTGTAGCGCCGACAAACCGAGGACATTATGGGACAAAACACGGGCCTGTTGTTGGGAATCGAAGGCGGCGGGACAAAAACCACGTGGGCACTCGTAGAGGAGGCCGATGAGAAGGTTTTGCTTCAAGGTGAACTCGGGCCCGGAAATGTTCTCTTGCTCAAGCGCGAGGAATTGCGTGATTTATTGGCACCGATCCCCCGGGAGTGGAAGGGCGGCCCGATTCAGGGTGTTTGCGGCGCTTTTGCGGGTTGTCAATCTGCGGCAGAACGCGAGCGGGTCGAATGTGTTTTAAAGGAATTGTGGCCGCATGCTGACCGGGTGCGTGCTGCGGAGGATAGCCGCTCCGCCCTGGCGGCAGCATTCGGAAGCGGGCCGGGAGTGATCGTTATTGCAGGGACAGGCTCGAACGTGGTGGCCCAAAGTGAAGGGAAGTTAGACAAAGCAGTCGGCTGGGGGCATCTTTTTGGGGATCGGGGCAGTGCTTATGATTTGGCCCGGCGCGGAATGGAGCGGGTCTTCGAAGAATACGATGAGACCCGGAAGGTCTCGGTCCTCGGTCAGGAGTTTTTAAAGCTATGCGCATGCGAGACACTGGAGGCGCTGGTCTCAACAGTCATGGCCGATACGAGTAAAGTGGCTGTGGCGAGCCGTGCCCAGGCTGTCTTCAACGCCGCCGCGATCGGTGATGCGACCGCCAAGCAATTGATCTCAGAAGGCGTGGAATTTCTAGCAGAGCGCGTGGACCAAGTGGCGCGGCGGCTTGCTCTCGGGGGTAAATATCGAGTGCGTGTGGCCCTTACCGGTGGTCTCTTTGAGAATCAACCCAGTTACGTTCACGAGTTCAAAGAGGCTTTACAAGCGTTCGTGCCCCAGGGCGAGGTAACGATTTTGGCCACGCCGGGATACATTGGTGCGGCCCGTCTCGCAAAGGCGCGTCTGGAACCGGTCGGTACGCGGCTTGACGCTAAAGACGAGGAGACCTTGCTGCCGTTAACAGAGCAACGAAACCCACGTTCACGCGGGCTGGACAAACGCTCCATTTCGGAATTGGTGGATCTGTTTTTAGACGAAGAACGCTGGGTGGACCGAGCCCTCAAGCGGGAGCGCAACACGATCAGTGCAGCGGCGGAACTCGTCTCGGAAGCGCTGAAGGAAAAGGGTCGGCTGATCTATCTCGGCGCGGGCACCAGCGGGCGATTGGCCGTGGTCGACGCGAGCGAAATGCCGCCCACTTTCAATGCGGCACCGGAGGAAATTCAGGCGCTGATTGCCGGTGGGCCGGAGGCGGTTTTCAAGAGCCAGGAAGGGGCTGAAGATCTGAGAACCGGTGCAGTTGCAGCGCTGGAAGAGAGGAATGTGTGCGAGCGAGATGTGGTCTGTGGAATCGCCGCCAGCGGCCACACGCCTTATGTGATCGGTGGGCTCGAATTCGCTCGGATCATGGGGGCCAAAACGATTTTCGTGACGTGCAATCCGAATCGACGTCGCGTGGCTCCAGTCGATGTTTCCATCGATCTGGCGACAGGCGCGGAAATCGTTACCGGGTCGACTCGCCTGAAGGCGGGCACAGCGACGAAACTCGTGCTGAACCTCCTGAGCTCGATAGCGATGATTCGAATGGGGCGCGTCCAAGATAATTTGATGGTGAACGTGCAGGCGACGAACGACAAGCTGCGCGCCCGCGCTGTGCGCCTGGTGATGACCTTAACGGGTTGCGATGAAGAAGAGGCGCTTTCGACGCTAAAAATTAGCAGTTGGCGCGTGACGAAAGCGGTGGCGCTCATTGCGCAGTCGTCGCATTCTCTGTAGGCAACTACGGCTATTACTCAGCCTGCATGGGCGGCAATTCCGCCTGAGTCGTTTGGGCAGTCGGCGCGGCTTTGTAACCTTTATCGATTTCCGTTACGGCAGCGCCGAGCTCTCCAAATGTACCTGTGGAGAGGTAATTGCTGGTGAGCTCGATATTGGCCGAAATCACTTCGGTGCGGCCCTGAAGCGATGCTTTTTCGAGGGCCAGGTCCGTTTGAGCTTCGATCCGAGCCAGGTCGCTCTCAATCTCCTCATTGGACTGCTCCTTTTGCCCGTGCGTATCGAGCCGTTGCTTGTAGATTTGCAGCGTCGCCTCTTTACTCTCGCGGAGGGATCGCGTGATTCCGCTCATCGAGACTTCGGTTTCGAGCTTGGCGATCTTCGACTTAATTTCACGCGGGTCGGTCTCCGGGGTGTCATTGATGCAGCGTTGCGCTAAGAGCAGTTTGAGGAAGACCCACTTGAGGTGATCCAAGGCGTCTTTGTTCGTCGTAGCGGTGAGATCCTCGACCTGCTGTTGCTCGTAGATTTGGATGATGCGGGTGATTTTATTTTCGAGCAGAGCCAGTCGCCGGCGTTGCTCCGGGAGTAGTCGCGAAATCAATTCCGCCCGCTGGGTGGATTGGCTCTTTTGCGTGAGCGCGAAGCCTTGGGCATCGATGACGTTTTGGAAACGAACGTTCGTGGAAAGCATGAAGAGGTAGGCGGTTTCCAAGCCGATGCCCAGCAGCCACAGAGCCGGTTCACCGAGCCCGAGAAGGCCAACCGCAGAGAGCGCGAGCACGTTAAAGGGGATCTCGCCAAGCAACGGGACAGGAGCTGAGGCCCAAAAGGCGGCTTTTAGATAACGCATTCTCTACTATGATGCGCGAATTACGAGAGGTTGCCAAGTGTGGGACTCGACTCGCCGCCAACTTGCTAGCCCGTACTGCGCTTGAGGGAAGAGACTCGTCGCGGGCGGGCGACGGTGCTTTTGCTTACCCGCGGGGCGGGTGTTCCCGTGCCTTTTATCGGAAACGCGTCCTGTACCTCTTTACGCTTCAGAATGCGCACATCACCTGGGTGCATGCCCTCAAGTTTCAAGCCGCCGATCTGAATACGCACCAGCCGTACAACCTCGTAACCCACCCGGTAAAACATATTGCGGATCTGCCGCTTTAACCCCTGACTGAGCGTCACTTTCAGTGTATTCGGGCCGACACGGAAAATATCGTCCATGCGTGCATGTCCCTCTTCCAGGACCATGCCTTTTGTCATTTTGGGAGCGAGGCTAAAATCGAACTCGCGATCAATCGTCACGATGTAGATTTTCGGCAGCTTATGGGAGGGATGGGTGAGACGCTGCGCGAGCTTTCCATCGTTGGTCACCAGCAAAAGACCCTCGGAATCTTTATCGAGTCGCCCAACGTACACGACGCGGGGCAAGCCTTTCGGCAAAAGATCGTAGATGGTTGGGTCGTCTGTCGATTCCGCTGAGGCACAGACGTACCCCGGCGGCTTGTACATAGCGGCCACAACAATAGCCGGTTGATCTACCGGTTTTCCTTTTACCAAGACGTGATCGCCCTCGTGAACTTGAGTGGCCAATTCACTGATCCGATGCCCATTAATGGTGACATCACCCTCGCGGATGATCTCTTCGCATGCACGGCGCGAGCCGAAACCGGCCCGGGCAAGAAACTGATTCAGCCGCACAGGAAAATGCCTTTAGGCGTCTGGCTTGGTCTTAGGCAGATTAAGAACGCTGCGACCCTCTTTCCACAAACCACGTTTGCGGAGGAGATCGACCCGCTCAAACCGTTTAAGAACGTTACGTTTGGCGGCAATAGTGCTGGATGAACGAAGACTGCGATGCTGGGACATAGTAAACCTCAATAAATGTAAACCGTGAGTAGGCCACAATGCGGCAGATGAATCAAGCCCTTTTGTTAGGGCGTTGGCTGTTTACAGGTTGAGCGGACCAACAGGCTTTAGGGGAGGGGCCGGTTGCGGCGGCTGGCTCGGCTGGCTTTCTGGAGGATTCTGAGGGGCTTGAGTTTGACCCTGGTTCCCTTGGCTTTGGTTACCCTGATTATTTTGACCTTGGTTGAAATTTTGGCCGTTACCTTGTCCATTGCCTTGGCCCTGACCTGCATTGGGGTGATTTGCCATGTATTTCTGCATCATCTGCTTAAATTGCTCTTTTTGATCAGGAGTCAGAACCGCCAGGATCTGCTGACGACGCTCCTTTCCCGGTTGCGAGTTTTGAATGATCTGTTTGATCTGTTCTTTCTGTTCGGGGGAGAGACCGAGTTGCTCAAAGAATTGGCGCATGGCTCCCGAGCGACCCTGGCCCTGTCCTTGGCCCTGATCTTGCGAAAAACTGGGCTCGGCCGAGAGGAGGAGCGCGACTGCTAAGAGGGTAAATGTAGTGACGATAGTTTTCATCTTAAAGGGCAGACGCTCCGGCTTCAGTAAAGGTTACGAAACATTTTCGCCGATTGACGGAATTTTTTGAGATTGAAGGGGTTGGATTCATTATTCAATTGCCAATTAGAAAATTCGTATCCATCTTTCGGAATATGAAGCGCTTTGTTTTTGGGATGACGACTCTGGGTATTGCGTTATTCATGATGCAAACGGTGAGTCGTGCGGGTGATCGGATGGTCGCTGCTGATCCAAATATGCAGCAAGCCGCACCGATCACTCAAACCGGTGCCGGAATGACCATGGAAGATCGCGTTTACCATGCGCTCCACACCTTGCGCCAAAATCAGCTTTCAGACCGGCCCATCTTGGCCGAGCGTTTTGAGCGGGCAGACGGAATTGCGATCTGCTGGGTAGACCAAGGCGCATTGGCATTCGGCGGCATGGGCGGTGAGGGGATCGTCATTCTCCATGATAAAAGCCACATCTACGGCCACGAATGGCGTGCTCCGATCGCGATTAACATTGCTGGCGGTTCGTTTGGCGCACAGATAGGGTTTACCTGCACCAATTTTATCGTGTTGTTGAACAATCAAGAGGCAGTAGAGAAGTTCACCACGGAAGGCCATGTAAATTGGGAAGCGACTGCGACCGGTACTTACGGCACGCAAACGGCACGGGAGAGCGACACTCAGTTAGACCTGGGTAATCGGGCGATCGTCGTCTATCGCGCTTCCGGTGGTTTGTTCGGCGGAGCTTACTTCGGTGCCAATTCGATTTACTCCAAGGACTCAATCGATCAAGCGGCGTATGGACCGGTGAGCTTGCGAGACATTATTGATGGTCGCGGGGTGGAAATTCCCGGCTACATGCGTCCGCTTTATCGGATGCTGAAGGGCTGGTCTCCGAGTCTTGAATGGGAGTAGGCGAGTAGGCGGAGTACACCGCATGCAGGCTCTAGTCATTGCGGATGACGAGTATTTGATTCGGGAGTCGATTCCCGAGACTTGGCGGGCGGATATTTTGATCGCTTGTGGCGATTTATCGGATCGCTCAATCTTGGAAAATGGCGTGAAGTGCGGTTGCAATTGGATTGTTGCGGTCAAGGGTAACCACGACACTCCCGATCCGTTCCCGAAGTCCATCGTAGACTTGCACTTCAATTTTGTTGAGGTCAATGGGTTGAAATTTGGAGGCTTTGCCGGCTCTTGGAAGTACAAGCCGAGAGGGAATTTCTTGTTCGAACAAAACGAGGTGAAGGCGATCATGAGGAATTTTCCCAAGGTCGACGTGTTCGTGGCGCATAATTCGCCTCGAGGCATTCACGATCGTGACGATGACGTGCATTTTGGATTTGAAGGATTTGTCGATTACATCCCAGCCGAAGTTCTTTTTTCATGGTCACCAACATGTGAATGCGGAGACGCTTTGAAACGGAACGCGGATCATTGGCGTGTTCGGCGCGAAGTTAATTGATTTTTAAATTCGAAACTTTTTTCATAAACGCGGGTTATTGAAGGCCAGACTTATGACTTTTCGAACCAATCTATTGGCGCTCACGTTAATCGGAGCTTTGACTGTACCGGCGTTTTGCGAGGATCAACCGACTAAGAACGACGACGGTGCGACGATTACGCCTGTCGCTCCCGGACCCTTCACGCAAGATCCGGAATCGCTGAAGAAATATGAGACGCCGGATTGGTTTCGAAATGCCAAGTTTGGAATCTGGGCGCATTGGGGACCGCAAGCTGTTCCTGGGCATGGTGATTGGTATGCCCGTAAAATGTACCAGCAAGGGGGCGGTGATTATGAGGAGCACCTGAAGGATTACGGTCACCCCTCCAAGGTCGGGTACAAGGACATCATTCCCCTCTGGAAGGCCGAGAAATGGGATCCCGTGGCGTTAATGGATCTCTATAAAAAGGCGGGTGCGCATTACTTCGTGAGCATGGGGTGCCACCATGACGACTTTGATTTATGGAATTCTAAGTTCCACTCCTGGAATGCCGTGAAGATGGGCCCGATGCGCGACATCGTGGGCGAATGGCAAAAGGCCGCCAAAGCGCAGGGCTTGCCGTTTGGCGTCTCTGAGCACATGGGCGCGAGCTACACATGGTTCCAAGATAGCCATAAATCCGATAAGACGGGGCCACTGGCGGGCGTGCCTTACGATGGCGCGGACCCCAAGTACGAAGAGCTTTATCACCCGCCGACCAAACCAGGCGATACAAGCTGGTACACGCATGATCCGGTAAATGAGGAGGATTGGCAGAAGCGAATTCGCGATCTACTCGATTCGTACCACCCCGATCTTCTCTACAGTGACGGCGGTTTGCCCTTCAATTCGCTCGGCCGCAGCATGATCGCCCACTACTACAACTCCAACCTTAAAGACGGCAAGACGACCGTTATTTATAACAGCAAGCATGCGGGCTCGGGCGAGTACATTCCCGGTGCGAATGTCTTGGACGTGGAGCGCGGCGGAATGAAGGATATTCAGGAGTTTCCCTGGCAGACCGATACATCGAATGGCGACTGGTTTTATCGTGAGGGCGATCATTATAAGGACACCGCCACAGTGGTGCATCTGCTGGCAGATATCGTCAGTAAGAACGGTAATCTGTTGCTGAACGTCGTGCTGAAGCCAGATGGTTCTTTGCCACCGGAATCGGCTGCTCTCTTGGACGGCTTGAGCAAGTGGATGCCGATTAGCGGTGAGGCGATTTTTGATTCACGGCCTTGGAAAGTCTATGGCGAAGGCCCGACTGTAATGGGTGGCGGCAGTTTCAAAGAGAATTTCCCTTTCACCGCCGATGACGTTCGCTACACGGAAAAAGGTGGCGTGGTCTATGCCATTTGCATGGGCGATCCGACGGGCCCCGTTTCCATGAAGGCGCTCGGCGCGAAATCACGCAACACCGATAAGCCGATCACCAAGATCACGCTGCTCGGCAGCACGGACACCGTCACTTGGAAACAGAATGATGACGCTCTGGTCATCCAGCCGAATAAATCGTGGCCAACGCCAGAATCAGCTATCTACAAGATCGAGTTCTAAAGAAGTCCGTCATGTTGTCGGATCATCGTGAACGACGACGTACTGCTTCCGGAACTCGACTCCTCGATTCGGCCACGTTTTGATGTACTCCAACAAAGCCCGCTGGCCTTCTGCTAAGTCCTCGCCATTTACCCGACAATCGGCGGAAGGCGTTCCATCCGCGGCCCGCATACCGAAGAGACGAATGGCATGAAAGCGCCGATCATTCACGATTGGTTTCATCGGCTCTATCGACTTTGTAAAGAGGCAGCAGGGACAGAACGGGTGCTCTTCCGTGGTGTCGGGAGGCAAGGCCGCATAATAAGAAACGGGCCCGAGAATGACGCGCCGTTTACGCTTGGGAGCTGTTTCCGAAGCAGGTAATTCCATCTGGAGAAACGTGCAGTCCTTCGGCTCCCGGCGCAGGGCATCGAGGAATACGGGCAAGTCTAAATTCATCCAGCCGGAGAAGCCCTTTGCGACGGATTGCTCCAGATTATCGCCCGTCGAATGTTGGTATTCGAAGACGCTCACAGGGACGATCTTGGGATGGCTGATCTCCACGGTGGTGGTTGAACGGACGCCGCCATTGTCCAGGGGATTCAGCGAGACCAAGCGGGGTTGAACGATGAAACCTGAATCGAGTTCAATCCACGACTTTTTCGCTTTGTGTGGATGACCGGCCGTCGCGAGGACGCTGGAAAAAGAGCTCACCACATCCACGTTCTCCGTCCAGGTTTTATCCGCGCGGCTGAAACTCACCGAGACCTCCACGCTCTTACCGGGGTTAGCCGGAGAGATTTCCGGGGCTGGAGTTTTCTTGAACCAGCTGAACATGTGATAAGCGTATCGAGTGGATTGTCAAATCCAAGAGAGAAATTGCGAGCAGATTGATTAGGCCTGGATGTGGTACGATTGCAGACGAAACGGCAGTGTCAACATAAAGATCTGCAGCAGAGAATCCCGACTTTCAGTAAGGCTCGAGGTCTTCGGACCAGCCAAATTCCTAACTGGCGAAACCTTTTACTCACGGCTACGTTTGACAAGTGCGGCGAATTACGATTTCCTCCGAGGGGTCTCGTCGATCTTCCTCAGGAAAAAGAATGAAAAAACTCCTATTTACTACCAAACAAATCATCAGGGCCATCATTGCGGTGGCAGCGGCAGCAATCCTCATCAACGGTAAAGCCTCAGCGACTGTACCTTCTGTAGAGACCGGCGGTAACCCAAATGCTTGGGTGAACACGGGGCCTAACACATGGTCGGCATCGGGAACAAGTTCTGGATCGTATTTTAGTGAGTCGAAGAGCTCGTACTACACGGTCACTGTGCAGAAAGGTGCGAATCTTTCAAATAGTGGTTTCCAGCCCGTGATCCAGCTCGGGAGCGGTGGCGGTATGATCTCCAACTACGGCTCCATAAGCTCCACCAACACGGGGAGCGATAGTTATGGAATCCGGCTATTTTTGAGTGGAAATAGCACTGCGAGCGTCTTTAATGCGGGGAGTATTTCGGCGAATGGGTTTAATGCCTTTGGTATCACCTCATTTGGCGTCGGAGGCCAGGTGTCGATTACGAATTTAGGATTGATTTCAGCAACCGGCACCAACGTAGCATTCGGTGTTTTTTACGGATACGATACAAGTAACATCGATACGCTCACCAACACCGGGACCATTTTGGCGCAATCGAAGTCATTTGCTGAGGCTGTCCTTTTCGAAGATTTCTCGTCAAACGATACGGTAACGAATTCTGGATTGATTTTGGCTCAGAGCCAGGGGAGTTTTGCCGTTGGGATCGAAGTCGGAGAAGCGAACACGGCTTC
>CAVURW010000277.1:0-5894 GCA_963743595.1 uncultured Verrucomicrobiae bacterium
CGATGTCATCCCAACTCAAGTTGGCAATATCAGACTGTGATCCCCCCGTTTCCCACAACATTTGGAAGTAAAGACGGCGTTCGGCGTTTTTTTCTCGGTCGATGATTTTCTGGTGTTCGCCTTCTGTAATGGCCGTGAATTTCTTCTTTCGGACTGTCGGCCACGCCGCTTCTGGAATAATCGGCATGAGGAGCCAACCCAGGTTGAGGGCAAAATTATGCAGCCGCCGCATGTAATGGTGGGTCGAATTTCCGGCCTTCTTATGTTCCAAGACGGCAAGAACGTGGATGGCTTCAGTGTCCAACAGGGGAAGCGTTCGGAACATGGCAAAGGGGCGGCTCTTGAAAGCACGCTCCTTGCGGTCCTGTGTCGACTCAACCCCTGACTTGACGTAATGCTCCATGACTTCTGCCCATTTACGGGTCATTAATTCGGGTGATCGGGCTGAAAGATAGGCCTTGGCCATGTTTCGGTTTAGCTGCGGCTGAGCCACGGCTTGGTTTTTTGCGACCATGAGCTGCAGGGCGGCAGCTTTTTCGGACGTTTCTAGACTTTCTGATTTTCCTGTCACCTTGTCTCGCACATAGAAGTTACCGCCAGAACGACGGAACATTCGATAACGTTGCTGCATGATTGTCTCCATGCTTTTAAGTATGGAGGGCATCCAACGAACACTGTTAGCGAGCAGCCGGAGAGTTCAGAAGGGTTATTCCGAATTCTGCCGGAGTCGTAAAAGTGGTCGCAAATCTGGTCGCAATGCGACCATTTTCAACTTTCTCGTGTCCGCATCCAGTTGTTAATCAACAACTTATCAAGATGCGGACGAGGTAGGATTCGGACTGATTCTGTGTCTTATCTACTGAGAATAATAAGTCGTAAGTACCTCGAAATCAAGACAATTCGTGTCTACAGTTGGTTTACTTCATACCTATTCAGGAAGGCATTTCTCTGGCAGTTTCTCTGGCAGTTACGGCTGCTGGAATGGTCCCGTGGAAGCACCTTGCTGGACCAAATCGAGATTAACGAGTAGCGTGAGGCAGGGCGTGTTTCAATGTGACGTTCGTCTTGTCTTGTATGTCCATTAGCGTTTGCATCAATCTCGACCAGATGTTGCTATGTCCCAATCGAGAAGACCGGGAAGCTACCGATGAAGAAATCGTCGAAATTTGATAATGACATTCCAGATGGTGAAACTTTTAGTCCCGATTCCCCTTCAGCCGACGATTCCCGAGCGGAATTAGAGTATATTGAGGCACTTCTCGACTTAGTTGATCTCAATATTGATCCTTAATCCTTAGCACTTTTTACTAAATTAGCAGTCAAACCAAGAGCAGTCTTTCCGATGTGTGCCCAATTCATTTGTTTTTTACTGCAGGAGTGTTGAAATCTCCGTTCGAATTTGTGTTTTGACTTCCGCAGAATATCGAGGCCATTCGTCAAAGGCATATTTCGTGGCAGCGCTGACATCTCCTTGTTGGGACGGGTTAAGCCGATACTGCTTAGTGATTTGTAGCAGCTGCCAAAAATAACACTCTTGAAGCAACATTCCATCCTCTGCCTCTTCAACCGTCCCGGGAAGCGTGTCATGCAAGCGCAGAAACGTTGTTTCGGTTATCTCAATTCTGGAATACGTGCAAAGCGCGACCAAATGCCGCAAGTGAATTCTTGCAAGGTTGATTTGTCGCACTGAGGTCATATGTGTGAAATAGGCCGGAGCAAAATATCCTAATAGGACGTTTCTGCTACGGAAAACTCACTTTATATGACCGAACAGCGCCTGACTCGAATCGCACTGTTGGTCTGTGGCGGAAAAACAACCTGGCATGAAGCTTCAACGGCGAGAATCCAACTTCGAGCATTTTTCCGATACAACCGTTAAGTTGCGCTTTTGTCCCCAAAATAGACGAAAAGTTGCTGGTTTATAAGTTAGTCAGCCGAAAAATAGCATTAAGTTTGTTTCGGACTAGGCCGCGCCCTGCGAATCGGCTCGCGAAGCTGCACTGCGTGGGGTGAATTTTGTGCTAACACGAGTGGCCCCGGATGCAGGCCTGCGCAGGAAAAAAATGATGGCGGTAAAGAAGACAGCGACGCAAATGCTTGTACCAGCGATCAACCAGATCAGCCAAGATGGGCTACCAAAATCGGCCACTGGCGTATCATCACTGGCTATAGGTAGACGTTTTGCCGAGGGATCTCGCGGATTGATAACGCAAACCGTCTAGCAAATGCCGATAATCGACGGCATTTCCTCTAAGGGAAATTCCGCTAGCCAAAATGGACGAAGGGAAATGGAACAGGAGGACATTCTCCACTTTTGCCTGCCTCTTCCAGGTTCCATAAGCAACAAGAACTCGTGGAGATTTTATGCGCCCTACTCCACTATTCAGCGCCATTACAGAAAGGTTATCGGGAGAGGTTTCGTCTTTGACGGTGGCAAAAGAGGCAAGATTGTGGACACCGTTCGTGAAAACAACTGCGGCGTTAACGCTGCTGCCTGGGGATAGGCATAGGCGGAGATGGGGGTTAACATGCGACCAAGCATACTCGGCAGTGCGTCAGTTCCAGGTGCAGTTGGATAGGGATAAGTCACCTTATAAAGATTATCCGTATCGAGTTCTATTCCGGTGTTTGGTGAAACATTCGAAATTGATTGGGAGATTTCTCTTAAAGTGCTGCATGCATGCAGCACTTGCAACTCTTTTTTGGAAGATACAAGCCATAGTCAGAGGACAGAACTTGGATAATGCTTCTGTGTATACGTGGCAGTGCTGGAAATATACTCGATTCCCTCTACGGGTAAATCGGTCCACGAAATCAGAGCAGGAATGTCGCCCGTTTGGAGAGCAGAGATGGGGAGGAGATTCAAGCAATGGCCAGTCGCGTCCAGTGGAGGCAGCGGACGAATGACAGCCTCCTGTTCCGTCTTCGCCTCCTACCGGCCATGCAACCTGGTTTCTAGGGTCACGTTGCCGTCTGAGTGACGGACCAATTGGAACAGAAGATGGATGAATTATTTATCTAAAAAACGGTCGTCATTCCTGCGTAATTACCTATTCCCCGTTAAACCCTATCTTGGTTTTTCGTGCAACTTTTTGGATAATCTCCAGTTACCTTAGACAAAGGATCTATTTTCTGCATATATACAGAATTCTTTCCAACCTGAATGAGGCCCCTATTTTAAACAGCTATGACCACACCCAATTTTCAGTCTCGACGACGGCAGTCCAGCGTGCTGATGTGCTGACAGCCCTGGTACCCGGCCGACATCCTGACTATTGCAGTGAGGCTGTCGGATCCGAAAGATCAAAAGATTGGCACCACGATTGCGGCTCCAGTAGCGTATGCTATTGCATTCTGCATACTCTCTCGTGTTTACGATACAAGGACAAATCAAAGATTTGCAGAACGCTATCGCACAAACCGCCTCTTAAACCCGGGCGAGTGATTTAGACCATTTACGATTGAGGTTCGGTACATTCTGACACCTGTGGTTGAACCAGTTCAATCTACCGAATATTACCCGTAAATCGTCTTAGTTGCTGAGATAATCCTAAAAAGCGCAGTTTTTTGATGCAAAAGCAGTGACATACTCGCCAGCAGATGTCTGGTAACATTCTATTTCGTCCATAGCTGATTTCAATCCATCTGAAAACCTCTTAGGGATGGGAACACTTTCCTTAGGTCGGTTGCCTGCTGCCAATTCAGCCCTCGCTTAGCACTCTATAACTTCGGTGTAGGAAACATATGTTCTCTCAGTGAAATTAATCGCCTTAGCTTTCCCTGACACGCCAACTCGCCGACTCGCTTAACACAGACGCCAAGAAGTTCCGCAGCCTGGGCATGGTTGAGCAATCCAATCATCGCCTGGCTCATGCAATCCAATTCCAGTCGTGTCATTTCCCTTTTCTCGGCTAGCCCTGCTTTGACTCGTAAACGTACTCTAAGACCGAATCAAATGAGGTTATGCAGTGTGAGTCGTGAGTCAAAGTTGTGACGGTTCTTGTCAAGCCCGTTCCTAGTTAAGACAAAGGCAGGGGCTTTGAAGGTGGTGGTCCTAGCTAAATTGAAAATAAAGTAATGATTCTTTTGTTAATGAAAAGGTATGGACTGGAGGCTGTTTACCCTTAACGAAGTGTCGCTAAAAGAGCTTTCCTTGTAAACTGTACTATTACTTGACAGTAATATCCATTTCCGAACGCCTTGTGACTTTAGTGGCGTATGCCACCCGAAACCCCAGCTTCCAGGCTTAAATACTCTTTATTTTGATGCGAATTTGCCTGAAAATCCTGAGTTGGCAAAACAGTATGCGAATGGCAAAAAGATTGCCAATGCCCTTGAAACCAACGGCTGCTCCATGACGCACTAAAACTTGAGCCATTATTGATTTCCCTCAGGTTATATCAATAAGAAAGCTCATGCGGTTCATGATGCTTTAGTTGTTGTCTAGTTTTCTGGCGAAATACGTACGAGAACCACGCCGTGGCGCGGTACCGTGGCAGTGAAGGTTCCAGTGAATATCCCCAAGTCTTTTTGTCGCCACAGGTCTCGTACTCTTTGTTTGCCTCGTAGATCTAAATCCGTCCAATTGGCGCTGACCTGTTGCTCCTTTAGACCTAAATTGAATAATCCTACCGCCTTTGATCCGTCCTCCAGATCTTTGGAGAAAACTTGTAAGCCATCCATTTGACTGACCCGCACCCCTTGTCGACAGAGTGGGTCCTGATCCACATCGAGCACTTCGTCGTTAGTTAGCAGGTTGAGAGTAAAGTCGTCTAATTTGGTCATGTCACACCCAATAAGCAAAGGTGATGTCAGAAGACACCATAGGCTAATGTGGGCGTATTGCTCATTTGGCGACAAGTGAGTTGGGTGGAGACTGCCCCATCCCACTTGCCCGACAATCAACATGTCCAGGTCATTGAAATGCCCAGGCCCGGCGTATTTTTCCCGACCTTGTTGGGAAAAACCGATTTGCTTGAAACTTCCAAAGGTGTCGTTTATATCCCCATCAACCCGCCAAGAATTGCCCCCCAATTGAGTCCCCCACTCCCAAACATTGGCCCAGCCATATTGGCAGAGACTAAAAAGAATATCCCGTTTTTGCTTACTTAATGCTTCGTGCATCTTGCGATATGGCAATTGGTAGGACTCTAGATTTGGAGCCTGCTTCCCGTAAGTCTCCATGTCTGGGTCGTTCGGTTTCTTCGTACCGTAAGCGATTTCTCCATAGCTGCACCAATCATACTTTAGATAGTCAAATCCCCAATCTGCATAGGATTGAGCATCTTGCGCTTCGTGTTGATAGCTTCCAACACAGCCACCGCATGTCCACGGCCCAGGGGAAGAGTAAATACCAGCTTTTAGACCTTTGTTATGAATATAACTGGCTAAGCCCTTCATGTCCATAAATCGAAGATTTGGAAGAACTTTACCATCTAGATCCCTCATGGAACCTTGCAAAGATGGATCTTTCGTATGTTTATTCGAATGGGTAGTTGGGCGATAGACCTGCCAAAAATCATCAATATTGATATAACTCCATCCATGATTAATCAGACCACTGGCAACCATGGCATCCGCAGCTGACTTGATCTTCTCCTCTGAGACGGAGTCTGCAAAACAATTCCAAGAGTTCCAACCCATAGCAGGTAGCAGGCCGAAGGTTGGCCCACAAATAATTTTTAAGGGCCGGGTGGCAACTCCTAGCGAGTTCGTAGCCCGCAACGTGACGTTATATTCCCGCGCATCAACTAGTGCACCGGTGATTATCCCGGTCTGGGGATCAAGTTCCAGTCCAACAGGCAGGCCGTCCGCTGAGAAAGTCACGGGTCGGTCACCGGTAGCAGCAATAGTGTAGAAAAAAGGTGAGCCAGGACGGACTCCAAAGAGCTTCG
>CAVURW010000278.1:0-7465 GCA_963743595.1 uncultured Verrucomicrobiae bacterium
GATCTCTTCGTCCAACCCGAGCCCGGACACCCAGCTCCCTACATGCGCAATGGCCTGGGCCTCTTCGAGCCGTGCGTGGCTTTCACTGACCGCCTCCTCCGCCCGCTTGCGTGCGGTGATGTCCCGCAGAGCGGACAGGTGGAGGCCGGGCGCGACGTTGGCGACGACGCGGTAGTCGAGCACGCGACGCGTTCCGTCCGGGCGCACCAGCGGGAACTGTCCTCTTCCATCCGACCCCGCGTCACGAACTCCCGGTCGGCCGCCTCGGCGTCGTATCCGGGCGCGGCGAACTCGACGAGGGTGCGACCGATCAGCTTCTCTCGCGTGAGGCCGAACAGCTTGCACGCGGCCGGGTTGGCATCCACGTACTGGCCACGGTGATCGGCAAGCAGCAGTGCGTCCATCGAGGCGTCGAATACCGAGCGAAGAAGATGCTGGCTGTCGCGCAGGGTGTCTTGTGCCGCTCGCAACAGCGTTGGGGTGGCTCCCACCTCGGCCGCAACGGCGTCGACCTCGCCGCTCGACAGAGCCTGCAAGGCTGCCTCGGCGTCGGCAAGTCGGCTTCGAAGGTTCTCGTTCTCCCTGGGGAGCCCCGCAACCTCACTCACGGACGGCCTCGGCCAGGCCAAGCACGGACACGAGGGCGTCGATTTTAAAGTTCTTGTTCTTTTCGTAAAAGGGCTTCAGCTCGGTCGCCTCGGTATCGAGGTTTTCGCGCATTTTTGAGACGGCTAAATTGGGCACCCACGTGGCGATAGAACCGCCGAGATCGACAATCACGGTCATCTGAAAATCACGGCGACCCTGGAACGGATACATCGCCACACCGGCTTTGCGCGCGAGATCTTGCGAATCAGAATCGGTGCCGAAAACGACGCAAACCCGGCCCTTGCGATTGATCGTGAAGGTGCGTCCATCGACATCCTTAAGCTTGATCGGCTTGGAGCCCAGAGGTGTGGTCGCCATTGCGGGTGGACCGGAGGGCGTCGGTGTTGGCGTTGGAGTCGGGGTGAGCGGTGTGTGGCGACTCGCAATGGGAGAGGGCGTGGGCGTGGGGGTGATGCGATGGCTCGGCGTGGGCGTCGGGGTCGGCGTGGGATACGCGTTCGCGCACTCCAGCGTCTGCGCCAAGACGAAGAACGCCGCCAGCCCACCGCTGCTAAATCTTTTCAACGACATAGCCTCGAAGATACTCGGTTTCCGGTACATTGACGAGTACCGGGTGATCCGGCGTGGCGCTCAGACGATGTCGCAAGCGCAGTCCGCACTCGCTATCGGCGGCAGCGTTTTCCAGCAGCTCCAGCCAATCTTGGGAGGTGATGTGGTGGGAGCAGGAGAACGTAGCGAGCATACCGCCCGGCTCCAGGAGACGCAGTGCCTGGATGTTCAGCTCATGATAACCGCGCAGCGCGGAGTCTTTGTTGTCCTTCGATTTCGTGAAGGAGGGCGGATCGAGAATGATGAGGTCAAACGAGAGCTTTTGCCTCGCGTAAATGGGCAATAGATCGAACACATTTCCCGGTCGCCAATCAATCTGCAGACCCGTCCTGGTGGAGGTCTCGCGGGCCACTTCCAGAGCCGGAAGCGATTGATCAATCGCGATTACCGAACGTGCCCCGGCCTTGGAGGAACTGAGCGCGAAGGCCCCTTGATTCGTGAAGCAATCGAGCACGCGCCGGTCTTTTGAGTAGCGGGCCACGATCTCGTAATTCTCCACCTGATCGAGATAAAAACCGGTCTTGTGCCCGCAGCGCAGGTCCAGTTTGTAGGGGATATTCGCGACGGTAACCTCGGTCGCGCCGTGGTACTCGCCGAGCACGATGTGGTTCTCCAGCGGCAGGCCTTCCAAGCGACGCACCGAAGCGTCATTGCGCGCAATAATGGTGTGCACCGGCAAGAGCTGAGCCAGCAATTGCACGATGATCGTCTCGCGCCGGGCCATCGCGAGCGTCAGCGTTTGAAACACCAGCACGTCCCGGTAACGGTCGACGATCAAGCCGGGCAGTTCGTCCGATTCCGACCAGACCAGGCGTTGCGCATCGGGCGTGCCGGGCTGTAGTTCTTTGCGGTAATAGATCGCGCGAATGAGGCGATGACGGATGCAGGCTTCATCCAGCGGCTCATTCTTAAAGGAGTAGCGGCGCGCAATGATCTGCGATTTCTGGTTGAACAAGCCGCTTCCGAGAAATTGACCGCCCACTGCCCGGATCTCCACGGTTTCGCCGTCGATGGGATCGCCATCAATTCGCCCGACTTCTGAGGCGAAGACCCAGGGGTGACCTTGCAAAATTCGGTGACGAACGCCTTTATTAAGGACAAGACGGGCAGGGTGCATAGAGAGGTGGTGAGGGATCAGCGGCAGTCGCTCGGGAGAAGAAGAAGGTAGCTCTGGGCGACGAGAAGCGAGGTGAGGTAGAAGAAAGCCGATTCTTCCCAAGGGAGAATATTGAGCAGTTTAAACCCGGTGGTTTGGTTGTCGTCAAGATACCAGATGCCGGAGCGAACCGCGATAATATCCGCCACGGTGTAATACGTTCCAAATGCCAGAGTTACGACGAGAAGCGGGGTGAAATAGGCCCAAAAAAGAGGCGGTGCGATGACCCACTGGGCATAGATGACCGGGAGGAACCAGGCCAGGTGATTGGCGTAGTTCACCTTGGGGCCGAGATGCCTCCGCACAAAGCGCAGGCAAACGCCAACCATGAGCCAAACCGGAAGCGAGACGGCCATGCAGATGTATTGCAGGACGGTACTGTGGGTCTCGAATCCATGGAGCCACGCGGCGTGCAGGTGCAGCCCCAGGTGAAAGAGGAGGATGACGTTCAGGCTTTGGATGACGAAAAACGAATATTCTTCGATCGGCAGGTAGAGAATTTTGAACCAGTAACGTCCCTCGGCAAAACCCCAGATGCCCCACTTGGCGGCAAGATTGTCCCACGGCGCAGTGAAAATCATGACGGCAACAAGCACCAGAGCGGTCGAAAAGAAATCGCCGCTAGCCAAAGCGCATTGCGGGAGAAAAATCGAGGCGAGGAGCAGTCCAATAAAGACGGGAATATTAAAGATGTAGTGGAACTGAAGATAGGTCATTTGACGAGTGGCGGGCTGAACTGCAGTGGGTGGGGTATGGTAGTGGAGGTTCCCGATGGAGTGAAAACAATTCTGTGCGTGGATGCCTAAGGCCTCAGAAAGTCATGAAGCACAGTCTTTGCCTTCGATAGATCGGCGACATTAACCAGCAACTCATCTCCTGAAGTCGCTGAAAAGTGAATCTCGTTCTTTGACGCCAAGTCGATCATCTGTTCGAATTCTTTGAAACTCAAGTTGCGGGTGTGAAGGGTGACCGAATAAACGTGAACTTCCAGGCTGACAAACGCATAAATCGCGACCAGGCCGATCACGCCAGCAGAAGCTGCATATCGAAAAAAGAGTGCTTTTTTCAAGGGAGAGGATTTAATAAAAACCACAAAACAGCCGAGGCACGCCGTTGATATTCCCAAAGCGTCAGAAAACGTAGTGCTAAAGATCTTCAGTGGGTCCGCAATCAAAAGCACGACGTTCAGCCATTCTTGCACAATGCCGAAAAAGACGAAGAGCCCGAGAACGAGCATTGGGTAGTTCATAGCCTTACGCAGCTACCGCCGCATGGACTTGTCGGCTGAGAAACGCGAGCGGTGCGGGTGTGAATCGCAGCCATTTCCCCAGGCGGGTGGTTCGGCGCGGATCAAGGAGCGCGGTGCGAACCAGCGTATTCACCCAGGCGCGATTTTTATAGAGGGCGCGGTGCTGTTTCGCGTAGTCAGCAAGCGTGCGACTTTCCAGGATCGCGTTCACCGCGAGCTCGGCTGTGGCTAGCGCAAAGTAGATGCCTTCTCCGGTGAACGGCTCGACGACCCGGGCGGCGTCGCCGATGAGGAAGAGTCGAGCGCGACCGTGGAGGGCGTGGGCGCGCGTGATCGGGTTCACCCGGTTCCACTCGCGCGGTGGTAAAGACGGGAAGTAGCGGCTCAAGATGGCGTGTGCCTCGGCGGCGTGATCGGCGTGCAGAATCGAGCAGAGATTCGCGTGGGTGGAATCGATCCTGCAAAAGCCGTAATAGCCTTCCGGAAAAATGCGCATATGAATACCGTCGGTGGCGTCTTCTGCCAGATCCCGGCCGATTTCCAAAGTGGTCTGAAACGCGATTCTGGGGCAGCGCTGCGTGGGTGCGGAGAGGCCCGCTTGTTTGGCGACAAACGAATTCCTCCCATCGGCACCGATGAGCCGTTCCGCCGTAAACGCGCCGCGATTCGTACGGAGTGAACCCGTTTCGGCGTCGAGCGATTCGATGATCGTTTCCGGAAGAAACCGTGCCCCAGCAGCGACGGCGTGAGCGACCAACCAGGAATCGAGCACCTGCCGGGCGACGGCACGCGGACCGGGTGTGCGCGAGTCAAAGGGATGATGCAAAATTGCCGTTTCCTCACAAAACACGGTAAGCGATGTGATTTGATGTGCGGGCAATTGCTCGTAGGAATCGATCAAACCGAGTCGTTCCCAAATGCGGTTGATCGAGGGATTCATGCAATCGCCACAGACCTTGTGTCGCGGAAAAGCGGCGCGATCCATTAGCACGACAGATCGACCTGCCCGGGCCAGAAGCAGCGCCGCTAACGCACCGCCCGGTCCGGCCCCAATGACGGCGACATCGAAGTGGTTGTCCGACGAGCCGCGCGAAAAATGGAGTGGGGCGATCATGTTTCCACGACGCGATTGGCACGTTTTTGTGCGCGTCGCCGTTTGGTTTCGCAAAACTGCGCCTTGAGCCAACCGGGGCGTGGGGCGTTTTGGCGGCGGCGCTTCTCGCGCTCGGCGATGCGGCGTTGCAGGCGAGCGGCGCGCAGTTGGATGAGCGATTTAATGAGGTGACGCCACGCCGCGATTCGATTAGCCGCCTGGGTGCGATGGACCTGCATTTTTACAGAGAGATTCTCGGGCGGGTAATCCAGCTGCACGCAGGTGGCGACCTTGTTCACATTTTGGCCGCCAGCACCGCCGGAATGCGTGAACGTCTCACGAACCAGCGCCGGATCGCAACCGAGATCGCGCCATTTTTGGTATTCAAGTTCGAGTGAAGCAATGCTCGCCATGCGGATAGGTTACGGCTTTCTGGCAAGCTGCGCTAACGATTTTCGAGCAACCGGGAATTGATCTCCACGTGATCCCACCAGGGCCGGTCGCCGTGAAGCGAAAAACGGCTTTGGAAAACGTAAAGCATTACGATCGCCGTTAAGACGGTGGCCAGGTCAATTCCGATGAGAAGCGGCAGGGTTTTACGAATCGCCTAAAATAGAGGAGTGACAGAACGGCACCGCAAATGGTCAGAAACCCGATCGAATAGGCTTCGGAGAGTACAGCACGTCATCGCCGAACAAAGAGATGCCGTAATAGACGAAAGCCGTGGCAAGACCGATGTGGGGGCGGGGTCTGTTTGTTGAACAGATTCCAGACGCTGCCGGAAAGACGCAGAAAAAGCGACTGCAGGCTGACTGGGTTATCCGTTGCTACTGAGGGCGACTATTCTGATGATTCGGCTGATCAAATCGTGTTCGGCAATAAGTTCGAGATCAAACATTTTGACGCGAGCTTACAGCGTGCAGACGCTTGTTTGGCGATACCCAGCCCTGCGTCGCTTCGCTCCTTGAGCTGGGCTGGACATGAAGCCGTCCCTTCGGGTCTAGAGGCGGAAGGCATGTGACAACGTCCTGGGTTTGCAAGGTCCTTTACTGAATGCAACGTCACGTTGCCCAGCGTGACGCTGGACCCAGTAGCGCCTTTTCGCCTTCACAATGCCTCCCTGTCTCTAGGCCCGGAGGGACGCCGCCTGGTAAGACGGTCGAAGGCCTCGGTCTCATCGCATAACGTCAGCGGGCTGTAAGCTCGCGTCAAACCGTTTGATGTGCAGCATGTTTCGGCGACGAGTCACCCATCAGCCTTTTGTCGCAGGCCTTCAGCCTGCGGTCGCTTTTTTGGGCGAACCCAGGGTTGCCTCGCTACGCTCGTTACCCTGGGCTAAGTCATTTCCGGCCCTGCGGGCCTAGAGGCATGAAGACAGAGAGGCAGAAGACATAGCCTCTGCTTAATCGCCGGGCGGTTTACGGAGCATCACCAAGGCTACGGACATGAAAAAACAGCAAATGATGCTTAACGGGCGGGAGTGCGTCATAAAATCGACGGTGGCCGCCACGTAATGGCCGAGCTTCGCTGGCCAATGCCAGTTCTCGGGCTGCCCAAGGAGGAGCCCCATCCCTATGATGAAAAACAAACCAGCCAGTCCTAATTGAATGAGTCCCATGACGCAGATGGTTGTGACGAAGGATGAGCGTTTTGTCAAGACGGGAGGATCTCGTGGAGCGAGTTATTCAGCGCCTCGATCATTCGTTCCAATTGCTCATCGCTTGTGCAGTAAGGAGGCACCAGGAACAGCGTATTGGCCAGGCCACGCCCGATAAGGCCGCGTTTTATGGCGGCGGCAAAGATTTTCGAGGCGAGCCGCGTGCCGTTTGAAAAGGGGCTGGCGGTTGTGCGGTCTTGGACGAGCTCAATCGCCAGGAGAAGGCCCTGCTGCCGAACATCGCCCACATGGGGATGTTTCCAGAAGACCTGGGCGAGCTCACGCAGCTTACCGGAGAGCTGGGCGATGCGTTCGAGAACATGATCGCGTTCGAAAATAGCCAGGTTTTCCAGAGCAACCGCACAGCCCAGTTGATGCCCAGAGAAGCTATGGCCGTGGAAGAACGTCTTTTCAAATGCGCCGCTAAACCCTTGGAAAATGGGCTCGGCGACCAGGGTCGCTCCCAAGGGCAGATAACCGCCGGTAAGACCTTTCGCCAGAGCGACGAGATGTGGGCGCACGTCTTCGGCGTGGCATGCAAGCATCGGCCCGGTTCGACCCAGACCCGTGAGGACTTCATCGAGAATGAGGAGGCAGCCCTGTTCCTCACAGAGTTCCCGAGCGCGCTTGAGATAGCCGGGCCTGTGCATCACCATCCCCGCTGCGCCTTGAACGAGCGGCTCCATCACGAAAGCCACGAGTTGTGGGCCATGCTCGCGAAAAGCGTTTTCCAACTGGGTGATGCATTGCGAATCACAGACGCGGCTGGTCCGGGCGTCGATCTGCGCGGGTTTGGCCTGATTAAACGAACAGCGATAACAGGCGGGCGACATCACTTCAATTGTCGGGAAAAGGAGCGGCTGGTAGCGCTCATGAAAGGAACCGCTGTGGCCCACGCTCATGGCACCAATCGTATCACCATGGTAACCCCCACTGAGCGAGAGGAAGTGCGTGCGCTGAGCTTGTCCGTTTTGCTGGAAGTGTTGGTAGGCGATTTTTAAGGCTGCCTCAATTGCCGTAGAGCCATCGTCCGAGTAGACGACGCGATAATGCTGGCCGGGTTCGCCCGGCAGAAGAGCGGAGAGCTTCTCC
>CAVURW010000279.1:0-6315 GCA_963743595.1 uncultured Verrucomicrobiae bacterium
AAAGAACTGGCCGCTACCGGGGATTCGGATATTCATCTCATCGTGAATTACGATGGTACGCACAATACCGCGCGCGCCATTCAAGAGACCGAGTTTACGTTGATTGAGTCGGTCATCATCACGGGGATCGTCTGCTGGATTTTTCTCGGCTCCTGGAGCAGCACATTTAACGTGCTTCTTTCGATTCCCACTTCCGTGCTCGGCACGTTTATTGTACTCAATGCACTTGGTTTTACATTAAACCTTTTCACACTTCTCGGCATTTCGCTCGCCATCGGAATTGTTGTCGACGATGCCATCATGGTGCTCGAAAATATCGTGCGCCATTTCCACACCGGCCTTTCAGCCCGATCCGCGTCCCTACTCGGTGCGCGGGAAATCACCTTCGCTGCGACAGCCGCGACATTCGCCGTGGCGGTGATCTTCGCGCCGATCATTTTCGTCGGCGGAATCGTCGGGAAATTGATGTTCCAATTTGGCACGACCATTTCCGTGGCGGTCATTTTATCGTTGCTTGAAGCGATCACGTTAACGCCGATGCGTTGTTCGCAATTCATGACCCGTCGCCAGGATGAATCATGGCTGTCGGTTCGCGTAAATATTCTCCTATCCCAATGGGCTCGGCGGTACCGCTCGCTGCTAGAACTATGTCTGCGCTGGCGTTGGGTCACGATCGGAATCTCCGTCCTGCTCTTCGGGATTTCGTGCGGAATCGCCCCGTTTCTAAATAAGGAGGCATTTCCGAAACAGGACGTGGGTGTGCTCTTAGTGAAATTTCAAACCCCGGTGGGATCATCGCTCACGTTTACGGCGACGAAAGCAGCCAAGCTGGAAGCGCTCTACAAGACGGAACCGACAATCGATCACTACTTTATCAATTGCGGCGGCTTTGCTGGCGGCGAAACGAATCAGGGCATCTCCTTCGTCTCGTTGAAGGACCGCTCGTTGCGAAAAGAGACTCAATCGCAAATCTCCGATCGGCTCCGGGATACGCTTGCGAAAGATCCCGAAATGTCGAAGCCGAATTGTCTCATGACGTTTATCGACGTCTCGGGAAGCGTCGGAGGAGCCAAACGCGGCACGGGTATTGAATTGAGCGTGCGCGGACCCGATTTCGAAGTGCTAAAAGCAAAGGTCGAAGCGCTCACCGAACGCTATGCCAAGAGCGGGTTCATGACCGATATCGATACCGATTTCCGCGATGGCGTTACCGAAGTGCACGTCCTCCCCGACCGCGAACGGGCTTCAGCTGCCGGTGTGACGGTGCAGCAAATCGCCGATACGGTAAACGCCGCAATCGGGGGAATCCGCATCGGGAAGTTCACGTTCGGAACGCGCCGTGATGATGTCCGCATGCGGCTCATCCCGGAGCAATGGCAAAATCTTAACGACATATCGCGGCTCTACCTTCGATCCGAATCTGGCGATCTCATCCCCCTGAACACGGTTGCGTTCATTAAGCCGGAGAAAAAACTTCTCAGCATCACGCGGGAGATGCGCGAGCGCGCCATCAATATTTATGCGAACGTCGCCAGCGATAAATCGACCACGACTGCGCTGGACTTTGCCAAGACGGAAGCCGGAAAGATCTTGCCGTCGGGCTACCACATCGTGGAGGTCGGTGCGTCGAAGGATCTCACGGATAACATCAAAGCGGTCGGCCTCCTCTTTGCCCTGGCCATCCTGGTCATCTACATGACGCTGGCGGTTCAGTTTAACAGCTTTCTTAACCCGCTCGCCATCATGGTCGCAGTGCCCTTCACCTTCACCGGTGCCTTATTGGGACTGGCGGTCACGCACTCCACGATCAACCTCTACAGCGGCATCGGGATGATTGTGCTCATGGGGATCGCCGCGAAGAACTCGATCCTGCTGGTGGAGTTTTTCAACCAACAACAATACATCCATGGCAAATCGCTCTTGAACTCGATTCTCGACGGTGCACCGATTCGCCTGCGCCCGATCCTGATGACGTCCACGGCCACGGTGGCGTCGATGTTGCCCTTAGTATTCGGCATCGGGCCGGGCTCGGAAGTACGAACCTCGCTGGGCATCGTGGTGATCAGCGGCGTCATCGTTTCGACGCTCTTCTCACTGCTGGTGGTGCCGTGTGTGTACAGTCTGCTGGCTCCGCTGGAAGGCAATACGCGCAAGGCGGAGCAGGAATTGGATGCGGCGGGGCGCTCGATTTGACCTGTTTTGGACTTGCTCTACGTGTTGTTTATAGTACACTAACTGGTAAGGATATGGCGAAGATCGAAAAAATAGCAAAACCTTTTAAACCCATCGTGGTGAAACACCCAGCGACAGCTGCGGATTTGATCCGGATTCATAAGATTGACAAGAAGACTCTCAAAAAGGCCCAGGAAATTGCAAAAGCCTTCTTCGCAGCTGCTTAAAGCGACCCTCCAGTCGAAGTAGATTTCAACAACATCGGATCGTTATATTCGAGGCCGATCGGCGAGACCTTCTCAAAACATTGAGCGACCTTCGGGGTTTCGACCCGAAGGTTCATCATAAAAAGGGGGATAAAGCACTGGCGATGGTGTACGAGTGTTTCATTTCGCCGAACTTGCACGACGCCGAAGAAAGCGGCAATCGCATCTATACTTATCTCCTGAGTAATCTCTCAGATTTGAGGTTTGGAAGAGAGACTGTGTTCAATCGAAGATCCTTTCTTCATTTAATGGCCGCCTGCTCTCAGATGCTGGAAGAACCGAGTTAGCGCGTGGGATTGACACAAGGCTTTTTCCGACCAATTCTGTACGGATGCTCACGAAACTCCTGCACACCCGGTATCGCGTAAACGATTTGGACAAGACGGCGACGTTTTATAAGGAGATTTTAGGGCTGAAAGAGACGCACCGGCACACGTCGCCACGTGGATCCCAACTGGCTTTTTTTAAAGCGCCCGAAAGCGAAGAGACGATCGAGATTTGTTGCTTCCCCAGCTCCGGTCCGGTGGTGGTTCAACCGGATTTAACTCACCTCGCATTTGAAGTGACGAGTCTGGATGAGTTCGCGGCTTTTCTGGAGAAGAAGGGGCTCAAGTTCTCGGATGGACCGATGGTGACTGGTTCTGGCAGTAAGATTGCGTTCATCGATGCGCCGGAAGGTTACGAAATCGAGTTGATTGAAAAGCGCAAGAAATGAGGACCGTTTCGCTTTCTGCAAGTTTGCTGGCGGCTAACCTGGGAGCGATGCGGGAGGAGCTGAAACGGTTAGAGCAAGCGGGGGTCGATTCGGTGCATATCGACATCATGGACGGCCATTTTGTCCCCTATTTCGCGTTCGGCACAGAATTTGTGCAAATGGTAAGGCGAAATACATCGTTGCCCATCGAGGTGCATTTGATGATCCAACAGCCCGACCGTTACGCTAGGAGTTTCCTCGAAGCGGGTGCGGATACGGTGATCGTCCACTTGGAAGCGTACCACGAGCCGCGCCGGACTCTAAATTTGATACAAGAAATGGGCGGGCGATGCGGTTTAGCGATCAACCCGCTCACTCTGGTGGAGAAAGCGTACACGCTGCTGAAACGCGTGGATTTGCTCCTTTGCATGACGGTGAATCCCGGTTTTCTAGGTCAGCCCTTTATCATTGAAGTACTGGAGAAGGTGCGATTGGCGCGGTCCTATCGAGACAAGAATCATCTGAACTTCGATATTGCTGTCGATGGTGGTGTCACGGACGAAACCGTGGGACCGAGCGTTACTTCCGGGGCCAATGGCGTGGTGGTGGGTGGCCCGATCGTCGCCCATAATGACCCGGCAGCCGCCGTGAAACTGTTTCGCGCTCGAGCAGACGAAGTCGGTGCGGGCGGTTGATTTCGGCCAGTCCCGAATCTTGTGAAAGCCCTTCTTCCCATAGAGTTATCGCTGGCGTTTCATCACCTGAAGCCACGGGTGAATTTCGTCACCGTGATCACGGGAATTTCGGTCCTCGGCGTGATTTTGGGCGTGGCCGTGTTGATCGTCGTGCTCTCGATCATGACGGGCTTTCGGCACAGCCTGGAGGAGAAAATCATCGGATTTAACGCCGAGGTGAAGATTGAAGGCGGCATCATCTATAACGCGGATGAACTGGTCGATATGGCTAAGAAATTGCCTGAAGTCGCAGGGGCAAGTCCCTACGTACTGGGGCCGGTTTTGGTGGTCCACGGCGATTACGTCACGCCCGCTGAAATTCGCGGGCTAGACAATTACGGAGACGACAACGTTTTCTCCATGAAGAAATATCTCGTAGGCGGCGACTTTGAATTGCAGGGCGATTCCGTTGTCATCGGCAAGGGTTGGGGACAACAGAATTTCGCGTTGCCTGGTGATAAAGTGGAGGTCTTTGGTCCCGCGCAGGTTCTCCCGATTTTGCATCATAAACCAGGCACGCCGCAGGCAACCGTTTTACCGGACGAACTGACCGTGCGTGGCGTGTTTCAATCGAACAACGCCATGTTTGATGACTCAGATTTTCTTGTCTCGCTAGATGTAGCTCAACACATCTACGCGATGGGCGACGCGGTTCACGGCGTGGCGCTTCGCTTGAAGAACCGAGACGATGCGAGCGAAGTGCGGGACAAGTTGAATAAGCAGTTGAGACCGCCGCTGCAAGCGGTGACTTGGGAAGACGAGAATGCGGATCTCTTCAATGCATTGGCCATGGAGCGCGTGGTGATGGCCTTCATCCTCTTTTTGGTCACGCTGGTGGCGGCATTTGGCGTCGGGAATACGTTGATCACCGTAACGCTGATGAAGACCCGGGAAATCGGACTCATGAAAGCCGTGGGCGCGACCGACTTTCAGATAGGCCTCATGTTCACTTTGCACGGGTTTATCGTGGGGCTGCTGGGCTCCGTGATTGGATCGCTCCTGGGGATATTTTTCTTGCACGAGCGAAATTTCGTTCGAGGGTTTCTATACGATTTCTTCCACATTCATCCCGTCGCAGGCACGCTCTACGCGTTGCCTGAAATTCCCGCCGAAACCAGCCCGCTGGAGGTCGTCCTGATCAGCACCGCAGCCGTTTTGGTCTGTACATTAGCTGCCATGATCCCATCAATTTTTGCAGCGAGGCTGGCACCCGCGCGCGCACTCCGCTATGAATAGAGGTTCTATGAAGTTTTCTACGAAGTGTCCTAAAAAGTGTCTTCTCCATCATTTTAGATTGTCTCTAATCGTCGTAGCCGTCTGTGCATTCAGCTATGTCGCTGAGGCGGTTCCCACGCCCGCACCGACTGCCGCGCCGACCGCAGCCCCGACTCAAAAACCGGAGCCGACTCCCACCCCTGATCCCGTTCCCGCATCGCTTACGCTAACGATTGGCAAAGCGAAAGCCACTGTGGAACTGGCTCGCAACGAAGAGACGCGCGAGCGCGGCCTGATGTATCGCACGGATATGGATGATAACGCCGGCATGCTCTTCGTACTCCCTTCGGCTGAAAAAGCCACTTTCTGGATGAAAAACACCAAGATTCCGCTCTCGATCGCCTTTATCGATAAAAACGGTGCGATTCTCGAGATCTACGATATGAAGCCGGAGGACGAAACCCAGACGGTGAGCCAGAGCACACAGGTGGTCTACGCTTTGGAAATGAACCTGCACTGGTTCGAGCTGAACGGCGTTAAGCCGGGCGATAAAATCGCGGTTTCGCCCGTGCCTTGGTCGATGCTTACGCCTCGGTAGGCGTCTGAAGTAGGCTACAGGTCGATCCAGAGCAACAGAATGGGGATAATCACGCCCAAGACGAGAGCGACGATGATCGGCCAGCTTTTCTTCGTCAACCGGAACGCCAAGTAGATCCCCATGAATGTGGTCAGCACGAGCCCGAACGCCATGAGCCCAACGAGAATCTTGAATCCCCAGTGATTGTGGTCTTTCTTCTCAGGTGGGAAAAAGTCGTCGGTATGAACGTGCGTGAGCGGTTCCATGAACGATTGCAGCCACGTCTTGGCGGCGTCTTGATCCGGTTGTGGAGCCAGGGTTTGCCATGCTCCCGTAACTAAGAACAGGATGAGCAGAGGCGCAAAGGAGACGCCGAGATAAAGATGGGCTTTCCGGACGATGGGGAGCCAATTTTTGATCATTGCAGCGTTATTGAGCTGGAGCTGGAGCTGGAGCTGGAGCTGCTGGCGTTGGTGTTGGCGAGGCGGCCGAACCTGTTTTACCATCGATCGAGATACCGTGTGCTTCCTTTTTGGTCGGCTTGGGCAACGTAATGTTGGCGGGGATACTGGCGACGAGGTGGCCTTTATCGTTCGTAGTGACAGAGTAAACGGTGAGATTGTTCGTGGCCGGTTTATGCGTTACTTTACCGGAAGC
>CAVURW010000280.1:0-6834 GCA_963743595.1 uncultured Verrucomicrobiae bacterium
GTCGCCCAACTGGAATATAACTTGATCGTGGGGAAGTACGGTGGCGAAACACACGGGCCAATTCAGAAAAGGCGTCTCGAGCGCGAAGTGCGACCGCTCATTTGTTTTTTGGTTATTCAACTCCAATCCATCGGCTGACCAACATCCGGAAAAGACCCTCATAGCCTGCTGATCCTCGGGACGGAAGTCAGTGGCTTCACCTATTCCACTTTGGTCTGGATCTTGATCCGGAAAAGTCGCCGCTCTCTTCGCAAAGGCCGAGCGAATTAAAATCCGAGCACCTTTTTGATCCTGGTCTTTGCACCTTAAGCCATATAGGTCCCACTGATGGTCGGGAGTCTCCTTCACGAAGAGGCGATCTGCCATACCCGGAAATTTCTCCTCGGACAACCGCTGAAGGTCTGTTCCATCGAGCTTACAACTGTAGGGCTCTTGATCGGCAGTATCGATGAAATAGAGCCGGGCGACGGGATCGACCCATTGGGTCAAGTGCGAATCGATATTTGTTGCCGTCAGGATGGAGATGGGACTGGCCAAGAAAAAGAAGGGCGTGATCACGGCGTAGGACGCAGTTTGGGCGAGCACGGAGGCTTTAAAGGACCGCCAGAGCCACTCCTGTTGCCCACGGAACAGCACCATGATAAACGGCCATTCCAGGACGATCGAAAGCAGATACGAAACAAAGATCATGAGGATAATCAAGGGCAATGCTACGTAGAGAGAGGGCGAGATTTGAATCGTGGTCAACCAATCCAATCCGAAAGCACCGACCCAAGCCGAGAAGTAATTGGCAGGAATCATGACAAGCGCACAGAAGAGCTGGTTTCGTCTAAAGACCCAGCCGATCAAAATCCCTTCGCAAATTCCAATGATCAAATTGCCGAATACGAGATAGAGAATGCTGGCCCACATGAGCGGAGTGCCTGCGTCAGCCAGGAAAACGGTGTGGATCATGAGGTTAGGTTAACGCTGGATTGTTTTATGTCAAACGAAAAGCAAACTCCTCGAGATTACCCTGACACCGTGCCTCATGAATTTGCTCTCAAAGATGTTACTATTCCGAGACGGTCGACAGGATTCGGGAAGACGAACCGCGCTTAGTGCAAATTGTTCACTCTCAACATGTTTTCCATGTCGACCTTGTGGAGACATCAGTAAAAATCAGAACGGGAAGCTACCGATTATCGTTCCTTTGGAACTCTAACGCCGCGGTAGTGTACCTAGCACTTCGGACGGCTGATCAGCGCCCTCATGCCAGGCTTTTTTATGGATCGCGCCTGTGGCGCTCAATTGGATCGTCCTTATGAACCTACTCAATAAGAGGTTTTCCATTCCGAGACACCAACCCCGCAAAGCGACGTGATTAGTAGGGATGAACCGGTCGAGGGATCAGTAAGCCTCCCGTACTGATTTTTACTGATGTCTCCACAAGGTCGACATGGAAACATGGATAGTGAAGATGGGGCAGCGATCCCTATTCGCCCGACGCAGCTTGCGCATTTTTTCTGGCCGATGCGCATTGTTTCCATGTGCCCGGGTGGCCTGCGATGGCATAATCGAATATGCATTTCCGAGCTGCCTTCGTTTGCCTCCTCATCTTCGTTACGTTTCCGTTTGCTCACGCAAACGTCCCGACCGAGGCTGAAGTGAAGCAATTGATTTTACAAAAAGTCGGGGCACATCCCCGACTCTTTTTACCGGCGGGCGGGGAGGCGGCACTGAAACAAAAGATCGCGGGGTCGCCGGAGCTCGTCATCATTCGGGACTCGATTTTGGCTTCGGCGGAGAAGATCATTCCACAACCCACGCTCACCCGTGTTCTGACAGGAAAGCGGTTGCTCAGCGTGAGTCGCGAATTTCTTATTCGTGTGTCGACTCTGGGCATGGCGTGGCGGCTGACCGGTGATTCCCGCTATCTGGATCGCGCACAGAAAGAGATGCTCGCCATCGCTGCGTTCAGCGATTGGCATCCAGAGCATTTTCTGGATGTGGCCGAAATGACCAACGGCATGGCGATCGGTTACGACTGGTTTTATGCGGGACTCGATGCTCAAACGCGCACGACCTGTAGCACGGCGATTATCGAGAAAGGACTGAAGCCCTCGCTTACTGGCAAAATGTCGTGGGTGCGCGGCGGAAATAATTGGAACCAAGTCTGCAATGGGGGGATGGTGATGGGGGCCCTGGCGATTGCGGATGAACAGCCCGATCTGGCGGCGCAAATCATCGTCCGCGCGGTCGATTCTGTTCCCTATTCGATGAAAGAGTACGGTCCAGATGGCGCATTCCCGGAAGGTCCCGGCTACTGGGACTACGCCACCACCTACACGGTCATTTTGCTGGAAGCGATGCAATCGACGTTGGGCACCGATTACGGCCTAAGCCAGACGCCCGGCTTTCTCGCATCAGGCGATTTTATGCTTCACGTGACGGGACCGACGGGTCTCTACTTCAATTTTTCTGACAGCGGAGCGCAAGCAAAGCTTGAACCCCCACTCTACTGGATTGCGGCTCAAAGGCATGATCCCGAGCTGCTCTGGTTCATGAATCAGATGGTGAACCAAAAAAAGGTGTCGGGGTCCAGCGTGCTACCGTTGGTTCTTATTTGGGCCGATTCTTCTTTAAACAGTGCGCAACCTAAAGCGCTCGATTGGAAAGGGAATGGAGAAAATCCGGTCGCCTTTTTCCGTAGTGGCTGGGGGCCCGATGCGGTTTATGTGGGCATCAAGGGCGGCACACCTTCAGCGAGTCATGCACACATGGACGAGGGCTCGTTTGTGTTCGATGCCCAGGGCGTACGGTGGGCGCATTCACTGGGCATGCAAGATTACAACTCCCTGGAAAGCAAGGGCATCAATCTGTTTAACTTCAAACAAGATTCGGAGCGTTGGCAAATTTTCCGAATTTCGAATGAATCGAAAAACATGCTGATGTTCAATGACCAGATCCAGAGCGTGAAGGGTAAAGCGACGATCACGACGTCCGGCTTGGGAAGCGATACGCCGTCTGCCACGGTCGATTGCTCCACCGTCTTCGCCGGGCAAGCGCAGAAAGTGGTTCGCACCTACTCGCTTCAGAAACGGCATACCTTGTTGATCGAGGACTCGGTGCAGTCGGTTGCGAAAGAGGGCAATGTCCGCTGGCAAATGATGACGCATGCGCAGATTGAGCCGAGCGGGTCAATCGCGAAACTCACCGAAAACGGGAAGACACTGATGGTCCGTTGCCTCAAGCCAGTAAACGCTACATGGACTGTGGTGGATGCATCGGCACCGCGCCATGATTACGATGCTCCAAATCCCGGCATGCACCAGTTGGTCCTGAATATTCCGGTCAAGGCCGGGGACTCTCCGCAAATTACGGTGAGTCTAGAACCGGGGAATTAACGCAGGAAGAGCGTCTACGCCGAGTAAGCGTCCGATTCCGCAGCGGTCTCTTGAGTCGTATGAAGACGCATGCCGGTTGGATCGAGTTGGCGAAGGCGTTTGCACAGGATCTTGACGAGAGATGTAAGCAAGATGTTGCCGGCACCGGGGTTGTCTTCGATAAACTGGTTGAGACTGCTATCGGCAATCTTCCACAATTGGCTAAAGGTTGTGGCCACTACAGATGCGGTGGTCAGGCCGGGGTCGAACATGCTCACTTCACCCAAGGTATCGCCAGGTCCCACTTGCGAGAGCGTTTGGTAAGTGCCGTCGGCCTGCTTGCAGCGCACTTCCAGTTGCCCGCTAATGACGATAAAAAACTCATTAAGGACTTCGCTCTCACGAATGATGGCTGTTCCGGCATGGCCCGGCACAAATTCGCCATAAGAACTGAGCAAATTACGGTCATCTTCTTTGAGTAGAGAGATCCAGGCGATGGCAGGGAGGGAGGGTGTTTCGAACGTTCCAGACATAAAATAATTTTTGGCTCAGTTGCTACTTTTTTAAATCTTTGACACAAAATCCAAACGAAATCCATCAGTTTCGTCGAGGGGAATTACTGGGAGTAAAAGATTGTCGCACGCGAACTATCTTAAGACGTTCCAGGCAGGGCATTTAACCGAATTTGCCGAAGTGGTCGCAACTTTTTAAGAGCGAACCTGTTCATAACAGAACTCCTCATGAAATTCGTTACGCCCCTTATCGCCGCACTTGTTGTCACCTCAGCTATGGTTTGTGCGCAGACAACGCCCACTCCTGCTCCGGTCGATAATCCTGATACAGCACCACCCGGCTCTGTGGTGAAGGATACCGTGGTGCGCATCCACGAAACGCCTGAACAACGCGACGCGCGGATGGCGTGGTGGCGTGAGGCGAAGTTCGGCATGTTCATCCACTGGGGGCTTTACTGCATTCCGGCCGATGGCGAGTGGCACATGCGCGCGCATCAAGAATCGTTCGCGGAATACTCGAAATTAGCGGAGCAGTTTAACCCGACGAAATTCAATGCCGACGAGTGGGCGGGAATCGCGGAAGCAGCGGGCATGAAATACATGGTGCTCACGACAAAGCACCACGACGGGTTTGCGATGTTCCACTCTGCCGCCAGCGCTTACAACATTTACGATGCGACGCCCTTTAAGCGCGATCCGCTGAAAGAGCTCTCGCTGGCGTGCCCGAAGCACAATATCAAGCTCGGGACCTACTACTCAGTAATCGCCGATTGGGGACATCCCGGCGGTGGTGCCGGTTGCCCGAAGTGGGACCACGCCGCGCAAGACGGGGATCTGGACGATTACGTGAACAAGGTTTCCCTGGCGCAAGTGAAGGAACTGCTGACGAATTACGGACCGATCGCCGTGATGTGGTTCGATTCCGATGGCTCAAATGTGGGCACCGCTGAACGCGCTTCGCGTTACGAGCCGGTCCTGGCCCTGCAGCCGAATATCATTGTTGATCCGCGCCTCCAGCATTTCCCAGGCGATTACGATACCGCTGAAGGGCACATCCCGATCATTCCACCGACGGGCGATTGGGAACTGTGCGATCGCACTAACGGCAGTTGGGGGTACACGCATGCACCGGCGCGTTCCCTGAACTTCCTGATTCACGAGCTGGTGGAAGCGTGGGCCAAGGGCGGCAATGTGCTGCTGAATGTGGGGCCGGATGAGACGGGAATTATCCCTGTCGATTCGGTCGCTGTACTCAAGCAGATTGGTGATTGGATGAAGGTGAACGGTGAAGCGATTTATGGCTGCAAACGAGGACCGTTTGACTACACGCCGTGGGGTTGGTCGTCCCTGAAAGACGGAAACCTCTATTTGTTTGTCTTTAACTGGCCGACTGACGGAGTTTTGAAGGTGCCGATGACCAACGCGATTAGCTCTGCGCATCTGCTGGTGGCGCCCGATAAGGAGCTCACCTCCGAGGTGAAAGACGGGTACACCCTGATTCATCTGCCCAAAGACGCGCCGGATGCGAATTGTACCGTGATTCAGGTGAAGTGCCAGGGTGAGATTCCCCGGTTCACGTCGCTAATCGAGGGAAAGCCGGTGACTTCTACTGAAGACGAGAAAGCCGCGCAAAGCCTCACGAACGCTACCGGCGGAAATCTCCGGCTCAAGACCGATCACGTGACGATTGGCGTGGATATGGGGAAGCCCACATCGATCGGGTACCTGCGCTTTACGACTCCCTACACGGAGGTGACGAAACTGACATTCGAGTACGAAGACGGCGCAAACTGGAAGACGTTCTACACGCAAGACAACCCCAAGGGCACTGAGTTTCAAACGACATTCCCCCCGGTCACGGCGCAAAATGTCCGGGTTACCGTTCAATCGAGTAAACCCGAAATACGCGTCGGTTTGTGGCAATTGTTTCCACCGTTTTGAGGCCTTGATGCATCGGTTAAGCTGGGGCGATGTCCGACTTCAACGATCCCCGTTCGACCGATCAACTGATCCGCGAGTTGCTCACTCGAGATCTCCAGAATGACCATGCCGCGTGGGACTTAATCTTCGTTTTGCAACATCGGCTGAAGGAGATTTTCCCCAAGATCGCTGCGCTCACGAAGGGGGATCGGAGTAGCCGGGATGTAGCAGCCACGGTTCTTGGGCAAAATTCGGTGAAGGAAAAGGTGTTGCCGCGCGAGTGCGTGCGGGAGCTCGCGGCACTGTTGCAAGCCGAACAGGAGCAGGAAATCATCTCGTTCGCGATCAGTTCGCTGGGGCATTTGTGCGAATATGAAACGCTGGACTTGCTTCTAAAATACGTGGCTCATCCCCAGGAAGATGTGCGTTTTTCCGTGGCGCTGGCTTTGGAGCGATTCGACGATGATCGAGCCATTAATGCGCTGGTGGAGCTTTCAAAAGATACGAGCAGCGATGTGCGGGATTGGGCGACTCACGGGCTGGCAAAATCGGTTGACACGCCACTGGTGCGCGATGCTTTAGCGGACCGCCTCAAAGATGCCGATAACGATACGCGTGGTGAAGCGCTCGTCGGCCTGGCGATTCGATTGGACCCCCGCGTGATCGAGCCTCTGCGAGCGGAATTCCAGGCCTATAAAGAGGGCCGTTGCCAGACTGAGATTCTTTTCCCGCTGGAGGCCGCAGAAATCGTGGTGAAAAGTCGGGCGAAATTGAGTGCAGAATGGAGCGAACTCCTCCTTGAGCTGGATCAGGCGCAAGTCGGGATGAAATCGCCGGGTTCTGAGGAAGACGATTCGTAAACGGGCGCGTGTCGATAAAGGTAGAGCGCGAGATATTCGAGATCGTAATAGTCGCCATCGACAAAAAGCTCCCCGCGCTGCAGTCCGAACGGCTCGAAGCCACGTGAGATGTAGAGCCGACGTGCGCCAGCGTTGTTAGCCGTTACTGTCAGCGTAATCTGACGACAACCGATCGCT
>CAVURW010000281.1:0-25820 GCA_963743595.1 uncultured Verrucomicrobiae bacterium
CAGGAGAGCCAAGGTTGTCTGGCGCAGGCGCAATAATGAAGAAGGCGCCGCGCGATTCGCGTTTCTTGCCCGGCGGCGCTTGCCGATAAACTAAGGAGAGGAGCCGGGGCGTGAATCAGCCATGGAGGTGTCGGATGAAGCGATTGCTGCTAAGCCTGCCGGTGCTGCTCATCGGACTGCCCGTGCTGGGGTGCCTGATCCTGGCAACTGCCGCACCCGGAAAAGGCCAAGGTCGCCGAGGCGAGCGTGCCCAACAGCGCGGTGGAAAAACCCGCGGCCGGCACGGGCCGCCTTCCACCAACGAGGAGATGGAAGAGCTGCTGCGGAAGAATCTGATGGGCTTCCTGGAAAACACGCTCGAAAAATACCGCCGCGAAGTGAAGACCGGCTACCATCTCACGCTCTGGAAGCACGAGATCATCGGCGGCAAGGACATTCCGCCTGAATTGATCGACGTCTATTTCCGCGAGAAGCCTTCAGCGTCTATTTCCACTGGCTGGAAGGGGCGGGCAAGGCGTTTCTGTACGTCGAGGGCGAGAACAAGGACCGCGACGGCAAGAGCCAGATGCTCGTGCAGCCCAACAGAGCAGGACTTCCTGGGCAAGTTCGTCGTCATGCGCAACCCGAATGGCGCCGATGCCCGATCCTCCGGCCACTATCCCCTCGACAGTTTCGGCTTCTACAACAACCAGATGCGTACCCTGAAGGCATGGCAGACCAACTTCAAGAAGGGCACGCAGAAGGTCGAGTACCTGGGCATCAAGAAGGTGAAGGAACTGAACGATCGCCCGCACTTCACCTTCCGCGCCGCCACCACGACGCCCGTGGCCGACGGCGTCGCTGAGTTGCTCTCGTACTTCGACACGGAACTGTGGATGCAGACCGGCTCAACCATCAAGGACAAGGACGGCAAGCTGATGGGCGAGTACTATTTCCGAGACGTGAAGTTGAATCCGGAATTCAAGGCGGATCAATTCACGCGCAAGCATTGAAGTAATTCGCCGGGTTGAAGGGGCCATCATGCCGGAGCATGCTCACGATGTCTCTGCGGCCTCAGCCCCCGTGATTCTTTCTTTCCTCCACCGCGCTCCCGCTTGCGGTTTCACCTGAGTGCGTCGTTGCTCCGCATCGGCGTGACCGGGCCTATCGTTTCGCACGTTCTTCCAAACGAAGCTCCCTCATGCCGATCGAGGCGAGGAGTCCGCGCCCGCCGTTTTCAGCACCCCCGATTCGAACACCAGGGAGATCTTCCATGTACAGGTACGCGTTTGCAGCGGTCATGGGCGTTGTATGTCTAGGACCCGTCGGCGTACCCTCGGCTGCGGATGCCAAACCCGTGGCGAAGGCACCGCGCAGTCGCACGTTTGAGTTCACCTATGCCGGCGCCGTCACGGGACTCGAACCAGGCATGAAAGCCCGCGTTTGGCTTCCGATCCCTCCCAGCAATGCCGAGCAGACCGTCGAGATTCTCGCTCGCGACCTGCCCGGCAAACCCGAAACCGGCAAGGACGCGACGTATGGCAATCAAATCTTGTCGTTTGAAGCCGAGGCCGACAAAAAAGGCGAGATTCCCTTCTCCATCCGGTATCGTGTCACGCGTCAGGAAGTCGTCAACGCATTCGGAGAAGGATGCCCCCATCGATCGGCTGTTGCAGCCCGATGACAAGGTGCCGACGAGTGGCAAGCCGCTCGATCTCATGAGGGCAAGGAACTGCCGAAGGACCCGGAAGCCGCGGCGCGGGTGTTTTATGATGCGGTCAACGTGCACATGAAATACGCAAACCGGAAGGCACCGGCTGGGGCCGGGGCGACGCCGTCTGGGCCTGCGACAGCGGCTACGGCAACTGCACCGACTTCCATAGCCTGTTCATGAGCTCGCCCGATCGCAGAAAATCCCAGCCAAATTCGAGATCGGCTTCCCCTCCCGCCAAGCACGGCGAGGGCGACATTCCCGGCTACCACTGCTGGGCCAAGTTCAAGCCGAAGGGCAAGGGCTGGGTGCCGTGGACATTTCCGAGGCCAACAAGGACCCAAAAATGGCGGAATACTACTTCGGCAACCTGACGCCCGACCGCGTCACGTTCAGCACCGGCCGCGACCTCGTTGGTGCCGAAAGCCGAGGGCAAGCCGCTGAACTTCTTCGTTTATCCCTACGTGGAAGTGGACGGCAAGCCGTACGCGGCGGAGAAGGTGCGGAAACGGTTCTCGTTCAAGGATTTGGCGGGGAAAGAGACCAAAGAATAGCACCCGCGGCAGCATACCAACCCAGACCTGTTTAGCCGCAATCCCCAGAGGGGGTGCGGGCATCGCAGCATTGCGGACAACGTTCCGCGCAAGTTTTGCCACTTCGCCTGTCGGTTCGGTGGAAGATATATTCAATCCGAGAATAAGCCAACGAATGGTGAGTTCTATCCGTAGTGCGGCCATACCCGCGAATCCCTGCGGGATTGCGGCTAAACGGTGGTGAGTGACTGCTGAAGTTGTCAAATATCTAATCTTCACCGTTAACGATCTCGAAGATTTGCGCCATGACCTCTTCGTGAGAGACGGTCTTGACTCGCCCGGAACGGATGTCTTCCAATCGACGTGCGATTTCTTTTTCCCAAGCTTCACTCAATTTTGGCTCGTGCAAGCTTTCGGAAAGCGTGTCGACAAGTTGGGCTAGCTGCTCGGGGGACAACGCGAGGGCTTCTTGAGTAATCTGTTCAAGGGTGAGACTCCCGCATGCATCTATAGCAAAAGGAGGGGATTAAGTCACGAGCGGCATCTGAGTGGTGGCAGAGCGATTGTTCGCGGAGACGGAAAGCCCTGTAGGTTAAATCCTATTCCCGAGAGGTTAATGCTCTACAGGTCCACGGTGCCGGGCGATTCGAGGTCCGACTTCCGTGCGGTTGCCACGGTCTGATAGGTCCAGCGCAGCCACTGGGTCGCGAAGTAACCGAGCCACAGCATGTAGATCAGCGCGGCAAACCGGTACCACTCCACGGAGAGAGCGATGTACCCGAGCTCCGGGGTTTGGCCGTTACATACGGGAGCGTACCAGGACATACCGGAATCGCCGTTCGGCGTTAGAATCCAGGTAACTGGCTCGCCGACGAGACCTTGTCGTGCAATCGAAAAGAGGACGCAAATGGCCACGATTGTCAGGATCGTGATGGTGAGGGTGATTCCGAGGTGACGCGGGTAGAGTTCGATTTTCGTCTGGCTGCGGTAGGAGACCAACGCAATCCACGCGATAAGCAAGAGCGTCAGGACCGGCGAGATTTGAGAGAGACCGATCAACAGGAGGAACCACGAAAGGGGGCGCAGGGGCGATTTCAGAACCTTCGCCAGGATCATCGCCGCGATTCCCGCGAGGATGAACATCGCCCAAAAAAGAACGACGGGCCCTTGTTGCGGGCCCCAGGCCCAAATCACGAAGTTCGATTCCGGTATCGAAAGGGAAGCGGTCACGTTGGCGCAGGAGAGCGGTGCGTCCGTGGAATGGCTGATGTGCGAGAGGGCAATCGTCGGGGCGGTGACGCTGGGTTGAAGCACCTTACTGAGCTTCCACGTGAGGTTGATCGTGTGCAGATCGGGCGTCGCAGGAATGGTAAGGCGTTCGACGTTGCCCTTGGTTTCGGAGCGTACGGGATAATTGGCGCCTTCCAAGGTGAGTGTCTCGACGTCGGCACCCAGTGGAAGGTCGAGATGCAGGTCCTCCGCCACGGTGCATTTCATGGAGATGACGAGCGTGGAATCGAGCTCGCGCAAACCGACCGCCGTGGAGTAATCGACCTGGGTGATGGTTAGCGTCTCGCCTGGCTCCGGTTGTGGCCGGGCGATGGCGATTTCGGCCTTTTCACCGGGCCACGGATGCCATTCCGGGCCGAGCTTGAGGGTGGAGTCATCATAATTCGGCGGCAGATCGGTGAACGTCACATCCCAGATGGGCGAGACGACCAGCGACCATTTTTCGACCCAGGTATCGCTGGTCCGGGTGGCCAGGGCGATTTTCAGCGATTTCTCTTCGGCTTTGGTTTTCGGTGAGTTCAATTCACCGAGCCACCAGACTTCGTTCTGGTCTGCAGTCAGCGGAACATCCACAAACCCGTCCTTGGTGGAGATGAAATTCGACGAGAGGCTCCGTTCGCCGGGGAGCAGGGGGATGTGAAGCACGAGGGCGGACGAGCCTGAACCAATTCTGCTGAGCGTGTTTTTAACAATCCACGTGTGGCCGAGAGTGATATGACGTTCCAGTTGAACGCACGGGCTGAGTTTTTGGCGACCGTAATCGGACTGGGAGGCGGTCGTGGTGACGATCCGCGTGAAGTAGATTTGATCTTCAGGCGTGCCATCGGGTCGAAGTCCCGTGTAAGTCCAGTCGGGAGCGGTTACGGTGAGCAAATGTGGGCGCAACTCGTACGTGAGCGCCCAATCGGAAACAGCGGGGATCTCGCCCTCCGTCTGGACGGTGTGGACTCCGGCAGGCACGAGCACCCATAGGTAGCCGTCCTCCCGGTGAATGGAGGCGGTCGGTTTACCATCGACGAGAATGCGTAGGGGCGACCACGCGGGTAGCTTGCCCGGAACGGGAACCGCGGTGGCCAGTTCCGCATGCACCTCCATGACGGTGGTGAGCGTATTGTTCTGCAAGGTGACAGTCGCTTGTGCGATCGCGGCTGCATTCGGGTAGGCGGTGGAGACCGTGAGGAGTCGGTTTTTCAAAACGTCCAGCGTGGTGGGAAGGGAATCGGCAGAGGCGTTTCCAGAGGATAATCCCAAAATGAACAAGAATGCGGCGATGGCGGTTGATCCAGCGGGGACGGTGGGTCGGGGTAATTTCAGCCCGAGTAAAATCATCGCCAGGAGCGCGAGAAGAACCACCCGGACGAGATCCAGGAAACTGACGAGGAAAGGTGGCAAAAGGAAGAGCTGCACGCTTTCATCGGCAGTGACCGGCCCACTCCAATCGAAAGTCACTTGTCGCCAGGACTGCGTGGGAATCGCGGGACCGGTTTGGACACGCGCGCGCTCGTCCTGGAGCAGGTTGTAATCGACACTCGATTTTTGGGGGGGAAGATCAACGACAGGATTTGCGTACACCACGTTTTGTCGTTGCGCGGGGCTTTGTTCGGGATGGTTTCGTAGATACCTGGCAGCATTCTGTTCGGCTTCGGCAACTTTTAGTTGGCCATCGTTCTGGGCGTGCTGGAGGACGGGCGCCCCCGCTGCACTGAAGTCCGCCGCCATGTCAGGCGACAAATTTGCACCGTAGCTGGACGATCCGGCATGGAGCGTGCGCTCCAAGTCTTCTGCAAACGAGCTGAAGTAGGCATCGCGCGCCTCCAATTGCGGGAAGAAAGCGGAGAGCACTTGCGAGCCAAGGAACGGAACCAGGAACAAAATTAGAATCAAAAGAGAGCTCCACTTCATGAACAGAGCGGCACTGCGAAAGTAGCCAGTGGCGATGAAGTGAGGAATCAGCACCCACGGCAAAATGAAGAGCCAAACGATTCGCGGTGCTTGCGGCTCCGGATAGGAGAGGCCTAGGGCGAAGAATGCGAGGAGCGCCGCAGGAATTCCGTAGACGCGCCCGATGACCAGGGAACAGATCAATACCATGAAAAGAGGCACAATCGACCACGAGGTGAGCCAGTCTCCAGACGAGTGATCGGGGCCCGAGATCGCAAGAAGTCGCCAGCCGGGAGGAAGATTCAGCGTGGAGTGAAGGGTCAAGGCGTCGGCCTGCCAACCGGTGGCCTTGAAGCGCTTCGGGCTGGGAATCGTGCCACTGGCCGAGAGCGTAAACGCGGAGGAACGCAGCTCCACACCGGGCGCATTCGTCGCGGGATCGGCGGTGATCAACATACCTGTATTGTCCGAATCGGGATCGGTAACTGCTCCCAGCACCGCATCTTCGGCGGCATTCAATCGCCAGCGCCGCTGAGCTGCTGAGGAGACGGAATCTTGGTACACCAGCGATTGGCCGGTTTCATCGAGCCAAAAGGTGCGGGCAATGTTGAGGCCGGGAAGCGATTTGTGCCCTTGCCCTCGCATGATTTCGGTGATGTGAAATGCCTTGGAGGTGTCCCAGCGGTAGACTGGAAAGGTGGGTTCGCCCCAGGTTTTCGGGAAATCGGTTTGCGAGACATCGACGGCGGTCAAGTCATCGATTTTAGTCAGACGCATGTTGGAATCGGCGAGAAACCCGATCAATTCTGTTGCCGCCGCCGGAGCAGCGGATGAAGCGAAGGCGATTTCGTCCTTGGGCCGAACTGAAAATGCGCTGAGCTTAATCTCCCAGCGTCCAGGGCGAACCTGCACTTTTGCGTTGCCAGCGTCATCGACAAAAACGGGAATCGGACAATCGAGACCAGTGATTTTCCAGTCTTTTGGAAGCACCGTGTTCAGCTTTTCTTCACGACTTTTTCCAGAGACATCCAGGACGATATCGGTCTCCAGGTGCATCGGCACGCCGTCCATGATGATTCGGTAGACGTGCACTTGAAGAAAATCGCGCTCAGACGGCGCGGAGACTTCTGTCTGGAGCAGGAGAAAGCCGTCCTCGCCCCAAGCTGGAAAAGGAACCGGAGCGCCATTTAGAGTAAGGGTGAGGATACCGATTTGCGCCGGGATGAGGAGTCGGGGCGGCAGCTCGTTCCAAAAGAACGAACCGGTGATCGTGTACGGGCCGGGATTCAATTGAACTGAGGGGACCTGGGAGTGGAGGACGACGGGCACGGGTTGACCATTCACCAGGACATGTTGGGGCCAATACCGATCATCTCCTGGCAGGGGAATCCAACTGCGGGTCGAGACCGATGTGGCGACAGAAAAAGCGGCACCGGTATTTGTGGCCTGCAAGTTTAGGGTCGACATCCAGAACGGGATCGGTTCCTGGGGATTGTTAAACGGCGTGGCACAATTGCGAATGGGAGCGACCTCCCAGATGGACCAATCTAGCCACGGCTTGAGCGGGTCAGGAACGGGGTGATCCGCCGGAAAATTGTCGCCGAGTTGATTGGCGTAGGAATAGGCGGGAGTGGCTTGGTTGGCATTATTGTTGTAGACCTGCGCTTCGTTCTGCGAATTTGCGTTGGCGTTTTGCAGTTGCGCGAGAGCTAGCGACGGCGCGAAGGCCAGCGAGACAATGAGAAGGCGAAAAAGAGTGTTCATAGTGTAATGAGGGGTTACTCAGCTGGACCGAGTTTAGGCTGCCCGAACGCTCGGCATGAGCAAGAAAACAAAAGATTGCGGCACACTTGGTGAACACTTGTCAGAGAAACGTCATATTGAGGTAAAAGATTTGTTGCGATTCGGTTTCACCTTTTTAACGCGATTGGATTTTGACTTCTGTGGGTAATACGACATCTTTACCGTTCTAATGTTTGCGCGAAATGTGTTTGGTCGGTTAGTGATCGTTGCGGTCACGATTTTAGGCGTTAATTCGGTTTTGGCCGGACAAACGGAACCGGGTCTTCCCACCCCGCCCGCCGAGACTTCGGCCGGTCATGGTGGGGGCTCGGAGTCTCCCGTCTCGCCAGGTCTTCCCAGCCAAGACACGACACCCGCACCGGTGAAGCACAATTCTCCGCCGCCGATGGGGGAACCGTTACCGGAGGGAAGTGGACCGGAGAAATCGGTGGTCCAGATTTTAACGGTGTTCCAGGAGCCGCTTTGGGATAGCCCGTGGCAATTCACACAGGCCAATTTTGCTTCTGGTTCTGGCTTCCTGATCGATGGGAATCGGGTGATGACCAACGCCCACGTGGTGGCGTGGCACACGCGCCTGTTGGTGAAGAAGTATCACGATCCGAAGCCTTATGCAGCCACCGTGGAATTCGTAGGCCACGATGTCGATTTGGCGGTGCTTCGCGTGACAGATCCCGAGTTCTCCAAGGACATGAAGCCGCTCGATTTTGGTGGCCTCCCCAAGGTACGCTCGAATGTAACGACCTACGGGTTCCCAGCGGGTGGACAGCAGATTTCCTACACACGTGGCGTGGTCTCCCGGATCGAGGTGGAACGGTATGTGCACATCAACAACCGATCCTTCTTAGCCTGCCAAACCGATGCTGCGATCAATCCGGGCAACAGCGGTGGCCCAGTAATTCAGGACGATAAAGTGGTGGGTGTGGCGTTTGAGGCGATCTCTGGCTTGGAAAACACGAGTTACTTTATTCCGACACCGATCATCAAGCACTTTTTGACCGACATTCAGGATGGAAAGTACGACGGTGTCCCCGAAGCCGGCATTCACTTTGCAACGCTAACGAACCCGGCCTACCGCGCTTTCTTAAAGTTGCCGCCGGATAGTAAGCGCGGTATTCGTGTCGATTCGGTCTCCGATATTCCCGATACGCGGTCGCTGATCAAGCCGGATGATGTCATTCTGCAGGTAGGCGATTTCCCTGTCGATGAAGATGGAACGGTCACCTACGAAGACAATACGGTGGGTGCCTCCGTGGCATTCGACATGGCGCAAGACGGCGATATTCTGCCGCTTAAGGTGTGGCGGGATGGGAAAGAGATGGACGTGAATCTTCCCGTGCACGTCTACGCGAAGGATCGGATTCTGGGGAGTCAATACGATGTTGAGCCGCCTTATTACATCTACGGCGGGTTGGTGTTCACCGGGTTATCGCTCGATTACCTTCGTTCCCTGGGGGACAGTCTGGCATCGCTATCGGGTCGCACGATGATCTACGAGCTCAGGCAACGGCGCTTGGCTGATCCAGAGAATTACCGCTCGCAACCGGTGATTCTGACGACGATTCTGAATTCACCCTGCAATGCAAATATGGCGATTCGTGGACGCGCGGTGGTCGATAAGATTAATGGTATTAAGATCAATAGTTTGGCCGATGTCCCTAAAGCTTTGGATGCGACAAAGCAATATATCGTTATTGAGTATTTGCCCAATGATCAATTCGAAGTTCTCGATCGCTCGGCAGCGATTCTTGAAACTCCTAAGATTTTGCAGACTTATAATATTCCGGCACAAGGGAACATTAATCCGTAAAAGAACATGACTTTAATGAAATTCTATTCCGCAGTAGGTGCAGTGATGGTTTTGGGTTGTTTTAGTAGCTACGCTAAAAAGCACGTGAGTGATTCGGCTGAATTCAGCTGGGAGAACGCCGTGGTTCGCATTCAGACAACCGCAAGGGCGGTTGATTACATGCAACCGTGGAAGCAAGGTCCTCGTGAGGGTCTGAAATTCGGTGTGGTGGTGGACGATCACCTGATTCTGACGACAGCAGAGGGGCTGGAGAATAATACGGAAATCCAATTACAAAAGAGCGGGTTGGATAACGGTCCGACGGGTAAAATTGTGTGGATCGATTACCAGACGAATCTTGCTCTGGTGGGATGTGATGACTCCAGTTTCTGGACGGGCTTGAATGCGGCTCAATTACCGACCACGGAACCAACCTCCGGCCCTGTACAGATTTTACGTTGGTCTGGAACCGATTTTGAGAATCGTAAAGGTCAGGTGGATCGCGTCCACGTGGTGAACTCGGATCTGAGCAGTATTTCCGTTCCTGCGATTCGGATTGTCGATACGAACATCCAATCGGCCGGGTTGAGTGAGGCGGTTGCCCAAGGCGACGAACTTATCGGTCTTGGGAATGCCCAAGACGGCGACACGCTGGATGCCGTTCCTGGGGCGTTTATCAATGGGATTTTGCGAGATTGGAAGGCGCATAAATACACGGGAATCGGCTATTTCGATTTTACCTGGGATCAAATTCAGAACTCGCTGAATCTGGAGTATCTAAGAATGCCGAGTCCTGCCCGAGGAGTGATCGTCCGTCAAACTGCGATGAAGCCTGGCTACAATGAGCTGATTCATCCGCGCGATGTGATTCTGAGTATTGATGGATTTGACGTCGATTCTCAGGGGAACTACGAAGATCCTCAGTACGGAAAGCTTTGCCTGGAGAATCTCTCCTGCCGGAATAAATGGTCCGGTCAGGTGTGTCACATCAAGGTGTGGCGGGATGGTAAGGAAGTTCCGATCGATTACGTTTTGCCCAAGGCGGAGTTTACCGACTATCTGGTGCCCCCGCATCGCTACGATATGCCGGGTTACTACGTGAATGTGGCCGGGTTGGTATTTGTTCCGCTGACAGACGATTACCTGCGGAATTGGGGGACGTCGTGGCGCGTGCAGTTCCCTTTGGAACTGGATCCCTACAAAAACGGAAGCGTCACACCGGAGCGGAGAGAGCGCGTGGTGGTGAGTCAAATCCTCCCGGCTGACATCAATATCAGCTACGAATCTGTACGTGGTCAGGTGGTGGATAAAGTCAACGGCATCACGATTAAAGATCTGAGCGGATTGGTGCTTGCCCTGAAGAGCCCGGTAAACGGCTTCGATATTTTCGAGTTCGAATCCGGGAATGGACCGAAGAAGGTTGTCTTTCCGGCGGATCAAATCGAGGAACAAACCGAGGAGATTTCTCGGCACTATCGGCTGCCGCGTTCATCGGTGTTGCCAGACGATACGACTCTGAATTAGTAAAAGAAAAAGCCTCACGACGTTAATCGTGAGGCTTTTCAACTTTGCAGAACGTCTTTTTACAGATTAGACATCCGTCGACCCGTTATGGCTGATATAACGAATAGGACGATGAAGACGAAGAATAGGATCCGGGCGATCTCCACAGCGAGACCGGCCACGCCGAAGAATCCGAAGACTCCGGCGATTAATGCGATGACGAGAAACGTAATTGCGTAGTGTAACATAATAATTCCTTTTGTTGTTTTTTGATTTGCTGGGTTGCTGGCTCTGTTATCTCTTCAGCTTATGGCGCATACTGACCATGGCATGGGCGAGTTGAACTTGGGTGCGTCCCACAACTCCGCGATAGACGGCACCTGCATAAGCGAGCTTGTTGTGAGTGAGCTGGGCATAGAACTTTCTGATTTGACTAACGAGGAGGTTCCAATACCCACGTATTTTTAATTGAAGTGTATTCATAATGCAGTTCCCTAATTGAATGATTATTGAATAACCAGTCCAATCTTTCTAAAACAACATCGTTCATAAAAAGGGGTTGTCAAGTTTTTATTTCAAATCCGATGAACGCGAAATCTGAAATATATTATTTTGGATGCAGTTTCGGGTTTTCTATTGATAATTTCATCTCATGAAAAGCTTCTGGTTTGCGATTTGCACCTGGGGATCAATCACTTTGTGTTTGGCCGATTCTGAATTAAAGAATGAAGGTGAACAGGCGCTTGAGGTGGCTCGAAAAGAAGTCCAGGCCAAGGACTACGACCGCGCTTTTGACCATTTTGTTGACGCCGACATTTGGTTCCAGAAGAAACGGCTCAGCGAGCAGAACTGGCAACCCGCTGTAGCTCAAGGAATTAAGGAGTGTGAAGAGGCGATCGTGGCTCTGCTTAAATTGGATTGGCACATCCAGCGAGTCGGTGATCAACAGAGCCAATATGTCACGGCGTGGCTGGAAATTGAGAACGGGTATCAATTGATGGACAAAAAGGAGTATCGAGATGCTCTTGCCCGATTCAAAGACGGCTACGTCCGCATGAATGAGCTCAGCCGTTTAGACCCCGATGTTGATATGTCGGGCAAATCCCGTAGCGCTTGCGTAAAGGAACTGCTCACGTTGCCCGAGTTTATCGCCAGGTATCCCGAACCAGGGAAATAGCCGGAGATGTCGGCGCGCTTAATCGTGGCCCGCGATCGGATGGGGAATGTAGGGCGCTTCCAGGCGTTTCATCTCTTCCGGTGTGAGCTTGATCGAGAGCGAGGCGATGGCGTCGTCCAAATGGTGAGGCTTCGAGGCACCAATGATCGGGGCAACGACACCCGGTTTGTGGAGGAGCCACGCCAAGGCCAACGATGCCGGGCGGACGCGTTCTTGAGCGAGCTCGTTCAGAACCGCAATGACCGCTTGGTCTGAAGTGGCGATTTCCTTGCCGTAGAGCGTATTGGCAAAGGCATCGGTCTGGGAGCGCACCGTTTTGTTATCGCGACTGCCGGCCAGTAAGCCGCGGGCAAGCGGACTCCAGGGAATCAGCCCCACTCCCTCAGCGGCGCACAGCGGATTCATCTCCCGCTCCTCTTCGCGGTAGAGCAGGTTGTAATGGTTTTGCATCGTCACGAACCGCGCCATGTTAGTTTGATCTGCCTTGTAGAGCATCTTCGCCATCTGCCACGCGTACATGGAGGAAGCTCCCACGTAGAGTGCCTTACCCTCTTTCACGACGTCGTCGAGGGCATCCAGCGTCTCTTCTATAGGCGTATTTGGGTCGAATCGATGGATTTGATAGAGGTCAACGTAATCGGTGCCCAGGCGGTGCAGGCTGGCATCGATGGCGTGCCGGATGTGCTTACGCGAAAGCCCTTTTTCGTTGAGATCGCTGCCCATGGCCCCGTGGACCTTCGTGGCGATAATCACCGTCTCTCGGCGCGGAGCAAATTGCTTTAAGGCGCGGCCCAGGATTTCCTCGCTCACACCCTGGGAATAGACGTCGGCGGTGTCAAAGAAGTTGATGCCGCATTCCACGGCTTTCTTGATGAAAGGCAGGCTCTCCTGCTCTTCCAAGACCCATTCCCGCCATTTCTTCGACCCGTAGGTCATCATTCCCAAACAGATGCGCGATACCTTTAGACCCGTCCTACCCAGATTAGCGAATTCCATGATCACTACTCAACGGGCAGAAGTTCGCGGCGTCAAGTGGGCTACTGCTCAAAGAAATCATTTACTTTAATGGACGAGGAGTTGTAGCAGGCGTAGGCCTCTTCAAAGTCGGTTTCCAAGTTCAGAAATCGGCCCAATTGCCCATCAAAGATGAGATAACCGGCGCTGCGCTGCAGTAGGAGCATGTAGTCCCATACTTCTCGAAAATAGACGCGCGACTCGGACCCCTTCTTTATAGAGGAGTAGCCGATCGATATTGAGCCACCGTCTTCCATCAAAGAGATCCCGATGTAGCCATTGTCGGTCATCCCTTCCCTCATCACTTCAACACCGCCATCACCAAGTTTCGGGTCCTTCTCGAATATCCTGAGGCGAGGCTCATAATCGAGAAGTTCACGCTTAACATAGTCGATTCGCTGGCGGCCCTGATCACTCAAAGGACAAACGAGCCTCTTTTCATACCGATAGCGAAATTCGGATTCTACTTTATTCATGATCTGCTCAGGTTTCAGACCGGAGATTGGTACATAAAACGAGAGGTCATAGCTCATAAATAAAGCGTACAAATCTTTTCAATGGACGCCATCACTTCTGTACTCACAGGGTTAATTGAACGCAACTCCCGGCGTCCTTAATGCACCGGTTGCGGAGAGGGATCAGGGAAGCCGAGCCCGTCTTGGATGTGGCTCAACATCACAACGCCTGGCTGGGCGGGAAGGTTAAATGTGAATGCGGTAATCCGGGTGGAGGCGCGGTAGCCCCATAGGCTGTTGTAGACGTTCACATTCGACTGGTTATTCACCACTCGGAACGTAAAGGTCGATTTGCTCGTGGGCGTTAAGATCTTGTACGAACCAACGGGCACCTCCACGGTCCCATCACCGATGTTCACCGAGATCGGGGACTGCGATATGTTGACCACACGAATGGAACCTCCTGGAAAGGCCTGGATATCGTCCGGAAGGATCATGATCTTGTACCGATGCTTGGGCGTATCCACTGGTGAGAACAGAAGCATGGGAAGAACCGGTCCTGCGGAGAGATCGAGCTCGGCGACGATTGGGTAGAGCGTGTTTCCATTACTATCTTGGCCGTGGGCAAAGATAAAGAGGGGCTTCGTGCGATTGAAAAAGTAATTGGGCGAAGCAAAACTGCAACCGGCGGAGAGCTTCTTCTCCTTAAAACTCGGATCGGGAGGTGAGGGGGTTCCTTGGGTCGGCGGGGGCGGAGGCGGAACCTGGGAGTAATAGAGATCATCGATGCCGCCGGAGGTGATCAGCGTGCGGAACCGATCTTTCTGGTCGTCGTTTGAGTCTTGAGCGAAAGCACCGGGCAGCTGAGCGATGAGTAACAAAACAACAAACGAAATGGAGCGAAACATGTACGACGATACTTCATTAGATTTGGCTAGCATTCAACCACCGAAAGGAGACGATTTTATAGCGGCGACCGAAAGCGTAATTGCCCAGATAAAGGGTGGCGGGGTCAGCATAAGAATAATTAGATGTTGCTGCGGGCAAACCGGCTTCGGTTGAGTACTCGTATTCGGGGACGCGCTGCAGGGTCGCCTCACACCAGCACTTGGCGTCCACGGCACCAGTGGCTGGATTCACGGCGTCCCCATAGGCACGGACGGTAAAGGTATCGGAGCGAGCAGCAATAAACGGTGCGATGGCCTGAACTAGGTCCCACTGCGTGAGCGTGCCGGGAAGGCCCATGCCCGCTTTAGGGGTATCACCCGTGACTGGGATGTGCGGGACGACGAGCCCTGCGGGTGTGGTCATAGTCGCGATCGTTTGAACGCCCACGGCAACTCCGTTGGCCTGGCTGCCGGTGCTCGTCGAACCAAGAACAGAGGAAGTTCCCAGGACCGTGTTGTTAATTGGCGTGGCGTCTATCGCCGCTTGCAAAGGACCAGCAGTCGTGAGGATGTTATCGGCGGCGCCGAGCCGCCGGTTTAAGAAATCTCCAAGCGTGAAGGCCGGGCCGCGAGTCATGATTTGCGTAACGATTTGAGATGCCAGCGTTTGAATCTCAGCCGATGTCAACCGGAGCAACGGGTAATAGGCGGAGCGTGAACCTGTTGCATTCAGGGGTGATGAAGAGGAGGTACTAGCGACGGGGTGCAGGAAATTAAAGAAGGGGACTTCACCGGGTTGGCTGGAGAAGGCAATGGAGGATGAGCTGGAGGTCATTCCGTTGAACGCCTGAACCGATACTTTGCACCCGCTTAAGCCGCTGAGCTGCGCGACCCAAGCAGACACCGAGGTGGAATTGATGTTGAACGCACCGTTGATAAGGAGATTCGCCGCCGGTAACCGCAAGTTAGTGGGATTGGTTACATTCTTCACAACCTGCAGATCGGTAATGCTGGGGGCTATTGTCCCGGCGGGAGAATCGGGATTTCCCGCGCGGAAATAATAGATGAGGCGGGAGTTCGGCAGGGGCTGATTGGCTGTAACATAGGCTTGGCTAATTCCTGTCGCTGTTACGGTAATCGGCCAAGCAGTTAGATCTCCAGCTGCAACAGTCGCTGGTGGTACGGTTGAAAAGAAATAGCTGTCGAACAAGACTTCATTCGCCAGGAAATTGTCATCCAGGTAGGCTTGGTTTGCGTTATAGCCGAGAACGTACTTAGACCCCAATCCACCTTGGTAAGAGCCGCCAACGGGGTTAAACGACATGGTGAGCGTCTGTGGGGATGCATAGCCGTAATTATAATTAATGAACAGATTCCGGAATTGCCCGATGGAAATCATCGGCTCGAAAGGAAGATCCTTCAGAGGAACCTGGTTATTCGAGAACGAGCCATAGCTGGGATCGGGTCTGCCGACCGAGTTTGGACCCCAACAAGTATCCGTCGCCGCGGTGGCACCACTGCCGACGGACTGCGCTTGGTATTCCTGTGACGGTGCGGTCACTGAGCCAGGGTCAACGAAACTGGTAGCGAGGTCTCGGTTAAGGGAGCTCGAATAGGGGCTCAACCAATTAAGCCCATACGCACACAGCGGAGGGGAAATCTCTGGATTGGGTGTATAAGCGTAGGTTCCGCTAGTCGAATCCACAATATTAGAGGGAGAACTGAAACCGTAAAAGCGGTCTAGAAAAGTTCCAAAAAGCTGTTCTGTGTTTACAAAATTGCCAACTGTACCGAAGGAGGCGGTGCGACTGACCCAGTCTCCGAAATTTGGACTGCCAATGGGTTCAATTTGCGTTGTCTGGGCGAAGTTCCAGTTGTTGGATTGACCTGTCGCGTTCGGCCACGAGTACCCTTGAGGCATTGAAATGTAATCCGTATTATTTCGGAGTCGGGTACCCCCTACGATCGTGATGGGATCGGTGGTGCTTGCTTGGAACGAAAAACTAGTTGGACTGGAGGTGCTTCCCATGACATCGAAGTAAATGCTTTGGTAAGCTCCATTAACCGTCGCAATGTTCTGGCTCACCAACATCTGGTTGCTTCTGCTCGCAAAGCCTTGACTGGCCGTTGTCACGATGAAAGAAGTGGCAGGGACGGGCGTGGGTGTCGGGGGTGGTGGTGGAGTGGGTGTCGCATTCCAAGCCGTCGCCTCATAGGATTGAGTAACTGCAATTGGGGTTGTCCCCGGCAACGCGTACAGGCGGAATTCTCCAGGAGTGATTGCCGGATCCGTACCACTGGCGGGGAAGCACGAGTCCCGATTATATCCGTTGTCACCAAAATTTAGCGGCCCAATCGAGACGGTGCCTTGTATGGAGGAAGCGATATTGATCGTCCAACTGTCCATCCCACCGATGTTATTCGCGACTTCAATTGCTGGAAATTTATTGGCTGCTGAAGGTGGAGCAGACAAGTTCACGTTAAAAGGATTATAAAGCACCATGTAGGGTGCCCCAATAAGCTGGAGATTGTAGCTGTTCGGAGGAGGAGTTCCACCCGGAACGGTCAACATCATGCCCATCGTCTGACCGTAACTGACTACTTTGGGCATGATTGGATCAATACAGAGATTGCCACTACCTGAGGCGCCACAGCCATACTCGTAGTAGGCGCGAAAATTCAGTGTGGGGACGTTACCGTTTGCGGGAGACGTGGACCAATTTGGATAAGCAGTTTTCTGATTAAGGTTAGAGAATAGCGGACTCGGCATGTTTTGCTTATAGACATTGTAATAGAGGAACAGGCTATCCCACCGCAGTCCGTCCAGTTCATAGTATTCCGGCGGATTTGCTCCGGAGAAATTGTTTACGGGCGAAGTGGTCGTTGTGCCCAGGATGGCGTCCAGGCTGTAGATCTTTCGGAAAGCCTCAGGTTTAATCGTGTCAGTAGCTTCGGTGTGGCCAAAAGTGGATTGATATAATGAGGGATTTTCAAAGGCTGTTGTCAGATCTTGCCGCAAACCACCATTAAAGTTATCGGCGATTACACCGAATGAATCGGTCGTGAAATCGGGGGAATAGAGATTCGGCGTGGTGGAAAACGTGGAGTAGGTGTTATCGACATACGTCATGCTCGCGAGATTGGGGCAAAATTGCGTAAGAACGGTGGTTCTCACATCATTAACCCCAGGCAATTCGCTGGTGCTCGTCAGTCCTTCCGCGACAGCCGGAGCTTGGCAGCTGGCGTAGTGGGCGATCGTTTGGCCATAGGTTGAGGTGGCCGCCAAGTAGGGGTCGGGCACGGTAACTTTCGCTTTGATGCCGTTATCAGAAATCCAATAGGCGAAACTCCCGACACGCTGGGGCGCCGTAGCCAGAGTGCGATTCGCCATGATGGGAACGACCGGAGCGGAGACGGTGTTTGTCTGTCCGGCCATGGTATTCACAGCACCGGCAATAATATTCGTGGTCGATAACCCCGTTTCCAGGGGTACCGTCACCGTCCCTTGGTAGGTGACTGTATTCCCACTCGTGGTCCACGTAGAATTCGCTAGGGCGTGTGCCCCTGAATTTAGGTTTGCGGTGGGATCAGGAATATTCGCTGTTTGGCCGTAAGGCCAGGAGACAAGCCAGTTGACATTCGCATTATTGTAAAGTGTTGTCCGCGTCGTTACTGGGTTTCCTGCGGCGTCGTAGTCATAGGCCAGAAAGGCATTGGGCGCTTGCGTCGATGTGTTGGTGAATGTACCGATGTAGTCGTTGGTGTTGTTCCTCCAAACCCCTGTCCAGTAAGCCTGCCCGGAATCGGTGGCGGGAGCGGGCTGGAAATAACCCAGGGCAGTGGGATTGATGGCCGTGGTAATATTCGTTAAAATATCGGCACGTGCGGTCGTGCGTTGGTCTTGTCCAGAGCCGTCTTGAAGTTGATTGAGCGCTTCGTTGAGGCCGAATAGCGCATTTTGTCGGGCCAATTCCATCTTGGCCGCATTGTAGCTAGCCTGAAGTTCAATTTGAGCAAGGACGACCGAAGCCACCAGCAAGATGGTGAGCAGACTGACGACAAGGAGTACCGCGAGGAGGACGAAACTACTTTGTGAAGTTCGCCGATTCGTACGCATCTTGCACGATAGAAGCATTTACAGCGTCGATTTGCAAGCTATTGGTGGGTGATGTACACAAGTTTTTGCAGGAAATTTCCGTTCTCATGCACGACTCAGGAACATCTTTACTCGGGATCACGATCATCCGAGTATAGGCTCATGAAATGTGCTCAACTCCTTTTCCCGATTCTTATGGTCGCCTGCTGCTTGGAGTACGGAATCGCCCAGACTCCAGCGCCAGCTGAGCCGTCACCGACGCCTGCTCCTGTACAGGTTTCCCAGGAATCGAAACAAAGCCCGCCTTTTCCCATCGATCTCTCTCCCTATTTCACGAGAGCCTTCGTGGAGCCGGATGGTCACGACAGTCGATTCGTCGGTTATTCAGGACACAAAATCGTCGATGGATTGCCGTTTAACGTGGATGGTGAGTGCCTGCTGTGGGGCAAGAGCAATGCGATGCGTAATAAGGTGTATCCGGAGCAAGTTACGGGTATCAAGATCGACCGCGCCTTTGAGGAGCTTCACCTACTGCATTGTGTGGAGTGGCGGGAATATAGCGGATGCCCGGTTGCCACGATCCGCCTGAACTACACGGACGGATCGCATCATGACTTTTCCATCCGATACAATGAACATGTGCTCGATTGGGCGCGGTTGATCACAGAAGAACAGGAAATCGTGAGCGATCCTGGAACGAAGATTATTCTTAGGAATTCCGGGCCGTTCAGCTCATCGTCGCGCCTTTTCGACACGGTTTTGCACAACCCATTCCCCGCCTTGAAAGTGGAGTCGATGGATCTGATTTCGACCAAGAGCGCGGCCTCGTACGTTTTGCTCGCAGCGACCGTTTCTGATAAGGACCCGACTCGCGAAGTGACACAAGCACTTCCCAAAGTGCCGAGCCGCAACTTCAACGGTCGCTTCCGGATACACGTTATTGACCACAAGACGGGCGCTCCTTTGGCCGGGGTGGAAGTTTATCCCTACATGACAATCGATGACTACGGACTGGTGGCTGACCCGCTTCTCACTGGGGCAGATGGCACCGTAACGATCAAATATCCGACCGCTCACACTGCCGAGGTGGGGGTGAGCGTTGAGAAATCGGGATATCGATCGATGGGAAAGGATTCGAAGAAGGGAAGCATCCCTTTTGATATGACCCTGGAGATGATTTCCAGCGGGTCGTTCGATGTTGGCTATCAGAGAGACTTTTAGTCGGAAAACGCTACTTGAGATCTGCCGTCTCCCAACCGAGCCGCACCCAAACGACCTGACCATCGTTTAAGAGAAGAGTTACCGGTTGGCCTGGGTAGAGATTTAAATCAAGCAACTGGCCACAGGTTACATTGGGCGGAGGTGGCAGAGACGACGGGTCGGCGTTCGGTGGGTTGATATCGATCAGCGCCAATTTTAGAGGAGAGATCGTACTTTTTACGTCTTTTACGGCACTGGTGTAGGCCTCCGCCAAGGCTTGGCAATGGCTGCACCCGCTGTTGTAGAGCACCACCAGCCAATGTCCCTTCGACAAGTCTGCCTCACACTGAATGGTTTTTTTAGTGGGTGGCCACGAATGGCCGACCCAAGCCGAGGGGTCAACGTGCGGCGCTTCCGCTAAACCGACCGCGTTTGAGAGGCCTATTAAGACGATTCCCCAGATAAGACGAGTGCGCATAGCTCTCTGATGTTCTCACAATTCTTTTACAAAGTTTAGGCAATTCGGATGACAACTGTACTGCGGGCTTATGTCACGTTATGCCGCATGAAACCATTACATTTAAGTAAGAATCAAGGGTTCCGATCACCACCGAGAACCGCCTTGATGGTCAAACCCAGTCTGTTTTCAGACGTTCGAGTGCAGGCGGCGATTATGTTCACTGTCGGAATCAGCGCCATTGTCCTCTGGAATATAGGAATGAAACACATGGGTCCCTACTCGATCACATACACGATCGAGTATGGGCTCTTTTTCACCTTCCTAGCTGGGTTAGGGTGGGGTCTCTTCAAGATCGGGCGAGGGGTCATGAATATCTGGCGTGGCGAACCGGGCGTGCTGGACATCTTGGGTGGCGTCTTCTTTTGTGTGGCACCGACCTTGGTTTACAATGTTTTTCAGGGCTTCAACTCCCAAACTATTCCTCTATCTGCGTGCGGTTAGAACTCGAGTAGAACTGGTATCTTTAATGCAGCGAAGTCTACTGGTTCAAGGGTTACAGCGGTGAAACGTGATTTTTAGCAACTTTCGGTTATGGTTCGTGTTAGCAGAAACCAACGGAGGCATTAATCATGAAATATTCACCGATGATTCGACTGGGTTTGGTCTTAATGACCGGTGCTGGGATATTTGGCGTGGGTGCAAACGCGGCCTTTTTCGGGATTGAAAAAGAGGTGACTCCTGCGGGGCGCGTGGCTGAGTTGCACTCATGCGAGCTCTACACCGGCGGCTGTACGTGCTCGTCTGAGGAGACGATGGACGGCCGTTACCTGCTCCGTGTGTGGCAATTCGATCGCGGCACCGTAAACGGGCAAAATCTAGCCGGATTGAGTGTGGGGGTTCTTCAGGTCGGTTCCGAAAATTTGGCGGAGAAAGAGAGTTCGCTCAAGGGTGAAGGAATTAAGACGGTGGCCTATTTGCCGGAATCGGCTACGGACGCGCAACGTACGGCTCTTTCGAAATGGGTTCAGGAAACGATGGGCACCGCTGTGCAAGAACGCATTGTCCCCTTGGTGGCCGATATCCAACAAGATCACACGGTGATTTCGGCTGGCGATGCCATTCAAGTGCATGGAATTGTGCCGTTGCCCTGTGATAACGGTGCGGCGTGCGGGGAATCGCTCTGGTACACCCCTCGTAGCGAGACGACTGGATTTTTGGTCGATACTACCGAAAAAGTTAGCATTCAAGAACCGAAGCTGGAACTGAATTGGAAAGATCACGGGCGTCGGACACTGTTCGTTGGCTACTTCGGACAATCAGCGCCCTCAGGAGTTCAACTCTGCGGCGGCATGATCGTTGCCGAAAACACGCCGTAATCAGTTCCTTCAAAATTCCCATGGAGACTACACCCGAAAGTAAAGCTCTCGTTGACCGTCGTCGATTTTTGCAGGGGATTTCCGCCGCTGCTGCTGTTATCGGCGCATCTCGGGCACAGGCTGTCGCAGAAAGCGTTAGCCAAGTTGTCGGTCTGCCGGATCAGACGAAGAGTCCGGAAGCGGCAGGACCGGGCGCGGTTGCCGTAAAGCTGAACATCAACGGTCAATCGGTGGATTACACCATAGAGCCGAGAGTCACGCTGCTGGATGCCCTGCGTAATTACAACACGATTACCGGTGCCAAAGAGGGGTGCGACCGGGCGACCTGCGGCGCCTGTTCGGTGCTCATGGACGGTAAACTGGTCTATGCCTGCATGGTGCTGGCGATCGATGCTCAAGGGCATGAAATCATCACGGTGGAAGGTCTGGCGAAGGACGGGAAACTCACGACGGTTCAAAAGGAATTTGTAGCCTGCGACGCGCTGATGTGTGGCTATTGTACACCCGGTTTTGTGATGGCGGTGACCGCCCTTCTTCAAACCAACCCGAAGCCGACCGCAGATGAGGTGAAGACGGCGTGCTCCGGGAATTTATGTCGATGCGGCACCTATCCGCACATCGTTCGGGCGGCTCTTCGCGCCAGTGGCGTTGAAATGCCTGGAACGACCCTCGTTGACACGAAGATGGTTTAACGGACTTAAACGGAAACAAAAATGCCCTGGCCAACAACACTAAAGTATCTGGGTAAGCCGCTCCCACGGCTGGATGCGGTGCCGAAGGTGACCGGCGCGGCTAAATACGCTTCAGACGTGCACCCAGACGGCTTGCTTTACGGAATGATTTTGCGGTCGAAATGGCCGGCGGCGAAAATCACTAAGATCGATTTAGCGCCGGCTCAAAATATTCCGGGCGTGAAAGCGACCATCCTCGCGGGTGGGAATCAGCCGAATGTGCGGTTCTACGGTCAGGAACTTGCTGCAGTCGCCGCTGAGACGAGACAGGCGTGTCTGGACGCTCTTCGCGCCATCGTTGTTGAGGCTGACCCTCTTCCTTTTGTCGTCCACGAAGCCGATGCGATGCAGCCCGATTCTCCGCAAGTGTTTCAAGGCAGGCAAAACCTGAGCGATCCTGAAGTTAGGGAGCAGGGGCAAGTCGACGCCGCATTTGGCAGTGCCGCAGGCGTTGTTGAACTCGAATTCGCCACGCCCGTGCAGATGCATCATCCCATGGAGACGCACGGATTGACTGCTGCAATTTCCGGCGGTCAACTGACGGCGTGGGCTTCCACGCAAGGGATTTTCAGTGTGCGCGAGGGTCTGGCCGGCCACTTAGGGCTTCAACAGAATAATGTTCAGGTAATCTGCGATTACATGGGCGGCGGGTTTGGATCGAAGTTCGGTCCGGGTGCTGAGGGCGGTCTCGCTGCGAAACTCTCTCAGATCGCTGGGCGTCCCGTTAAAATGATGCTCACCCGGATGGACGAGGGCTTAGCGGTGGGAAATCGGCCTTCGTCGCAACAAAAGCTCAAGATCGCCGCCGATGCGAACGGTAAACTGGTGGCGTTTTCAAATGAGGTGGTGGGTACGGCCGGAGTGGGTGGGGGCGGTAATACGGCTGGCGGCGGCGGTGGTGCGGATGTTGAGACTCCCTACATCTACCGCGTACCGAATTCACGGGTCACCATACGGGCGGTGGCCGTAAACGCCGGAGCCGCGCGTGCCTTCCGCGCCCCGCGTCATCCCCAGGGCTCGGCTTCCATGGAAGCGGCGATGGATGATCTGGCCGTGAAAATGGGGCTAGATCCACTCGCTTTCCGGCTAGGCAATGATGAATCCCAAGTGCGGCGTCGTGAGCTGGAGATTGGTCGCGATCGCTTCGGCTGGAACGCGAAGTACAAAAAACCGGGAACTTCGCCCGGACCCGTTAAAACAGGAATCGGTTGCGCCGGTTCGACTTGGGGTGGTGGCGGTCATGGCACTCAGGCCGAGATGACGATCAACCCGGACGGCACCGTAGAAGTGCGATGTGGCACGCAGGACTTGGGTACGGGCTCCCGAACGGTGGTGGGCCTCGTCGCGGCGGAGGCTTTGCAACTCGATCCCTCCATGATTCACGTGCGGATCGGCGACACGAATTTTCCACCCTCCGGTGGTAGCGGCGGCAGCACGACAACTGCTTCCGTAGCTCCAGCGATCTGGGACGCGTGCCAGAACGGATTGACTGAGCTCTCGAAACAAACCGGCACCCCGGTCGATCAGATTCTGGCGAACTGGAGCGCGGCTTGCCGGAATCTGGGGGTGAATCCGATTCGCGCCAGTGGCAAATGGCAAGAACATCTCTCTTCCAATGGCTGCGGCGGTGTTCACTTCGCGGAGGTTACAGTCGATGTCGAAACGGGATATATTCGCGTAACGAAGATGCTCGCCGTTCACGATTGCGGCCTCGTCGTGAATCCCATGACGTTGACCAGCCAGATTAATGGCGGTGTTTTAATGGGCATGAGCTACGCGCTTTACGAAGAGCGGGTGCTCGACAAAAAGAGCGGGGTGCTGCTGAACACGAGTTTTGATTCCTACAAGATCGCGAATATTGCCGATTGCCCCGACATCGAAGTCGTGATTGTCGATATGCCCGAGCGCGGCGTGATCGGTGTCGCCGAGACCACGAATGTCCCGGCAGGCTCCGCGATTTCCAACGCCGTGGCCAACGCCATAGGCACGCGCGTTCACAGTTTCCCCATCACCCCCAGAAAAGTGCTCGCCGCGCTGGGTAAAGTTCCAAATAAAACAGCATGAAAGCTTTTCGATACATATCCGCTCAAAGTTGTAATGAGGCGCAACAGGCTGTCGGTTCCGCGTCCGGGAACGGTAAGTTTTTGGCCGGTGGGATCGATTTGCTCGCCGAAATGAAAGATTACATCGTCACACCGGAACTCCTGGTCGACGTGAAGCGGGTGAAAGATTTTGATAAGACTGCCATTGGCGACGAGTCCGTGACCATCAGCGGCTTGGCGCATGTGGCCGAAATCGCTGCGGATAGCGATCTGGCCAAGCTTTTTCCTGGAATGATTCAGGCCGCAGGGGAGATCGGTTCGCCACAGATTCGGAACGTGGCCACGCTTGGCGGTAATTTGCTTCAACACTCCCGCTGCTGGTACTATCGCCAGCGTGATTTGACCTGCCTGCGGCGTGGCGGTGATTCCTGCCCCGCAGCGGAGGGTGACAACCGTTATCTGGCGATTTTTACGGGCTGTGCGTGCATCAGCACCGTTGTTTCGAACATGTCGGTCATTTTGACGGCGCTCGATGCTAAGGTGAATGTCATTCCTGCGGTCGGGGGCGCGAAGAAAACACTCTCGATGGAAGCTCTCTACGCGAATGCCTGGACCGATCCGAAAGTGCCGCATTCGCTGGACAATGGCGATCTCGTTACCGGCGTTTCGGTGCCGACGCTGCGCAAGCGGAGCGTTTACCTGCAACAGAGCGAGAAACGGTCGTTCGATTGGGCCCTGGTCAGCTGCGGCGTGGCGGGAAACGTTTCTAATGGAACGTTTTCAAACGTACGCGTGGTGCTCGGAGCTTCCGCACCGGTGCCTTATCAGGTGCCCGCTGTAAACGCGTTTTTAGAAGGGAAACCGGTGAACGAGGAGTCGGTTTCCGCAGCTGCAAAAATGATGGTGGAAGCAGCGAAACCTCTGGCAGAAAACGGCTATAAAGTGCCGCTGGCGCAGACCCTAATCCGGCGCGCGCTTCTGGCAATGGGAGCAACGACCTAATATGGAAACCGGGGCTGAATTGAAGCTGTGCAAACATCTGCGGAGCAAGCGGATGTTCGTGAACGACGGAACAAAGCTCGACGAGTCAACCGCTAATGAACAGGGGTTTTATTGGTGCAATCGGACGCTAACGGAGCTCGGTGCCGACGGGGATTCGGTCCACTTTCGCACTTGCCAAGAGAGCCGCAGCTGTTTCGAGTAAATGGAGGCGTTTCTAGAGGTCATTCTGATCGCACAAGATTGCTTCGACGCGGACATTCTCTCCCGCGATGAGGTAGAGGACGCTAACGCCAAAGCGCAACACCGCCGCGTGATATTTGAAAGGTCCCCATGTATTTGGCCATGTATTTGGCCCCGTTCGGGGCCAAAGGCATTGCATCGTGCCAACGCTTTCATGAGCCTGATTCTTATTCCCAGTCCTGCACTTACGAAAGATATGCGACTAGATCACTGGAAAACGTTTTAGTAACCAGTTTGTTTTTAGGCTCGGAAGGCGAAGAATGGGCGGACTGAAGCGATAAATCAGCGAGTAAGGGCATAAAGTTGCCACCAAAAACGGTGGCTCTGTTCCAGGGCGGCGATAAGTTTTTCTTACGACCCGCTCGCGAGATGTGGTTGCAAAATTTGAGCAGGAAGCTTTTGCGTGACAGTTCGGCATAGTCCTTGTTATCAAAAGGTCATGGCTGTGACATCTCCAGGTTTAAAGGGCATAGTGGCGGCGACCACCCGTAAGAGCGACGTGAGAGGCGAAGAGGGCGTTCTGATTTATGCGGGTTACGATATTAACGAGCTCGCTGGCAAGGTGAGCTTTGAAGAGGTGGTCTACTTGCTGTGGAACGAGCGCTTGCCGAATAAAGCTGAGCTGGACGCGTTTGAAAAGGAACTGCGTGCTGC
>CAVURW010000282.1:0-10414 GCA_963743595.1 uncultured Verrucomicrobiae bacterium
CTAAATGGTAACGACCGCCGACAAATGGTTCGCCTTTCGCTAGTAAATATTTTACCCCGATTATAATGGCGGATGTAAATTATACTGCCTCTGGGCGCGCATCCCATTGATAATACGGTAGCAGGCTCAACAGCGCTTGCACGTAATAATGAAGTGGAGATTTCGCTTGGTTTTCCTTAGGGGGCGAATTCAATTATGATAATGTGCGGGCAAAAATTATGTTCCAGTTGGGTACCCGCTCAACGATAGTGAATCCGCGCAACGATGCCAGTTGGACCCGCGGAGGTTATAATATTCAGGATGCTTATCGGTATTTCAGCGAAGCTTATGGCGGTTATCATTTTAATGCCATGCATGGTATTAACGTGGATGCCGGCATTTTTATGTCGTACGTTGGCTTGTTCTCCTATTATAACTGCGAAAACTGGACCTATCAGCCATCGTTTACTTCCGATAATACCCCATGGTTCTTTAATGGGTGCGCATTCAAATGTTTCCCAGTATGAAATTCAAACAGGAAATTTGGATTATCTTACCCAGGCCTTCGACCGTCTTACCAGACGGTCTGCGTCCTGGGCTGAACATGAGGCCGTCCCTTCGGGCCTAGAGCCAGCGTGACGCATTGAGCGAGAGCCGCTACTGGGTCCAGCGTCACGCTGGCCTTCGGACCTAGGGACGCATCGTGAAGCGATGGCTCTATTAGGGTCCAGCTCACGCTGGCGGAGAGGAGGTTTTTCGTCCGGCCCAGACGCTCACCACTTCCACTTTGCTGGTTCGTGGGAACATGTCGATGGGTTGCACCTTCAGGAGCTCGTAGCCCTTTGACAAACGGAACACGTCGCGGCCGAACGTGGCGACGTCACACGAGACGTAGACGATTCCGGCGGCGCGTTGAAACAGCAGGCCGTTAACGACGGTGTCGGGCAAGCCTTCGCGCGGTGGATCGACGACGACCATCGCGTTGGCATTTACGGAGGCGAGCACTACAGTGGAGAGTTCGACGGCGGCATCGCCTAAAATCCATTCGACGTTCGCTAGGTTTAAGCGCTCGGCGTCTTTGAGCGTTCGCGGGTCATTATCAATCGCCACAACCCGCTTGAATTTTTTCGCGAGTGCCTGAGTGAAAAAGCCGCCGCCACAGTAGCCTTCCAGAAGCACGTCACCACTTCCCGCCGCCTCGACCACCAGCTGCTTTAATCGGTCCAACAGGCCCGTGTTGGCTTGGAAAAATCCGCTTCTTGGAACGAAGCCCGAGCGCAGCGAATAATGGCCGTCCAAGGGTCGATCCCCTCGGAGTTTCGTCAACTCCCCATTTACATCGGCATCGCCCAGCAAGCAGGTATCGATATCGACCAGTTTACGCCCCGTGATATCCCAAAAGCCGACGCGCCCCTCTTCAGCGTGAACGGTGAGCCGGTTGCGATAGCCCAGGTCGTTGGGGCTCGCAATCATCGGAGCGATAACGGCGCTCACGGCCTCCTCGGTCATTTTACCTTCGCGCCGAAGGGCCTCTTTCACCTGCTCATGTTTGACGCGCAATTCCTCCGCGTAGGAGAGGTGTTGATATTGGCAACCGCCGCAGGTGCCATAAAACTTGCAGGGCGGTTCGGCACGACCGGGGCCGGGTTTAATCACCTGCACGATTTGCGCCCAAGAGACCCGTGCTTTCTTGCGGTCTATTTTTACTTTGAGGCGGTCACCAACTGCACTGAAGGGAACAAAAACAATTCCTGACGACGCGCGAGCCAAGCCATCGCCGCCAAACACGATCTTCTCGATCGAAACCTCTAACTCGTCGCCGACCCGTAAAGACTCTTCCACGGAACTGGGGTTAGTACCAGTTCTTCAAGTCGCCAGGAGGGTAATCATTGACGATCATGGAGTCGTAGGGCGGGCACTTCATGCTGCGGTAGCTGCAGTGGTCCGAGAGAGGGAAAGGGGCCGTGATGATTTCAAACGCGCCGTGGCCGATATCCATGATCATCCGGGAGAGACCTTGAACCAAGAGCCCCTTCGAAAAAGCGACTGTATTGCCTTCCGTATCGAGCATGCCATACTGAGAATCGAGCAATTCAGAAGAGGAAAACGCGATGTTAGCGATGCCGCGGCCCATTTTATCGTAGAACGAATCCTTCACAGGCATCGAAATGTCCGCAGAGGCTGCAACACAGGAAAAACCCACGAGGATGGCGGCGAAGAGCGCTTGTTTCATACTTCAAAGAATTAACGTAATGTGCGTGATAATAGCAATCTTTATTTGATAGCATTTATAACCATCAACTTTTATGCGCTTTACGCCCCTTCGTATCGTTTTACTCGTCTCGCTGAGCATCGCGCTCGGGCTCTCCGTTTTCGTGGGCCTGCGCCTTTTTTCGCTAAAGGAGCAACTGCTGGGTCTAAAGAAGGACCTGGATGCAGAACTCTCGGTCGATTCGGTGTCGTACGACCCTTTTTCCAGTTCCATCACGGCGCACAACCTCGTTTTAACGAATCTGAATCCGGCCTGGCCTTGGCAGCGAGCAGAAGTCACGGAGGTCCGCGCGACGTACAGCCTCCTCGATATCTTCAAGCCGCACCTTCCGATCACTCTTCACCTGAGCGATTGGAATGTGAAGGTCCGCCAGCCCCTGGAGCTGAGCGATGGCGGGACGCCGATGGATACGACCACGACCACGCCAGTCTCGTCGCCTTCTCCAGGTTCAGATACGCCGCCCTCTTCCTCCGACTCAGAAAACCCCACGCAAAAGCCGGCGCACTCTGGCATTCGCGTCACTGAGATTTTCGCGGAGAACGGCGATATCGTCGATGAGCTGTCCCCGTCGCTTTCCCTGGCACTCAGCGGCATTTCTGCTTCGGCGCGGGAGGATGCACCGGACGACTGGTCGGGCCAGTTCAAAATCAAGCTGGTCAACATCGACGCGGTTTCGTTAACGGAGATGTTCGGCGTGTTGCATATCCAGCCGAAATCGCTGCAGATCAGCGCGGTTCAAGCCTCGACCAATCCCGGTAAAATTGCGGGTGATTGTACGATTACTCATGCGACCCGCTCTGCGCAGATTAATGCCGATTTGGTGGGAGTGCCGATCGGCCCGTTTCTCCCGGAAGATTGGAGATCTAAGTTCTCTGGTGAGGCGACAGGAAAAGTCGACCTATTCTGCAGTCCGCACCACGTAAAATCGACCGGGCAAATCGCCTTGGCCGACGCTAAGTGTGATCTGTTTCCGGCAATCGATCAAGTGATGCAAAAGGTGGGCATGTCCAGCCTCGTCAATTTCGACCACGTCACCACGAATTACGAGCTGACCGATGGCAATTTGGCGCTCTCGAAACTCGACCTGCGTAAGAAAGATGTGGCGAGGGTTTTTGGGTACGTCCAGATCGCCGCTGATCGGCAATTGAACGGCGACGTGCTCATCGGTTTCCCGTCATCTTACACATCGCAGATTCCCTCACTGGAAAAAGATATTTTTACGATCGATCAGGAGAACCATCATTGGGCTAAGGTGCATCTTTCCGGTACTTTGGATTCGCCGACGGAGGACCTCTCTGCGCGGCTGAGCCAGTACACGCAGAAACAGGGGACCGACCTGATCAATAGTGCGGCGCAAAAAGCGGTGAATTGGTTGTTTGGGAAGTAGACTCTCCGCCAGACTTGTACTGCAAAACTTGCAAACTCGATGGTGCTGTTCTAGCTTCCAGAATGCCCATTTCCCGCCGAAATCTCGTTAAACTCAGCATTGCCACACTCGGTGCGGCATCTCTCCCAAATCTAGTGTCCGCAGATCCGACCATGAAGCCGGCCCCGACGCCGAGCGCCGATTCCGGTGCGCCTTCTGGGCCGTTCACGCTTCCGCCGTTGCCGTTTGCGTATGAAGCCCTGGAACCGCACATCGATGCCGAGACGATGCATCTGCACCACGATAAACACCACGCGGCGTACGTTAAAAAGCTCAACGAAGCGGTGACGGGTGCCGGTTTTGCCACGGAAGGCAAGGACATCGACGACATTTTGAAGAACCTCGACGCGGTGCCTGAATCGATTCGCACGGCGGTTCGCAATCACGGCGGTGGCCACTCGAACCACTCGCTGCTCTGGCAGACTTTCTCTCCAAAGCCGACGGTTCCTTCTGGCGATTTCGCCAAGGCAATCGATTCCGAAATGGGTGGGCTGGACAAGCTCACTGCGGCGATGACCAAGGCCGGTGCCTCCGTGTTTGGCAGTGGTTTTGCCTGGCTGATCTTAAGCGAGGGCAAGCTGGGAATCGTAACCACGCCGAATCAAGACAGCCCGTTTTCTGAAGGGAAGTACCCACTCATGGGAATCGATGTTTGGGAACATGCCTACTACCTCAATTACCTGAACGTCCGTGCCGACTACCTGGCAGCCATCTGGAAAGTCACGAACTGGGACTTCATTTCAGAACGCTACGCCAAGGCGATTACGAAGCCTTAGAGTTACGCTCCGGGAATGCCGGTTGGTCTACTCGGTAAATTCTCAAAACGCGTGCAAAACCAAGACATCCATTTCAAGCATGTCTGCGTTCTCTTTGGCTCCCGCTACAATCATCTCTTCCATAAAGGGATCGCCGCTTACGCCAGCCGCACCCGCTGGCATCTGACCGTCACCACCCACCCTGTGGGCATACCGATCACCAGCAAGTCGGAAATCGATGGCATTTTAGTCGCGGATCAATTCTCCCACGCCGATCTTCGTCCACTGCTGGACCGGGGAATCCCCGGCGTTTGCCTCATCGTGCGGGTTGACGATGCTCCGCTGAGCCTGGTGATCGGTGATAACGTGGAGATCGGTAGGTTGGCCGGAGAGCACTTTAAGGAGCGTGGCTTCCGTCATTTCGCCTTCGTCGGTTCCGCCGGCCCGCTGTGGAGTAAACTGCGCATGCAAGGCTTCCGTGATGCCACTCGAGCAGGGGCGAGCAGTTTCGAGAACCTGGAGACATGGCCTTCATCGAGCTGGTTGGATGAAAACTGGACCAGCGACAAAGAGGCCCTCGCCAAGAGACTGCAACAGTTGCCACGACCCTGCGCCCTCTTTTGCGCCCATGACCCCATTGCCTGCAGCGTTCTCCAGGTCTGCTTAGAGCTCGGGCTCAAGGTACCCGAAGAAGTGGCGATCCTCGGCGCGGATAACGATCCCCTCTACTGCGGTTCGGTAGCGATTCCCATCTCCAGCGTCATTCACGATCTCGAGTCAATCGGGTTTCAAGCTGCTCAGGAACTGGATCGATTGATCGATGAAGGCAGTGATCGAATTACCACCAAGTTGATTCCGCCTTTAGGCGTCTCCACGCGAAGAAGCACCGATCATCGCGCGATCGACAATCAGGTGATCCTCGCGGCCTTGCGGTTCATCGAACATAACCACAGCCGGAATATCGGGGTTACGGATGTGGCAACGAGTGTTTCCATTCCGCTCCGCACACTCCAGCATCTCTTTCGAAAAGAGCTGAATGAATCCGTGGTAGACTGTATTACGCGAATTCGATTGGCCCGCGCTCAAGAATGGCTGGCGCGCTCAACGGTGCCGATCGCGGAGGTGGCCGCGAAAACAGGTTTTACAAGTAGTGAATACTTCCATCGCATCTTCAAAGCCGAGTTCGGATTCACTCCCCAGGCCTTCCGAAAGGCCTCCAAAGGCAAGATTTAGCAGCATGCGCGTTAGTCTAGTGTAAGCACGCTTTTTTACACCTGCCTTCAAAGAATATCCCTTAATTTCTCTCATGCTACACAATTAACCGGATTAACGATGTCCTGCGCAAAAGTACATCTCTGCGCGTATTTGTACTCTATGTGTACTCAATTGCAGCAATTACGATGTTAGACATGAAACACCTTCTCCTCATCGTCGCACTTCTCCTCGCACTTCCTCAACTGACCGAGGCCGGCAAGCCCAAACCCAAGCCGCCTTTCGACCCACGAATCCTGGTTACCGCCATTGATCTCGCCAAGAAATCCATCACGCTAACGACGATCAACAGCAAGGTAGAGGACACTGTGACCTTAGCCGACGAAGGCTCCTATGGGAAAAATGAGATCATCATTAATGGTGAATCCAAGAAATTCTCCGACATTAAAGTCGGCTTGATGTACGTGTCCATGATCGAGGTCCAGCACGATGTCGCCTCCTCACTCACGTTTGTGAGCGATCCCGGTGCGCCAAAGGTCCCCGGTTCGACAACCGTCGCCACCTCTAAGTAATTTGGGACTACTATCGCTTGGAAAACACCAGCGTGTTCGGGATCATACGCAGCTTGAGTTCGATTATCCGCTCATCTCCGCTGCGTATGATGAGAAATCGGCCAGGGAGTGAAAGACGGTAACTGACGTCATCAATGAGTTTACGGTAGTTCCCTCCCGAGGCCGAAAGCACTAAGACATAGACTTTTTCCTTACCATATTTCATCACTTTCCTACCCAAGCGGATGCTTCGAACTTGAGGAATGGCCGATACGGTGGATTTGAGTCCGGAGAGAATTTCTTGCGGCAATTCGTGAGAGGAAAAGGAGTTGGTCCAGTTCACGGAAAGCATCTCTCGATTTGCCTTAACGCGGTTTTTTTCAAATTGATCCAAGCTTCGGCGAACGTCTCGCACACGGGCTCGATCACCCTTTTGGATGGCCGACTGGAGCATCGCTTCGAGACATCCAACGGTGTAATCGTTGTCCTGTTCCATACAGGTCTGCAGGTAGCGTTCCCCAGACGAATCACCATTCTGAAGCAAGAGACAGCCCAGCGCATAATTCGCTTGAGAATTGTTCGGACGCAAGGTGAGAGTGTGACGCAGGAGCGATTCAGCGGGGGTTAAACCGTGCAATTGAATCACGACTTGGGCGCGTTCCCAGGCGAGATCGGCATCCATGGTTTTCAGGGCTGCCGCAGAATCAATATCCTTCAAGCGCGCGGCGAGAGATTGATTACGATCGAATCGAAGCTTCCAGTTTTCTGAGGCGTCCTTAGTCCAGGCCTTCTGAACTGCCTCTCGAATCTCCGCTTGTCGCTGTTGAAGAATGGCCTGCGCAGCACTGGGTCCGGCTAACGGAACTTCCAAGCGATGCGGACTGAAACTGGATCGGAGTTTCTGCACGCGGTAGGTGTATGCCGGGTGAGTATCGGTGTTGTCGGTCTCACGACTCAGCATTTCGGCCACCCAGCGCCGAAAATCGTCCGGAGCCACGGGACCGTTCAAGACCGCACACAAATCCTCGATCGTATGCTGCGGCGGAATAGACTCCGTTTGAGCGCGATTCCAGTGCTCGTCCCAAAAGCGCTGTCCAACCTCAAAAGCGATATTTGTCCTGGCGAGAGCGGAGGCTAACGTATCGCCTCCAAATGCCTCTGCGGCGGCATGATCTGCCTGGTACTCGTGTTGCCGGGCCAACACAAAAGCGTAGGCGTTAAAGATGGGCCAGAATCGCCCCCAAAATGAGGCTATGGAAAACCTCCTCTGACGTTGCGATGAAACTTGCATCGAGCGCTCCCAGCTCTTGCGCAGCCGATAGAGCCAACCGCTCAATCGACTGTGTCGCGCCGAGAGATGCGCCACTTCATGCGCTAACACGGCGAATAGCTCCTTGTCCGAGAGCACCTCCATTAAGGGCAGACCAATGCGGAGGTGTTTCTTCGAGTTCCCCAGAAAGAGGAAACCGGTCTCCAAAACCCCGGCGTTGCAATCGACCGTAAGCCAGACGTGATCGAATCGACCCGCATCCTGTTGTCGGCTCAAGGCTTCCAGTCGTGCAAAAAACTGCGGAAACTCTTTCGGTGTCAGTTCAAAGCCCTTCTGAGGCGGCGTTTTGAACCGAAACCGTTGAACCAGCAGCGTCCCAAAAAACATTCCGCAGAAGCCCCCTGCACCGACGATCACGGCGGGCCAGATGCTCGTAAAATCGGCCACGTTGGCGTAGAGAATAACGATTCCAGGGATGAGCAATGAGTAGCCCACCAGCTCGCTCGCATTGACGCAGTAGCCGAGAATCGCATAGCGAATCACGCGCCACTTTAAGGCACCGGGACGGCGTTCGTAACGCTTCTCTATCTTTTGAATCAGGGAGTCAAATTCTTCCCGTAACATAGGTCATTTCTCCGCAGTGAGCGGATCAAGAATGTCATAACAAATGTCGGGTGAAACGAGGTATTTCCGGGCGGCTGCACAATAGTCATGCTTCATTTCAGGATGCATGTAGGCCAGCGCGGTGAAGATGACAGCGCGCCGGTAGTAGTCCTCATTCAAATTGTCCAAATCGGCCTGCACGGGTGGCGTTGGGCTTTTAAGAACACGTATGGTGAGATCGGCTTCACCGCCTTTGGCTTGAAATACGGTGATCGCGGTCTTCAGAAATTGATCGGCCAATTCGGTTTGACCATCGGCACGTGCAGCCGCACTAATGATCAGCGAGAGGACTTCGCTTTCAGAAATCGAGTCGGGAATCAGCAGCGCTTTGACGTTGGCCCATTTCTTTTCCCCCACAAGCACCAAGTAATAGGTAAGGGGATCAGACTTGGCGTCACAGTCCTTTTCCATTTGGGTAAAGTCATCGAGATAAATGTCTCGACTCACAGCTACGGAAGAGAGGAGCTGCGCCTTCGTGGGAAAGTCGGGTGCACTCTTCAGATAATGCGTTTCACCATCTGCCACGGCTATCACTTTACTGGGACTGCCCGCCCGGAAGTAACAGGCCATCAACTTCCTATTTAGCTCCAAATTTTGAGGTTCTGTTTTCAGGTCCTCTTTCAGCAAGGCTTCGTCTTCTTCTACCTTGCTTTCAGCAAGAAAAATTACGTGCAGCACCCCTCTAAAAATGGGATCTGAACTCTGCTCAACTGCCTTGCGCTCGTATTTCTCGGCGGTGGCCCAGTCGCACGTCATTTCACTCAGATAGGCTTCCGAATAGAGCGCCCAAGGATTCTTCGGGTCGGCTTGGAACGAGAGGTCGATCAATTTTTTGGATTCGGGAAGGTCCAGGGCGAGTCGAGAGCGCAGATAGAGCAAGTTGGAATTGTTCGGATCATGCGCCAGTGCCTCATCGTAGCGAGCCCGCAATGCCACCTTTTCTTCCGGCAGTAGGCTGTCCTGGTAATCTCGATGCCAAGGCACGGAAATGGGGGCGAACGGCAAGTGATCTCCCAAAAACTTTTTTAGACGCGCATGATCTTTCGCGCAGACTTCTGCATAGTCTAACAACAAGGGCCCCGTCGGTGCGTTCACCAGTTGGGTTTCCAGGAAATTGAGCGCATCGCTAACTTTGTTATCGTCCAGAAGTGCGGAGACGTAATCGTCCGGCGACACAATAGACAACCCGTATTCGATATGATCACCCGTCTCATGCTCATCCACGTTGATCTCGTCCGGCATCTGAACAAACGGATATTTTACGTTTGTCGCCACCACCAGCGGAGTCCCGCAATAATAGCTGAGATCCGGCGGAATCGAGGGGCGGTCCTTGGGAGTGTAGTGGGCGCACTCCAGGCAAATCACTGCTGCACTCCCGATGTTTAACATCGTTTCGTCGGAGTCGAAAATTCTTTGATAGGTCGAACCATACTTCAAGGTAAACGTGTACGTGGACTTAATCGGCTCTGAGACCACGAGTGTCTTTGTTCCCTCCGCCACGTTCAGCAACATGGCCAGATGAGGCGAGACTTCGTACCGTTGCTGATCCAACGTAACCACGGCGGGTTGATCAAACCCGTTTACCAGGTAGAGGCGCCGATTATTCGCAACGTACGCCGAGCGGAAGAAGCAAAACATCAAGACGCCCGCGACGATGAGCGCCACCAGGATGAGAAGTTGCTGAGCTTTACCCGTAACCGTGAAAAACGTCCAGAGGCGCTGACTCATGGTCATGGGAGGCAAAATGTCTCTGACGTTGCGCTCCCCTGACTTTGCTAAAGCCTTTTGACTCGCCTTTACGCACTTACGAAAAGCAACATTTTGCGATGCAGTTGGAATTCGTTCGATAATCAGATTAAACAGATCAAGAGCCTCACGATGTCGATTGATGCTCTGATAGGCGTACGCCAATCGTTCCAGGGGCATTAAGCTGTACAGTTGACTGGCACCCGGCTCCTTTAAAAACGCAAGCAGCTCGGCAGCTTTATCCAAGCTCAATGCATAAATCAGCGAGAGAGCCACTCCAATCTTAGCGGCGGGAAGATCCGGGCGCAACTGATGGGCTTTGGCATAGTAGTCCAGCGCCACGCTTTTATCGAGAGGGTCGAGCGATTGTGCGAACGCGGCCAGCATCTGGGCATTATCGGGAAAACGGGTTTCCGCCTCTTGCCGAAATTGCACCGCACGATCCCACTCCCGAAATTGCAACATGCCATTGTGAGTCGAGGCGGCCAGTTCCGGTGAAGGCGCTTGGCGGAACTTCTCCAAATCTCCTGAGGTCGTCAA
>CAVURW010000283.1:0-9030 GCA_963743595.1 uncultured Verrucomicrobiae bacterium
GTCACGTAACCAGCGGGCTTCAGGACGCTCGGCATCATGATCTCCTTGCCTGGACGCAAGAGAGGGCCTGTTTTATTGGTCGTCATTCCCGTGCGAAACGCGTAGCGCCCCGTCATGATCAGCGCTCGAGTCGGCCCGCAGAGCGGTGAGGCGTAACAATGCTCAAACCGCATCCCGCTCTGAGCCAGTGCATCGATATTCGGCGTCTTAAAGTGATCCGCGCCATACGCACTCACGCACCCGATTCCCAAATCATCGGCCAGAATGAAAATGATGTTCGGCTTGCTGGGATCTGCGGCACACAGTACGTTAGGAGTCGCCACCAGCAGCAAAACAAAAAAGAGAATGCGTTTCATAAACACTTGCTTTGACGACCAGCGACGGACGCAGGTTACAGTCTATTCGTCTAATCAATCCGCACCCAGTGAGTGAGACGATTTTTGCTCGATCAATTCCACCATCTCTTCAACGGCTTCGGTCAATCCCACAAAAACCGCCCGTGAAATGATGCTATGCCCGATGTTCAGTGTGTGTAGGTACGGCACGCCGTCCAGGTAACGGCGCAGGTTGGAATAATGGAGTCCATGTCCCGCGTTCACTTTAATCTTGAGGTCATTCGCCCGTAGCGAGGCAGTCGCATGGCGGGTAATCTCTTTCACGATCGCCTTCTCAGTCGTCGCATTGGCGTAGGCACCGGTATGCAATTCCACGAAATCGGCTTGCACCTGATGGGCGGCCTCGATCTGGCTGAGATCGGGATCAATGAAGAGGCTCACGATGATCCGGGCCTTCTTGAGAGCCACAACGATGGGCTTAATGCGCTTGGCATCACCCACCACATCCAGGCCACCTTCTGTTGTCACTTCTCGCCGTTTTTCCGGCACCAAACAGACCTCGTGCGGCTTATACAGCAGCGCATTCTTTAACATGCCCGGCGTCGCCGCCATCTCCAGGTTCAGACGCGTGGAAATGCTTTTGCGAAGCGCTTTCACATCCGCATCCTGGATGTGCCGTCGATCTTCCCGTAGATGTACGGTAATCGATTTCGCCCCGGCCGCCTCCGCCTGACGTGCGGCCTCCAGCACACTGGGTTCAGGAGGGAGTCCTTTTTTCCAATTGCTATAACGCGCCTGACGCAAGGTCGCCACGTGATCCACATTCAAGCCTAGGTGTGCCATATTCCCTACCGTAGACCATTCCCGTCACGAGTCCACAACGACTGCTTACGCACCGGGAGTCGAGATTCTGGGAACAAAATGCTTCATCTCTTTGCTCGGCTTTACCACACCGATCATCGTCGTCATCTTACGCAGGCTTTGCACGTTTTGGACCTTGTTACGAAGCGTCTCCAGACTGAACGGCTTTTCCAGCGTGCCCAGATTCATCATCTTGTAGCGGGCCATGAAATCCTGGAAGTGCGAGGGCGGTAATCCGCTCATTAGCAAGATCCGCACGTTGGCATGAGCGGGATTCCCCTTGGCAAAATCGCAGTATTCACCGATCAACTGCTCTCCTGTCATGAGCGGCATATTGTAGTCGGTGATGAGTACCTTCGGCGGATTCGGGGTCGATTTCAGGTCGACAATCGCCTCTTGTGGTTTGGAGAACGACTTCACTTCATGGCCTAAAATTTGCATTAAGCCGACGAGCCCATCTCGGACGAGATCATCATCGTCAACAACGTAGGCTAGCGGCTTTTTACCGTCACCTATCGGCGATGGCACCGTGGCCGTTTGCTTCAACAACTGTTGCGTGCTCTTGCGCGGTTCTTCGGGGCGAATCGAACCCGTTTGCGTCGTCGGATTGGTCTCTTTTCCAAATCGCGGCCAGACGAGGGAGACCTGCGTGCCTTTACCCACTTCTGAGCGAATCTCGACGGTGCCGTTGTGCTGGCTCATGATCCCGCGGACCATCGCCAGACCCAATCCCGTGCCCTGCTTTTTCGTCGAGAAGAACGGCTCGAAAATATGCTTCAGCGTCTCCGGTGCCATCCCGATGCCTTGATCTTGAACCGTTACATTCGCGGTCGTCTCATCACCCTTCCAGAGAACGCTCACGTTACCGCCATTCGGCATAGCTTCGCGGGCATTCTTAATCAGGTTGAGCAAGCAGTGGCTGAGACTGGAGAAACAGGCCACCACTTCGATCTCTTTATTCTTATCCGAAAATTCGGGTCCGAGAACGACAGTCGTATTGTTCTTGGAGGTCAATCCAGCAATCCGCGCCACGTCACTGATCATGTCAACCATGTTGAAACGGACGAGAGCCAGCGGTTGTTTCTTAGCGTAACCGAGCAAACTGCGGGTTAATGAGCTGCCCGTTGAACAGGCGCGAATGATCGAAATGATGATTTCCTTATCGCGCTCGTGCAGGTGCTCTTGAGGGAGCAGTGCTTCAGCGTTCGATTGAATCCCCATGATCAAGTTATTAAAATCGTGTGCGACTCCGCTCGCCAGTTCCCCGATCGTCTCCAGCTTCTGCTGGTTCACCGTATGCTGTTCGCCATCAATCCAAGTCACGGCACCGCCAGCTGTATTTCCTGATGGAGCGACGGCTGCTGGGGGCGGCAAGACCAGCGGGGCAGGGGGCGGCGGTGGCAGAACCAGCGGGGCAGTGGGAGTCGAGAAACAAAAGAAATACCACATCTCATCCACTCGGTTTCCGGCCACCAGCGCAGAGGAGCTCTGGTAGTACATCTTCACCTTGTAGAGGATTTCAGAGCCGCCCTCGGGTGCGTGGATGTAGTCGGGCATGTCCGTCTCAACGGCACCCTTGGCATGCTTGAATGCCTCGACCAACCACTTGGCGACATCGGGACGAATCTCGCCCCAAGGCATCGGGCCGTTCTTAAACCGTTCAGGATCAATGCCAAACAATGGTCCCGCTATATCGTTGCAACCCCATACTTCATAATTTTTAGAAGCGGCATAATGCATCAATAGCTCCGCTCTGCCTCCTGAGCGCTTGATCATCTGACGAGCTGGATCCGATAACGTATGCGAAATCACCATCCCGGTTCTATCGGCAATTCAAAAGCGTGGCGAGCAAGAAAAATGGCCATTTTAGAACAGCACCGTGCAGCATCTAACTCGCCGCAACGAAGTAGACCCCGATTCCCGTGAGCACCAAGCCCAGCCAACCGCGCAGGCCGCAGCGTTCGCCCAAAAAAAGCACACCTGCGCCCATGATCAAAATCGGGCTTATCGCCTCAAGCGGCATTTGTTGGCTCAGATCCAGCCGGGCCATCATTCCCAGCCACAAAAAGAACCATACCGAGAGCATGAACACACCTGCAGCGAAATATATCGGCGCGCGCTGGGCAGCAACGGTTCCACCATCGGCCATTGCTTTTTTAAGAAAGACCTGACCGGCGACGAGCGCTAACTGAGAGACGATCAACGCGATCCAAACGCCCACCGTCATAAGCGATCCTCAATTCGCGTAACCGACTGCGCGAGAATGCCGATGCCGACCAAAATCAATATAATCCCGATCACCCGCATTGAGCCAAGTTTCTCACCTAGGAACAACCACGAGGCCACCGGCACCAAGACATACACCACGTTTGTGAGGTTAAAGGCCAGACCCAGCGGCAAAAAACGAAGCGCGTAGAGCCAGCTCCCGAAGCTCAAGATGTAAAAAACAATGCCCAGCCAAGTCCACCCCGAGCCGAGCGCTGCCACGCCCAGCCAACTGACCCACGTCTCCACGCCGCCCGCAGTCCACAAGACGGCCGCATCGGCTCCCATCTTCATGAGCAGTTGCCCTGCTGCGGAACACAGAATCGCCAGGGTAACGTGCAGCCACGGATTTCGCCACAGACCCGGCAGCGGCTTCGGGATCACGCTCAAATCGGTGTCAGACATCCTCGGGATTCATCAAACGAAAAACACCGCCTGCGACAGCACCGCCCAAGACTTCCGCCAAGACATACAGAGCATAATAGTTCCAGCTTAGCATTCCCATCAACGCAACTCCACCGGTAACCGCTGGATTAAAGGAACCACCCGAAATGGGGCCTACCGCGAACGCCCCGACCATAACGGTGCACCCGATCGCCAACCCGAAAAAGCTATTGCCTGCATAGGCCTTCGCAGTCGCTACGTTCACCACCACATACGCGAGCGCGAATGTGTACAGGAATTCGCACACCAATTTATGCTCCGTGATGAGGACGGAATCCGGAGCGGGAACGACCGTCGCAGCAGCGATTCCCTTCAACCAGATCGCAAGCAAACCGGCCACCAAGCCCGCCACGCATTGTACGACGACGTAGCCGGGCAATTCCGCCCACGCGAACTTGCCTCGAACCGCTAGAGCCACGCTCACCGCCGGATTATAATGCGCTCCAGAGACGTGACCACCCGCATAGACCATGACCATCAATACAAAACCGATCGCGATGGGCGGAATCACGCCAGGTGCCGTTGCGAGGCATGTCACGCCAATCGTCAGCACCAAAAAGAACGCCCCAATAAACTCACACAGTAATTTTCTTGAATACTCCATCCATCGCATCTAAGACGAAACGAAAAGTAATTGCCAGTGATTAGGCAAGTCACTCACTTATAAAACAAGATCCACAAGGGCGACTCATCCCGTTTCGGGAAGTGTGTATGGATATAAACGGTGTAGGCATCTTCCAGGACATAGGAGCCTTCCACCGGGCGATTCGGTTCCTTCGGAATCATCACACCCGAGCAGCCTTTGAGAGCAAATTCCGCTGGGGGATAGTGATCCTCGTCCATGGTATATTTGAAGTGAACAACGATGGGCATGTGATCAGCAGACGGTGCTTGTCGCGCAACCGAGAACCAGTCCGTGAAATCGAGGCACGCCACCTTTTCGTGTTGCAACGACGGGTGTTTGTTGAGCAACCGCAAGCCATCGTTAATGATCGCGAAGAGCGGTGGGCCGTGGTTCCAACGATAGCCGTAGCTGCCTACGAGGCTCATCTCATCGAAACCGGGTGCGTGCACTTGACCAATCAACGGTGCGGATTCCAGTGGCCGTTCAACGGAGACCCAAAAGAGCTCGCCTAGAACGGCTTTCCCAGACATTGCCGTAAATCCTAGAAAGCAAAAGCAATAGGCATACTTGCCCCACATCGGAACGTTCCAACCCCGCTGTTCGATGAGCCGCCCGACGAGAAAAAGATCGTAAATGACGAGAGGCGGAATTTCCAAATTCGCTATTCCGATCAAGGGTGTGCAGGAGTATTCGGAGAGAACCGCAGCAGCGCCTATCCAGAGACACTCGTTCGCCAGCTGAAGCGGCCTGCAGAGTTTCAATCGATACAAAAGAATCACCAGCGGAATGGCCGGAACCATCTCCACCAAATCATAAAATGCGATGCGCAACCGATGAAATTTCTCCTCAGGTGGCAAAAGCCCAGACGCACGAACAACTCCCGCCACCATATCGAAACAGCCATCAAAACCGAGATAGGCCACCACGATCGCCACGACATTCGCCAAACCCAAAAAGAAGAACGGCAATCGATTCTTAAATCCGCCTTGTTGCCACATCAGGTAGGCCAGCATCAATGAGGCGATTCCGAACGGTACTTTCGTGAACATCAAGATTCCGCACAGGACGCCGAACATCCAGGGATGATTCGCGCGGCGATCCATGCACATGACCGTCAGGAGACTGAGCAGGGCGAATCCCTCGCGATTATAAAACATCGCGTACGATAGACCGACTAAGGGAATGTGAAGCGGGTACGGGGCGGCCCACGTCAGGCAGATATAGACGGAGATGCAGAGATTCAGAATAGTCATTTTCTCGCGCAAAAACAGGAACCAAACCAAGCTCCCGATTATCGGCACCGTTATGGATGACGCCACTGCCAGCGCATAGAGATTCTGCCCCACCAGCCACATCGCCGCTACGATCGGAAAATTCGGAAAAGGGCCCAGCAGTGTGTCGTAATCGACGTAAGGAATGAGCCCCTCATACATCCGCTGGGCACCCGCTAAAATCGTAAATACGTCGGGCGCGATATCAACTTGAGGCCGGATCGGAACGGCGAGGGGAATCTCCACAAGCACGGTACACACCGCAAAATAGATGCATGTCACCCATAATTGCTTAGATCCCATCATGTGCGTGGCGTTATGCTGGCACGATGTCGGGCGAGGTCAACGCCTCACTTCCACCATGTTAAAAGAGCTAGTCGAATCTTGCGTGTGGTGGAAACGCGCACGCGTCCTTTAAACACATCAAAGTCCACCCGCTCGATTTCGTCCAAAATACCACCGTAAATCGTGCTCATCAGGCGAACGGTGAGTTGCGAGCCGTCCCGCGGTAACTCGCGAATGCCCGGCTCTGCCTGCTCATAGTATTGGCGGGCGCGACCGATCTGAAAACGCATCATCGCGCGAAAGGGATCGTTCAAGCGCTTCGCCGCAATATCGTCCGGGCTCAAACCAAATCGTGCCAGTTCATCCAGCGGGATGTAGATGCGGTCCTTTTCCCAATCTTCAGCGATATCGCGAAGAATATTTGTGAGCTGCATCGCTGTACCGAGATCCTTGGCCGGTTCCAGCAGGTCCGCCTTCGGCTCAGTAAGAATGTAGGTCATGATCAGTCCAACCACGGAGGCAACTCGATAACAGTAGACATCCAGGTCCGGCCAGCTAGCCAGCCGGACCGTGCCTTGATCCATCTCCACGCCGAGCAGTAGATCTTCAAACAGATTTCGCGGAATTTGACGGCGCAGAAGGGTCTCTTGAAATGCCGGCAACCAGCGGAGTGGATCATCTGGCGGTATCGTGACGCCCGGCTTGTAAACCGCCTCAAGCAAATCTTTCAGATGATTCAACGCCACCAACCGGGACGATGGGCACGGGGCCAGATCGATCTGGTCATCCACGTAACGACAGAACGCATAGACCGCATAAGCATCCTGGCGCTTGGCCAGCGGCAACCTGTGGGACGCGAAATAAAATGTGGTGGCGTGGTGGCGAGTCATCTCCCGACAAGATTGGCGGGAGTCTAACAGTAGGTCGGGCATTGAGATGGTCTCGCGGGGACGCAAACAAACTAGCGAGGCCCGGCGGTTGCACACTGTGCAGACTTACGGATCAGATGGAAAGTCTGGAGAAGTGTTTCCCGTTGATCCGGGCTTAAACTCTCGATGCTTTGCAGCATCGTCACCGACTTATTAAAGAGCTGCTCCATCTCTTGAGCTAGGACCGCAGTTGCACCTGATTTATCGATCAATTGCTCGATTTTACCCATGCTCGCATCATTCGGAATAATCGCGCTTAGGCAAAGTTGCAGGATGCTCTGATCAACATCATCCAGCCGCTCAAAGGCCACACGCATCAAGTACGTTTTCTTGCCCTCCAACAGATCGCTCTGATGCATCCGGTCCGCCTTAAATTGCCGATATTCATTGAGGTCATTTTCAATTTGAAAAGCCATGCCCATCGGTTCAATTGCCTTGGCCAGAGGATCGAGAATCGCAGCGTCGGCACCGGCTAGCAAACCGCCAATAATGAGTGGTGCCTCAAAGGTGTAGCGAGTCGTTTTCAGCAGGTACATTTGTGAAATATCGCTGCGAGTAATTCGCGCAATATCACGCACGCCGAAGAGGATATCCGAGATTTCTCCCACGCCCGTTTCGGTGATATCCCGTAAAAATCGAGAGAGCGCGGCGTCGCGGGCGGCGGGTGGAAAATCGGCGCTGCGGAGCGTTTCAATTGCCAGAGCAAATAGGATGTCACCGATGACGAGCGCCACGTTTTGACCAATTCGCGCTGCTCCCGGAATTTTACCCACGCGCTCCTCCAAAACTTTATGCAATGTGGGCAAATTACGGCGTCGGTCCGATTGATCGATAATATCGTCGTGAATCAGAATGAATGCATGCAGCAATTCCATCGAAAGAGCGGCTGTCAGCAAATGCTCGTCCGTTAGCGAACGCGTACCGCCGAACGTGCGATAACCGCTGAGCAAGAGGAGCGGGCGAATGCGTTTACCGCGTCGGCAGACATATTCCGCCAGATCGCAGTAAAGCGGCTCGAAAATGGGACCGTAGGAAAATCGCTCCGTCTGCGTGGAGAAGAAACGAGCCATGAACGCTTCAAACTGGTGGTAAGCAGTCTGAAGTTCAGATTTGAGTTCCAGGCTCGGAGGATTCATCGGGGTACCATGATGCCAAACGCGGTGGTGTGCAAATGATCAAGCATAAAAAGGGTAAAAAAACTGATGCGGATGGGAGGCAGTGGACGCAAATGTATTCTTATGTATAATTAGAATAATGTACGTCGAACCGCATGCGCGCAGTGCCTTTAGCTTCCTAAAAGCAGGATCGCTGCCAGAAACTTTAATCCCTACCCCTGAAACCGCGAAAGAATCAGCGTCGAATTGATCCCGCCGAATCCGAAGGAATTGGTCAGGACGTGATCGACCTTGTGGGGGCGGCCGTGGAGCCGGACGATGTCGAGGCTGGCGGGGAGTTCCGGGTCCAGCTCGGTGCAGTTGAGCGTGGGCGGGATGTATTGGTTCTCGATGGCCAGCGCGCAGATGACCGCCTCGACCGTTCCGGTGGCACCTAGCGGATGGCCGTAGTAGGACTTGGTGCCGCTGATGGGCGGGGATTTATCGCCGAAGACGGCGGCGATGGCTTTGCCCTCAGTAACATCGTTCATCATGGTGCTGCTGGCGTGGGCATTGATGTAGTCGATCTGGCTCGGCTCGAGACCGGCCTGAGCGATGGAGTCTTTCATCGCCTGGATTGCCGCTTCACCCGTGGGCAATGAGGAGGACATGTGATAGGCGTCGTTATTGAGGCAATAGCCGCGCACTTCGCAGTAGATGTGGGCGTTTCGCTTTTGGGCATGCTCCAGTGTCTCCAGGATGACGCAGGCGGCGCCCTCGGCCATCACAAAGCCGTCGCGGGTGCGGTCGAAGGGGCGGCAAGCGTGCGCGGGGCTCTTTTTTTCCTTGGCCATCGCTTTGATTTTATCGAAAGCACCGAATGTTAAGGGCGAGAGCGGCGCTTCAGCTCCCCCAGCGATC
>CAVURW010000284.1:0-8674 GCA_963743595.1 uncultured Verrucomicrobiae bacterium
TCACGGCATGTTTTCACGGCAATGGCCGCCGCCAGTTGAATGGGATAATGATACGCACCCGTGCTGATCGACGGAAACGCAATTGATGTCACCTGGTTTTCCACCGCCAACTTCAGCGATTCGGTGTAGCAGGAGGCGAGAAGGATCGGATCTTCGGATCGGCTATGGTAAATCGGTCCCACCGTGTGGATGACGAACTTGGCCGGAAGCTTGTAGCCCAGGGTCAGTTTGGCGTGACCGGTTTTGCAGCCCTTTAAAGCGCGACACGCCTCCAGCAGCTCAGGCCCGGCAGCCCGGTGAATCGCGCCATCGACTCCGCCACCACCGAGCAGCGGTTCATTGGCGGCATTGACGATGGCGTCGAGTTCGAGGGAAACGATATTGGCCTTGAGAGCGGTAAGAGCGGTCATGAGTGTACATTATACACCCAGCCCCTTCCCTGGCAAGCTCAGCCTACATCTTCGACGAATGACCTTCGCTATGTCCGTGAGAGACTTTCGGCTCGTCGCTCATCGTCAACGGCTCTTCGCCACCCTTGCCCTTGGTCTTGGCATTGGCTCGTAGTTCCTTCACGACCTCTTCCCGAGTCATTTCCTGCATCTCGCCGTTGTGAACCTTAATGAAGCTCTTTTCCGGAGTCGCATCACGATCAACAAACATCTTGGTTTCAAGAATCACGTCTTCTGGTAATTCCCAGGTCTTCACTCCACCAAATTGCTTACCCGGAACACCTTTCCAGGCGACCTCCGTTGGTTCGACAAATTGGCGCTCGAATCCGTATTGGCGGCTTTCACCCGTGATAACAGCCACGTACGAGTTGTTTTTGCCTTTTTTCTCGAAGTAACCGTCCATGGTCAAGGCATCGCTCTCGTGGTTTCCCGCGGGTTTCACTGGCGCACCGTTTTCGATCTCCACGCCCTTCGGCCAGGTGATCTTATCGCTCACTCCATCCCAGATCGGCATGGGCGACTCGGGCACATGTCCTTCGGGCAAATCTTTACCGTTTACTGTGGCACCTTCGGGTAAGTAGCGCACTGCGAACTTCTCGCCCATTTCGGCAGCTTTATCACGGGCGACTTTTTGACTCTCGTCATCTTCAGCGAAGTAGATCGCACCGAATGCATTCGTCACGCGACGTTGTTCTTGAGGAACTTGGTAGGGCTTCATGTCGCACGCTTGAGAGAACGCAACAATACGTTCCGCCCATTGATCCGGTAGCTCGGCATGAGGATCCAGGGAGTGCAAATGTTCCAGCACTTCTTCTTTGGTCGCGAAAGGTTGTGTCGTCGGCGGGAAGATCGGGAAGGCAGGCTTCACGATGTACATGTGGGTCTCTTCGCCCGGCCCGAGATTCGATTGCGGATGTAAGATCGCACCATGAATATGGTGGTGACCGTTTTCGCGCGAGTTATCGGAGCGGTAGGTGTTCAGCAGCACAAGATTATCGGCGGAATTGATAACGCGGTCCTCTTCGGTGTCCCGAGCGCTTTTTTGGAACATGTGATGGCAGTTAAAATACTCGTACTTGGTACGTTCGTTACCGTTACGGTCTGTGTAAGCACCGATTTCGTGACGAGGAACTTTTCCTTTTTCCATGAGTTCCACGCCTTCCGTGCCGACAGCAAGGAGAGCGAGAGAGCGAGTGGTGGGATTATTTGCCAAACCCATCAAGAATTCCGGGCGAAATTGGTCGTAATCCGCGACGACGGCGGTGTAGGCCTCGCTGCCCCGATCCAGGAGCTGAGCATGAGTTTCCTGGAGAAACATGCCAGGGAAATCGGGGTTAGATTTGGCGATAGCATCCACGGGGATGTTTTCGAGGTGATGAAGTTTATCTTCAATTTGCGCGTCCATGGGACGGCGGTCAGTGTAGTCCATATAGGTTCCGGGAGTATAAGCTGCTTGTTATTGTAATCAAGAAAATTCGATGAGAAACTACTGCATCGGAAGGCCCAACGCTTCCTTCATCATGTTGGTCACCATATTGTCAAAGCTTTCGAATTCTTTGATCGATTTCACGGTGTCCTTATACAGGGCGTGAAACTTCTTCGTCTGAAGGTTTTGCCCGTAGAGCCAAAGATCGGAGTGCCCCAGATAAAGCCATTCCGTACCGGCCTTAGCAGCGATTCCCCACTGGATGTTTTCGTTGATCACACTCGGCATCCCTTGCATCTCCGGATCTTCTTGATCCACGCTGTAGAGGAACACGCCGTTTTCAGCAAAGCCGTCGGCTTCTTGGATGAAATCGATATACTCTTGAGGAAGGTCAACACCGAGTTGAGTTTTGACCCGCGCCGCGAAGCGTTCAGCCTCTTCCAGTGGGCAACGGTCCATCGGGAAGCCAGCATCTGCCAGAGCAGCTTCGTTTAATTTTTCAAGCAGTGGAGTATAAGTAGGCATATAGTGAGACTAACGAGGTTAATGTTTGATGGAAGAGCTTTCTTCCTCGTCGTGGGAAGAATGCTCCGGGAGGTGTAATGGTTTGTCAATCCCTTCCGATTCAGCCGATTTGGTCGGGCGACCGGGTATTTCGGGTTTTCGTACACCCTTCGGCCAAGTCACGTTGGCCTCGCTGTCGATGATCGGAATGGGAAAGGCGGGGATGTGATCGTCAGGCAAGACCTCGCCACGAACGGTCGCACCTGCGGGTAAATGCGCTGCCGCAAAGTTAGCGGCCTCTTCAGCAACAGCCACACGAGCCGTCGCTTTCGACGTTTCATTGCGGAGACTCGCCATATCACCAAATTCATCGGTTAATTTGCGGTAGCTCTCCGGAACTTCAAAGGCTTTGTTCCCGCAGACTTTTGAGAACGCAACGATCTTCTTGGCCCAATCATCCGGCAGGTGCGCGTCAGGATCGAGCGAGTGGAGATGATCCTGCACCTCTTCGACCGTGCTAAACGGTTGCGTGCATGGGGGATAAACGGGAAAGCCGGGCTTAGCGGAGAAGTACTGCAATTCCTCGCCAGCGGTACCGACGGTCTGCGGGTGAAGAATAAGTGCGTGAAAGTAGTAGTGCGCGTTTTCCCGGTTATTATCGCTCTTGTAGGTATTGATCACCACTAAGTTGTCCGGGTGATTCACGTCCAACGAACCATCAACGCTCTCGGCACTTTTCTGGAAGATATGGTGAACATTAAACCGCTCGTAAACAGGAACACGATTTCCCTCACGATCCTTGCGCATGCCGGTTTGGTGGCGCGGAAGTTTACCGTCCAACATTTGCTCAACACCGTCTTCACCAACCGCAAGAAGGGCCAGCGCATAGCCTGTGGGATTGTTTACCAAACTCTTCACGTACTTCGGACGTTGACGGCCAAATTCTTCCGTAATGGCATGGTAATCATCGCCTCCACGATCCAGTAACCGAGCGGTATTCTCTTCCAGAAAAGCGCCGGGTAAATCGGGGTGGGTAGCGGCAATTGCCGCCGGGGGAATCCGCTCCAGGAAATCGATTTTCTCCTGGACCAGATCGTCCATTTCAGTGTGGCGGCGACTCATTTCATTCGACTTTCTCTCAAATTTGCGTGGTGCGGCAGCGTGCCGCTAAAACAAAACTACTCTTCCGGAATCTCGCGATTCGCAATGATGGAAGCCGCAGCAGCTCCTAGGGTGATGGCCTCGAAAAGCTCCTGCTCCTCCAGCCAATCCGAGTTACGCCCCATGGCGTGAAGCACTTTCAGACAGACGACCGGCTCGCCGATCAACAGCGCTTGGCGGGCGTCTTCAAGAAGTTGAGCAGCTTTCTCCCGTTCCGTGGGACCGTCTTGGAGCATGGGCATCATAAAATTTTCGTCTGGGCGTTAGGCTTTTACGGCGTGGGCTTCTTCCACAGCGTGTTCTGAAGAGGCCATCGTCTTTCCCTCGACGGTCTTATCGTAAATCGCTTGGTCGTTTTGGACACGCACCGCGATTTTATCGATTTGCGATTTGAACGCCATGTCTAACGGCGAGCCTTCCCGATAATCTTTAGCCAACAGTTCAGTTGGACGCGCATCTTCCCGAAGAATCTCGGTATTATGCGTGGGGTGCTCCGGCTCAAAAACACCGAAGGCCGCACCGCCGTGCGACTGCGTCATTGCCATAAAGGCCACATCGGTCTCGCCATCGCCCACTGCCACCATGTTCTTGATCGGAACCACAGTCGGCATCCGGCGATTCACCAGAAGATGATCGTCTCGCGATTCATCGACAATGCCCTTGCTGATCTGCGAAACGTGCCGGGTCTTTGTTGTAAAATCGACCCCCTCCCCAAACGATTCCGCGAAGCCGGTCTCGGCGTTAAAGATGAGCCGCTGACCACTGATCGTATCGAACTCATGAGCAATCACTGAACTGGCAGGGATGTTCTCGATATTCGCGCTCGAAATGTGGAATTGCATGTGGAGCCCGCGCTCTGCTGCGTAGGAACGCATCCGATCAAAAAAGTTATTCTCGCCGGTTAACCCCTCTGCCGGCTCAAACTTTGCGCAGTAACCAGCGAAATCTTCCTTCTTCAGGCCGCGACCTTCCTCGTTCAGCTCGTGAAAACGCTCCGTAATTAATGCTTCAAATACTTTACCCGCGTGGACGCCTTGCGTCTTAAACTTCTGCAAACGCTGGGCGACCTCATCCGCTGAAAGGCCGGTGGCTTCCTGAACAAACGGCCAGGCCGTATTTTTCTTGGTCAATGTCTCGTCAAAATCGAAGACAAATGCGACCTCCTTGCTCGGCGGGGTCAGCGTGATTTCCGGAGACCGATCATCGGCCGGAACGTTTTCAGGTCGCGCACCTTGGATGATACGATCTGCTGCGACTTTCAGTTCGGGGTTTTGCTCGAAGAGGTGGTCCAGTTCGATCTGCACTTCCACAGGCTGGGTTTTCGCGCGTTCTCCCAGGGCAATAAGTTGTTCAAGAAAAGCTCGGGAATCAGGCATAAAAGAGTGAAACTACACCCGGATGATTCAATAAGCAGGTTTCATTGTCGAGCTTATTTTAAAGCCATTATTTATTGCCATCTACTCGACCAAATAACGCTTGGCGATGCTCAGCGCTTTCAACGTGCCCTTCGCCTTGTTTAACGATTCCTGGTACTCACCCAGCGGCGTCGAATCGGCCACCAATCCGCCACCCGTTTGCACATACGCCTTTCCGTTTCGAAGTAATGCCGTCCGGATCGCGATGCACGAATCGAGGTTGCCCGAAAACCCAAAATAACCCGCTGCCCCCGCGTAAGAACCCCGGCGCGTCGGCTCTTGTTCGGCGATGATTTGCATGGCCCGGATCTTCGGCGAACCGGTCACCGTACCTGCGGGAAACGTTGCTCGCATCACATCAAACGCGCTGTGGCCCGGCGACAATTGCCCCTCCACGTTCGAGACAATGTGCATGACGTGCGAGTACTTCTCGGCGATCATGAAATCGGTGACTTTCACGGTGTTGAATTGGCACACGCGCCCGACGTCATTGCGGGCCAGATCGACGAGCATGACATGTTCCGCCCGCTCCTTGGGATCGGCCAGCATCTTTTCCGCTAGCTGCGCATCTTCCTCAGCCGAATCCCCCCGGCGAATCGTTCCGGCAATTGGCCGAATTTGCACCTTGCCTGATTCACATCGAACATGCAGTTCCGGAGACGCGCCGACGAGCGCTAGCCCAGGTACTTCGATGCAAATCATGTAAGGCGAGGGATTAACGAGCCGCAGTGCGCGGTAAAGATCGAGCGGTTGCCCTGGAAAATCGACCTCAAATCGTTGGGAAGGGACCACCTGAAAAATATCCCCAGCGCGGATGTATTCCTGCATGTTCTCCGTCATCTTCACGTACTCATCGCGCGTCATGTTGATCTGCGGGTCCAGTGGCTCGACGTGGCTGACCTTCGGCAAGAGCCGGGCCTTCGAGGCGGGCTGCTCCAGCAGATGCTGAAGTTGCGCGATTTTATCGACGGCGCGCTGATACGCGATCTCGGGCGCCGTTTCGTCATCCAGAATCGCATTGACGACGATCTTAATCGAGCGCTCGAGGTGATCGAAAATCAGGACCGAGTCCGCCAGGAAGAAAAAGGTATCGGGCAACCCGAGATCGTTGTTTTTCGCGCGCGGAATCACCGGTTCAAAGGTGCTCGCCGCCTCGTAGCTGATAAAGCCGACAAGACCTCCGCAAAAGGGCGGCAATTGGGCCTGCGAAACCGCGCGATAGCGGGCCATGAGCCGTTCCATTTCGTGCAGCGGATCATCCGCAATCGTGTAATGCTTTTCGATTCCGCGCTCGGTCAAAATGACGTCCTTGCCCGTCGATTTAAACGTCCAGAGCGGTTGAGTGCCCAGGAACGAGTAGCGGGAGAATTTACCGCCCTCCGCCGATTCAAACAGAAATGAGTGCTCGCCCTGGCGCAGCTTGGCGTAGGCAGAAACCGGCGTCTCCGCATCGGCAATGTATTCCTTGAAAAGCGGGATGACGTTTCCTGAAGCGGCGAGCTGGCAGAAATCGTGAAGCGAAAGCGAGAGTGAAGAGTGGGTAGACATAGTTATGGTTGCTTCCGCCCCTTCGATTTGGTCGGAGCTGAAAACTGCGTTAATATTTTCTGTGGGGTTGAGATTATTGGACAAACGCAGTCACAGGAGTTCATTAAGTCGGAAAGTTTATTATGATCAATATGGGTTAGATGAGAATCGCTGGTCAACAAGACCGTGCAGTCCAGTAGAGCCACCTCGGCAAGAATATACGCATCATTTGTTTCTTCGAAATCGATCAAACCTTTTTCTTGAATCTTCCATGCATTGACTTCGACGATTCCATGTCCGACAGGCACCAAATTAAGCGGCCTAAGCATAGGTTCGTCCCGAACCAGCTCCAAAGCCTTTATAGAGCTCTTCTTGAGTTCACCTGAACCGTGTTTAACGAAGTGACCTAATTCGTGAAGGACAGTAGGAGGAACTATAACTACTGCCCCTGGAATTCTTTTTTTTATTAGATCGAAACAGTCGGGAATATCCTCATGACCATTAGCCCAATCAATCAGAACATTTGTGTCAACGGCGAACAGAGCTTGAAACTTTTGAGTCCCCTTTGCCATAGATTATTTGCATCGCATTGGACATCGACTCGTCCCGTTGTGCATCGGTCAGTTTGTTGGCCTTTGCACGCATCTCAGCGGCCATTTTCGTACCAGGACTGATTTTATGCTTAGAGTCCTTATTGGTCATTTAATTTAGAAGTTGGGTTGGGTGCGGACTAGTTAGGTCTGCCTAGCGTGCAAGGATAGCACGATTGAGGGCGGACCTCTCAAGATGTTTTTCAACCTACTCTGCTGCTATGGCAACCCAAACCGTGCGAAATCGGGCAAAGTCTTCCTTGAGATCGAGTTGTGCCCACCTCAATTTCAGATGAGTAGCTTGACGCCGAGATTTTGTTATCGTAGCCTCCCCCACTTAACCTTAAGGGCACTTACATAAATTATGGTTCCGATTTCTCAAATGTGGACGGTCGCATCCTACGTCATCAATCAAAAGTACATTCTACGCAAAAAGCGTTACCCGCTGGTGTTGATGTTGGAGCCTCTGTTCCGCTGCAACCTCGCCTGCGCCGGATGCGGAAAAATTCAATATCCCGACCACATTCTCAATAAGCGCCTGACGCCCGAACAGTGCTTCGCCGCCGTGGAAGAATGCGGCGCACCGATGGTGAGCATCCCAGGTGGAGAGCCGCTCATCCACAATGAAATCGATAAAATTGTGGAGGGTTTAGTCGCTCGCAAGAAGTATATCTACCTCTGCACAAACGCCCTGCTTTTGAAGAAGAAACTCGATCTCTTCAAGCCAAGCACCTACCTCACGTTTTCCGTGCACATGGACGGCCTGAAGGACGAGCATGATACGGCGGTGTGCCGCGATGGTACTTACGAAATCGCTGTCGAGGCGATCAAAGAAGCGGTGAAACGAGGGTTCCGCGTGACGACGAACACGACTCTCTTCTCCGGCACAAACCCGGAACATGTGCGCGAGTTTTTCGATACGATGATGGCCCTCGGCGTGGAAGGCATGATGCTTTCGCCCGGTTACAGCTACCAAAAAGCCCCGGATCAACAGAGCTTTCTCCATCGCGCCACGACCACGCAACTCTTCAAACAGATCCTTCAAAATCCGAAGTCGAAATGGAAATTTAACCTCTCGCCTCTCTTCTTGAAGTTCCTCGCTGGCGACGTCGATTTCGAATGCACGCCTTGGGGCAGCCCCTGCTACAACATCTTCGGATGGCAGAAGCCTTGTTATCTTCTGCAAGATGGCTATGTGCCGACCTTTAAGGAATTGATGGAAGAGACCGATTGGGATCAATACGGTCACAAGAGCGGCAATGAAAAGTGCACCGATTGCATGGTGCATTGCGGCTACGAACCGAGTGCCGTCGATTCGACTTTCGGGTCGTGGAGCGGATTCAGCCGTACGGTTAAAGCGACGGTTTTGGGAGCCTAGAATGCCAGCCGAAAACAAGTCCATCCCGGTAATCCGGAATGAATCCATTCAAGGTCGCGTCTTTACGTGCGAAACGGAAAAGGATCGCTTCGAGGCGATTGATCAAGCTTTCGATTATCGCGGCGATGTTACGCTCACCATTTCCACGGGTGAAACGATGGAAGGTTACGTTTCCAATCGCGTGACCAAAGCCAAGCCGCCTTATCTGGAACTCTGGGTTAAGG
>CAVURW010000285.1:0-3804 GCA_963743595.1 uncultured Verrucomicrobiae bacterium
AAACTTGGTTGATATCAAAGCAATTCCGACCCTGGAGTGCCAAGCCGGTGCCAAGGCGAGTCTCTTACAGCAGCAGCTGGCTGCCGGTTATAATGACGAAGAGATGAAGGTGATTTTCAGGCCGATGGCGGAGCGGGGCGAAGAAGCGATCGGAAGCATGGGCGATGACACGCCGCTGGCCGTGCTTTCTCAAAAGCCGCGCCTGCTTTTCACGTACTTCAAACAACTTTTTGCGCAGGTAACCAATCCCCCGATTGACCCGATTCGCGAAGAGCTCGTCATGTCGGTGGAAGTGCTGGCGGGTGCTCGATTAAACTGGCTGAGTGAAGGGCCTGAACACGCAAAATTGATTCGGCTGCAATCCCCCGTTTTGACGGGACCGGAGCTAGCCGCGATTCGCGAGCTCAACGGCGAGGCGTTTAAGTGCGCGACCGTTTCCATGTGCTTCCCGATTGCCGAAGGCCGTGAGGCGCTGAAACCGCGCTTGGATGAACTGTGTAAAGAGGTGGCTGATGCCGTAAAAGGTGGTGTGAAATTCATCGTTCTGTCGGATACAGCGGTCGATGCGGCGCATGCAGCGATTCCGAGCCTGCTCGCGGTCTCTGCGGTGCATCACCACTTGCTCCGCGAAGATCTGCGTGCCAAGACGAGCTTGATCGTGGAGACCTCTGAGTGTCGCGACGTGCATCAAATCGCATGCTTACTCGGTTTCGGAGCTGCGGCAATTTGCCCTTATACGGCGTTCGCGACGCTGAATGAATTCGTGAAGAGCGGCGACCTGACCCTTACCGGTGAAGAGGTGGCAAAAAACTATCGCAAAGCGCTGAATAAAGGTCTGCTCAAGATCATGTCGAAGATGGGTATTTCGACACTTGCCAGCTACACCGGTGCGCAGACGTTCCAACTCATCGGCCTTCACCAAGAAGTGATCGATTACGCTTTCAAGGGCATGCAAAACCCGGTGAGCGGGCTTCTGTTTGTGGACATCGCGGATGAGACGCTCTCCCGACATGCACGTGCGTTCGCGACAGATGCGAAGCTTTCTGATGAAGGTTTTTATAGGTTCCGCCGGGATGGTGAGCTGCATGCCTACTCGCCACAGGTGATTCAGAGTTTCCACACGTACGTGGGTGTGAAGGGTGCTGACAAAGCCGGTAAATGGGACGATTACCAGAAGTATGTGCAGGCCGTGAAAGATGCATCGCCGGTCGCCTTGCGCCATTGCTTGCAACTGAAGACGGGCACGCCCATTCCCATCGAAGAAGTGGAGCCTATTGAAGACATTCGCCGTCGGTTCACGACTGCCGGGATGTCGCTCGGTGCGCTCTCTCCGGAAGCTCACGAAGTGCTCGCCATTGCGATGAATCGTATCGGTGGGAAATCGAATTCGGGTGAGGGCGGCGAAGATCGTCAGCGCTTCACACCATTGCCTAATGGTGACTCCAAGAATAGCCGCATCAAGCAGGTCGCTTCCGGGCGATTTGGCGTCTCTGCGGAATATCTCGCGAGTGCCACGGAAATCGAAATCAAGATGGCGCAAGGCTCTAAGCCGGGTGAAGGCGGTCAAATCCCCGGCCACAAGGTGAGCGGGCTCATCGCGAAACTGCGCCGGAGCACGCCCGGTGTGATGCTCATCTCGCCGCCGCCGCACCATGACATTTACAGCATCGAAGACTTGGCTCAATTGATCTACGACCTTAAGCAGGTGAATCCCCGCGCGAAAGTTTGCGTGAAGCTCGTCGCTGAAGCAGGCGTCGGAACGATTGCTGCTGGCGTGGCAAAAGCTTACGCGGATATCGTGCTCATTTCCGGTCACGATGGAGGCACAGGCGCTTCACCGCTCTCTTCAACAAAGAACGCCGGTGGACCGTGGGAACTGGGTCTGGCCGAAGCGCAGCAGGTGCTGATGTTGAACGGACTGCGCAATCGCGTGACGCTTCGGACCGATGGTGGAATGAAGAACGGCATGGACCTGCTCATTGCGGCGTTTCTCGGTGCGGAAGAGTACAATTTCGGCACTGCGGCGCTGGTCGCTGAAGGCTGCGTTTACGTTCGCCAATGTCACCTGAACACCTGCCCGGTGGGAATTACCAGCCAGGACGAGAAGTATCGCGCGAAGTTCAAGGGCACACCGGAGATGGTGGTGCAATTCTTTAACGGTGTGGCTGAAGAGGTGCGGATGTTGATGGCGAGCATCGGTGTGCGCTCGATGAACGATATCATCGGTCACCCCGAGTTCCTGGAACAACGGATCGTGCCGGGTCATCCGAAAGCGAACTTGATCGATCTAAAGAAGCTGCTCACGGGGCCAGCTCCGGACGATATGACGCCGCGTTACCACACATGGGAGCGCAACGATAAGCTGGAAGATCGCCCGCTTGACGACGTGATTTTGCAAGACGCGCAGAGCACCTTGCAGACGAAGACGAAGCTGAAGCTGCGCTACGCCGTGCGGAACATCAATCGAAGCGTAGGCACGCAGCTCTCGGGTGAAATCGCGTATCGCTACGGCGATGAGGGGTTGCCAGCGGGAACGCTCGATATCACGTTGACTGGCAGCGCGGGTCAGAGCCTGGGCGCGTTTCTGGTGAAAGGCGTGCACCTGACGTTGATCGGTGAGGCGAACGATTACGTGGGCAAGGGGATGAGCGGCGGCGAGATTGCGCTAAGACCGACTCCGGGCGCGAAATTCGAAGCGGCCGATAACGCGATTTGCGGCAACACGATTCTGTACGGTGCGACGGGCGGTGAGCTGTATGCGAATGGGATGGCGGGCGAGCGGTTCGCCGTTCGCAACAGCGGCTCGCGTGCAGTTGTGGAAGGCATAGGCGATCATGGTTGCGAGTACATGACCAATGGCACGGTGGTGGTGCTCGGCAAGACGGGGAAGAACTTCGGTGCAGGGATGTCGGGCGGAGTTGCCTACATTCTCGATCTTACCGGCGATTTCCCCAGCAAGCTGAACCCTGCGATGGTGACCGCCCAACGGCTGACCGCTGCCGAAGAGGTGGAATTGCTGCAGAGCTTCATTGTGAAGCACGAGGAATTGACCGGCAGCACACGCGCCAAAGGTCTGCTCGAGAAATGGGACGCTAGCAAGGAACTCTTCTGGAAAGTCGTTCCGAAGCCAGCCGCCGCACCGATCGAGAAGCCGAAGACCGAAGCCAAACCCGCGTAACACGACGAACTGTGGGCTCTTCTAAAAGTGCCCACAGATTGCATTATCGGAGTCAGTGGAGCTTTCTCCGCCTTAAAAAACTCTTGAGAGAACCTTCCAATTACTGATACCGCAGGTTCGGGAGATTATCAGAACAATCTGCTTTGCTGGCGCCAGTAATGCCTTGGCCAAATTCAAACGCCGTTCCGTCAGCGTTTCAGAACTCCGAAAATAGAAGCGTCGTTTAGAATTCGCCGATTCGAAAAAGCGAGTAAACCCACCAAACAAACCCCAGCGAAAAGGGTGGACGGCTCAGGGGCTGTGGGAACAATCTCCTCCGGGACTCCTCCTCCAAAACTAAGCTCATAGCCCGTCCCCAGAAAGCCGCTGGAAGTGGTATTTCCACTGTAGAAATAGATATCCCCAAGAGCGACGGATTCTGTGCCAATTCCTGCAGAGAGTACCAAGTGATCCTGCAAGGTATTGCTAGCAGAATCGGTCGCTGAATTTCCACCAATACCGTAAGTATTCCCGCTGGTATTTCCCCAGTCGAATACGTCAAGTGTAGCTGTACTTGACAAATTAGCCAGCGAAGTGAAGGTAAGGGTGTTGTTTTTGCTTCCGCTACCAAAGTCCACGATGGCTGT
>CAVURW010000286.1:0-9718 GCA_963743595.1 uncultured Verrucomicrobiae bacterium
AGTCAAAACTTTACCAAGATGAAGACACACCTCCGCATTATTATTAGTTAATTCAGAAGCCTGTTGCAAGTAAGGCAAAGCCTCATTTGGCTTATTTTCTTGAAAGTAGATCCAGCCGAGCGTGTCTAGAATCTCCCCGTCCTGCGGTCGGAGCTCCGCAGCGCGCTCTGCCAAACTTAGGGCGGCGTCCAAATGGCGATTCTCTAATCCATAGAAATAGGCCAGTTGATTCATGACCGCCGGGCTCTCTGGAAAGCGCTGGTGCGCATCGATTAACAACTCCTCCGCCTTCCCGCGATCTCCTGCTAGCGCCTCTGTGGTAGCGACCTCCAAAAAATAATCTTCGTTCATCATATCCATACGAGAACGGGTCGCCAGATCCCGCGCTTCTGCGAAGTAACTCAGCGCCCGGCTGTAGCGCTTTTCGTGGCGCATCTCCACGGCCTGCAAAAACGAGACGTAGGCCGAGCTGGGGAAACGCTGCCGCGCCACATCCAGTGTGTGCGAAGCATCGGCCAGACGGTTCATCGAAATTTGAAAGGAGGCGAGCTTCAAAAAGGGCTCGGCAGTCGGGCACGGCATATTAAATACACAATCAAAACAGCCTTTTGCTTTTTGCGTCTGATTCATCCCTTCGTAGGCAATCCCCAAATTGACCCGGCTTAGCAAATTATTACTGTCTTGCGCTACCAGGCTCTCCAGCAGTCCCGCCGCCTGTGAGAAATGGTCTGTTTCCAAACAGATTTGCGCCAGGGAATCTTCCAAGCCGGGCATCGCTGAATCCAAGCGATAAGCGGTCTCGTAATCGGTCATCGCCAGGTCGCGCTGGTTCTGATCTTCCTCCAGGGAGGCGCAACGCACCAACAGCTCCGTATTTGAAGGATCGAGCCCCTTGCACTTTTGCAAATACTTCAGGTAATCCTGCGGCTGGTTCAGATCGCGATATGTTTCCGCCAAGAGCCGCAAGGCCTCACCCGACTCCGGCTTTACGGATGCGGCCTGCTGATAAATGCCCGCCAAGTTCCGCAGGATGGTTCCGGAATCGAGCGTATTTGAGTCGGACCGCGCCAGTTCATCGTACACACGCGCCAGGGAAATCCAGTCGTCGGCATGCACTTTATCGCCCAGCGATTGAAACAGCGTGGTCACGCGATCCAGGCCGGTCGCTAATGCGCCGCCATCGAACGAATTCTCTAAAATCACCCGAAGCGCCGAGCTTTGGCTGGGGTCTTTTCGCAAGACCTCGTAGCCCAGGCTATCCGCATCCGAAATATGGCCGTGCAAGCGGAGGCAGTAACTGAGCGAGGCACCGATTTCTGCTGAATCGGGATTGCGCTTGGCGGCCGCTTCCAGTTCTTCGAGAGCATTGTCGGACTTTCCGATTTGCAGGTAGAGATTGGCCAGGTGCACCTGGAGATCGGGATACATGCCATCGATATCAGAGGCTTGTTTCAATTGTTGCGCCGCCAGTTCAGGATCGCGTTGAGCGGTAAAGCAGACGCCCTGCGCGTAAAGAGCGCTCGCCTCAGCCCGCTTCTCGGCCGCGTCCGAGATCTCCCCGGTGCCGACACGATTTTGGAAGTCCGGCAGGTGTGATCCATCGGTCGGCAGATCGCTCGTCGTGGCCGGTTTGCCGCTGGGCCAGATCGATTCCAGAAAACTGTAGCCCATGGTCTCGCGAAGCGGCACGGCTGCGAGAAGGATCGCTGCCGTCAAAATGCCGGTCCGTCCCCAAAACCCGACCTTCGCATGCCCCGTCAGGACATACGTCACGACTCGAGCCCAGATCGATTTGAGATTCGCCATGGTGATTGTTTCGGACGCGAAACTTGTACTACAAACGGAAAGAGATTGCGAACTGTGCGTTTCGGCTGAATGCAGTTTACACCTCCAGGCTTTCTGAGATCGTTGCCGTATGGATCTTCAAAAGCGTCCTATTCAGGATGTTATCGGTATCGTCAGTGAAATCCCAAATGAGGTAATGTTTGGATTTCGTCTCTATTATTGGAAGTTCCTAGCGGGCGAGGTGAAGCCACGGTATCTCCAGGTTGTGCTCAATTACGACGCGCCGAAAGACGCTATGCGGCAAAAATTTGCAAAGCACTCGATCGTACATGTTCGGTTGCGGATTTCGGAGTTGGAAGATTCGGCGCTCTGGGTAGAAACGGTTGGCTTCGCACGGGACGCTGAACTGACCAGAAAGGCTGCCGATTTAATTCGACCACTCAGCTTCGTCGTCGACCCATACGGCGTTTTCAAATGTGACCGTAAAATCGCAATCTTTTTTGGGACGGTTCGGTGGACAGGTGAACCCGTAAAATTGGCTCTCGATATTGACGCCGAAGACCTCTCGCGCCTTGAGGATGCAGAAATTACGCAGGAACTGGCCACTCTAGTGAAAGGAGCCCATGCAATATTGAATGACCAAGATAAATGGGATCAGGCTGTTCGAGAATTCGCCGCTGAGGAGTTGTTAGGTCTGGCCATCGCTTGGCAGGACGACGGCGATTTGGAATGGAACAAAGACGATTTCGTGCAATTGATCACCCTTGAGACGATTTGGTTAAAGAAGGACGGGATTATTGACTTTTGGTTCAGTGACGGTGACATGTTTTTAGGACATCAGATTTGGGTGCAGGGTCATGTCGAATCTGGATTAAAGAAAGCAAAGATGACGTAGATGCTTTGGGTTTTGTGGCAACAGTTCGATGATCAACACAAGTGGCGATGGATGTCTCAACATGGGGAATATGTTGAGGGTGAGGACTTTACAGTACTTGCGGTTTGTCCTGGCCCATCACGTCACCGGGCATATAAATGCTACCACCGCCCGGCATTCGTCCACATAAACGGACAAACGGTCAAATAATTATCGCCCTTACCGTGCCATTCGGCGTGACATTTTCATTACCTGCGTATTATTAGCGTCGTCGACTCTCGACTCTAGGAGAACCCATGTCCATTCACGTTACGCTCAATCACAAGACCACCTACCATTACGACCGCCCCATTAATCTCGGCCCTCAAGTCGTACGCCTTCGTCCTGCAGCTCATTGCCGCACGCCCATTCTGAACTACACCCTGCGGATCAAGCCCGAGGAACATTTCATCAATTGGCAACAAGATCCCCAGGGCAATTTTCAAGCGCGTCTGGCGTTCCCGAAGAAGACGACCGAGTTCTCTGTAGAAGTGGATGTCACGGCTGACATGGCTTCCATTAACCCTTTCGACTTTTTCCTGGAAGACTCCGCAACGCATTTTCCGTTCACGTATGACGACGTCCTTAAAAAGGAATTACGCCCGTACCTGGAAGAGGCTCCGATCGAGCCTCTTTTCGCCGAGTTTCTCGCCTCGATCCCTCGGGATAAATTGGCCGTCAACGACTTCATCGTGCTGGTGAACCGCTTGGTCCACAATGCAGTCGCCTACATCGTGCGTCTGGAGCCGGGTGTGCAGAGTCCAGAAGAGACGCTCGCTAAGAAGCGCGGTTCTTGCCGCGATTCCGCGTGGCTCATGGTGCTGGCACTTCGACATCTGGGCCTAGCCTCTCGCTTTGTCTCCGGCTACCTCATTCAGCTCACCGCTGACGTGAAACCTGTAGATGGGGGTGCGGCTGGTCCGACTACCGATTTCACTGATCTGCACGCGTGGGCGGAGGTCTATCTGCCGGGTGCCGGCTGGGTGGGTCTCGATGCCACTAGCGGTCTCCTCGCGGGCGAAGGGCACATCCCTCTCGCTGCAACATCAGAGCCCTCGACGGCAGCGCCGATCAGTGGTGCGCATGATGAAGCGGAGGTCCATTTCGACTTTAAAATGTCGGTTACCCGCGTGCTCGAAACACCGCGCGTTACGCTCCCCTACAAGGAACATCAATGGCGGGAAATCGAGAAACTCGGTCGCGCGGTCGATCAAGATCTCGTCGCCAATGACGTTCGCCTCACGATGGGTGGTGAACCGACGTTCGTTTCTCTACTCAATCGCGATGGATTGGAATGGAACTTCACCGCAGTGAGCCGCGAGAAGGAATTGATGAGCGAAAACCTGCTGCGCCGCATGGAAAAGCGGTTCACAAATGGGGCGCTCCTTCATTTCGGCCAGGGCAAGTGGTATCCGGGCGAGCTCCTGCCCCGTTTTGCTTACGGCTGCTACTGGCGTAAGGACGGCGAGCCAATTTGGAATCGCCCCGCTCTCACTGCTTTCGGTGACAAGAACTACGGTGCCACAAACGAGCACTCGGCCCGTTTCCTTTCGCTGCTGGCGGAACGGCTGAGCTTGCCTACGCAGTTCGTGCAAAATGCGTATGAGGACGCCTACCACTATATCTTTGAAGAGGGTCGCCTGCCGTACAACGTCTCCAGCATGGACGCGAAGATTAAGAAGCCGGAAGATCGTCAACGTCTCGCTCGTGTGTTCGGCCAAGGTCTGGACTATATCGTCGGTCACACCCTGCCGATCCAACGCGCCAATTACCTACCCGATCGCCCCTGGCAATCGACCGCCTGGAAGTTGCGCACCGATCGCCTGATGTTAATCCCTGGTGATTCCCCAATGGGCTACCGTTTGCCACTGGAATCGTTGCCGTGGGTTCCTACGGGCGACGATATTCAGATCATCGAGCAAGATCCTGTTGTCTCTCGTGGACCGCTGCCGAAGCCGGAGCGCCGCAAGCGCATCTCTGGAGATGGCTCGCAATTGGTTGCCTACACGCCCGATTCTGCAATGGGCGAACCCGATTACAACGTCATCCGCACCGCCATCTGCGCAGAACCACGGAACGGCCGCCTCCACATCTTCATGCCACCGACCGCCTACACGGAAGATTACCTCGACCTAATTGCCGCAGTGGAAGAAGTGGCTGCAGAAATGGACTTCCCCGTCCGGATCGAAGGCTACACGCCGGCTCATGATGCCCGGATCAACGTGTTCAAGATCACTCCTGACCCCGGCGTCATTGAGGTCAATCTCCAGCCGGCCGCCTCCTGGCCGGAATTGGTGTTCAACACGGAAACGCTCTACGAAGAGGCGCGTCATTGCCATCTCGGCACCGATAAGTTCCTCCTGGACGGCAAGCAGGTCGGCACGGGCGGCGGTAACCACCTCGTGCTCGGCAGCTCCTCTACATTGGACAGCCCGATGCTGCGTCGCCCCGATCTTCTCAAGAGTTTGGTCGGTTATTGGCAGAATCACCCGGCGCTTTCATACCTCTTCTCCGGTCTCTTCTTTGGCCCAACCAGCCAGATGCCCCGGGTCGACGAAGCGCGCATGGATGCTCTGTACGAACTTCAACTCGCGTTCGATCAAACGCCGGAACGCGGGCACATCCCGCCGTGGTTGGTTGATCGCATTTACCGGAACATCCTGATCGATGTGACGGGCAACACGCACCGCGCTGAGTTTTGCATCGATAAACTCTTCTCGCCAGATGGGCCTACCGGCCGTCTCGGACTGCTCGAACTACGTTCATTTGAAATGCCGCCGCATGCCCAGATGAGCTTAACTCAACAGCTCTTGCTCCGTGCCTTGACCGCCAAGTTCTGGAAAGAACCGTGGAACGGCAGGCCGGTATTCTGGGACACCCAGTTGCACGATCGCTTCTTGCTCCCACATTTCTGCTCACAAGACATCTTGGATGTAGTGGATGATCTGCGCCGTGGCGGTTACCCGTTCAAGTACGAGTGGTTCCTCCCGCATCTTGAATTCCGCTTCCCGCAGGTCGGCTCGGTCGCCTATGAAGGAGTTGAGCTTGAATTGCGCAATGCTTTGGAACCGTGGCACGTGCTGGGTGAACAGGGCAATTCCACCGGAACGTTCCGCTACGTCGATTCCTCCGTCGAACGGCTTCAGGTGAAGATCGACAACGCCATCGAAGGTCGTCATGCCTTGACCTGCAACGGCCGGACCGTTCATCTTCATCCGACCGGCACACCGGGCCAATTCGTAGCCGGTGTTCGGTTCCGCGCTTGGCGTCCACCGGAAGCGTTGCACCCCACAATCGGAATCCACTCCCCACTCACGTTCGATCTCGTCGATACCTGGAAGGGTCGCTCACTCGGCGGTTGCGTCTACCACGTAAACAGTCCCGGTGGTCGAAACTGGACGAGCATGCCGATCAATGCGAACGAAGCCGAAGGCCGACGCCTCTGTCGGTTCCGCCCCTTCGGTCACTCACCCGGCCCGATCTTCATACAGCCGGAAACACCCGCTCGCCGGACCTTCCCGCTGACAACCGATCTGCGGACGAGTATCTAACCGCGTGCCGTGTAAGAGACTCGTCGCACCTTGCGATAGAGTCTCTACGGTCTCATCTTGGGGTAGGCATCCATAGGCGATCCGTATGTAGCGGCGGTTCGTGACCGCCGATCTAATATTGCACTCGCATCACTGTTAGCGGCAGTGAGGGCTAGAATACCTTGAATTCCCAAATGCCGGGCTTCCCCGCGAGGACCGTAATCCTAAGATAGCGGGTCGCACCTATATTGCCTGCGATGTGAGGCGACCGAGCGACCGCATCTTTCTGTTCTCCGCAAAGGGTCCAATTCTGACCATCGCTCGATTTTTCCAGCGTCCACGCGTGGCCTAGCGTCGGCTCGACAAAAGCCATTTCGCAGCGCTGGACCTGCTTGATCCATCCCAAGTCGATCCGCCACCAAGGATGGGCATCTTTAGGGTCAGCCTTCCAACACGTGGCGTTGGAGCCATCAATAGCATTTTTCGCCTCAAACCCACGGGTGAGATGGACGCTTACCACGGGCCCATTGTTATTGGGATAGGCCGAGCCGTCGCAGTGGAAGATGCATGCCCATTCTTACGATCATTTCTATCGCATTCTCTACTAGGATGCTATCCGCCTTCTGTGTAATTGAATAAATCTGGAGTCTCTGATTGGGAACGGCTGACGCCACCAGCCGAAGTCATTTCCTCGCCCCGTGTGGTCCAATTGGCGTAGGTGCCGCTGCTGGAGTGGCTGGGTCAACGCACAGTTAAACCAGAGCGCCAACTCTTCGTCGCCTGGCTCCAACAAACTCCCAAAGAAGCTCTGCCAAAACCCTTCCGAACCGATTACGAAGTGTAAAAGATCTTTACGGAAGTCGCACAATTGAATGAAACAATACTCCTAGATCCATCCGGCGAGAAACTCGAAGGGTTTGAGTTTTAGTTTGCGGTTTTGACTTCTAAATCCAAGGTCTAGGAAGCTGAGGCGCTCAAAACGCATGCGTTCCAAAACGACCTCTTAGCAGGTTGCTGAAATCCTGATCGCAAAAAATCGCTTCCGTTTTGACCATCAAATCAGTTCACTCGCCTATTCAAAACACTCTTTACTTCGATCGGTAGGCAGCCATGTTCTTGTCTCGATTCGCGGCGATGTGCCACGCCAGCGCCTCTTCTAGAACGTGCGGCGTTTGTCCGCCACGCTTATTCGCCTGCTCCGCGTATCGGTGGAGCGCCTCACGGAATGCAGGGTGCGCGCAGTTATCAATGATGAGCGGGACACGCTCCCGAGGCGTTCGTCCACGCAGATCTGCGAGGCCATTTTCGGTTACGAGAACGTCGACGTCGTGCTCGGTCTGATCGACATGCGAAACCATGGGGACGACTCGAGAGAGCGCGCCCTCTTTGGCCGTCGATTTCGTGACGAAAAACGCGATGCGACTGTTCCGTGCATAATCGCCGGAACCGCCGATACCATTCATCATGTGTGTGCCGCCGACATGAGTCGAATTCACGTTGCCATAAATATCGCATTCCAGCGCGGTATTGATGGCCAGGACACCGAGGCGCCGAATGATCTCCGGCTGATTACTGATCTCTTGCGGGCGCAGGACCAGGCGATCCCGGTATTTTGAAATATTGCCAAACACGCGCTGGTACGTCGCGCTCGTCACCGTGATCGAACACGCGGAAGCGAAGACCAGTTTGCCGGAATCCATTAAATCAAACGCGCTGTCCTGCAGCACTTCTGAGTACATGGTCAGGTTCGAAAAACTGCTGTCTTGAAAACCGTACATGACCGCATTTGCGATGCTTCCGATACCGGATTGTAAGGGCAGTAGAGGCGTTGGCAAACGACCCAGCTTTGCCTCACGCTCCAGAAAGGCCAGGAGATGCTTGGCTATGGACACCGTTTCAGCATCCGGAGTTTCTACGGAAGAGGGGCTATCGAGTTTATCGGTCAAAACAATCGCTACGATCTTCTTCGGATCGATTGGGATGTACGGAGTGCCCACGCGATCGGAAGGCTTATTGACCTGAATCGGCAATCGGTTGGGATGTTCTTCTGGAGTGAAAATGTCATGCAGCCCTTCTAATTCGGCCGAGACCGAGAGATTCAATTCCAGGATGATCTGATCCGCTTGGGCAGCAAAGGCAGCCGAGTTTCCGACCGATGTCGTGGGGATGAGATAGCCCTGCTCGGTAATCGCCGCCACTTCAATAACGGCGATATTGACGCGATTCAGGTGCCCGTGCCGAAGTTGTTCCGCCATTTCACCGAGGTGTTCGTCGATAAAGGCGACGTCCCCGGAATTGATCTTGCGGCGCAGCGTGGAATCGACCTGGAACGGCATCCGGCGCGCGATCACGCCCGCTTCACACAGAAGCTTATCGGTATCGTGTCCGAGCGACGCCCCCGTAAGGAGGTTGATACGCACGGGCGATTCCTTGGCCCGTTCAGCGAGCGCACGCGGTACGGCTTTGCAATCGCCCGCTCGCGTGAATCCGCTCATGCCCACCGTCATTCCGTCGCGAATGTAGGCTGCGGCGGCTTCAGCGGTGGTAACGCGGTTTCGCAATTCCGGCATCCGGATGCGTTCGAGTTCGGGTGTGTTCATGGGCAATAGTTTATGAAGGGGACGAAGTATAATCCAATATAATCGGCATTTTTGAGACAGCGTTTAAAGACCGCGATTGTAGATGAATTGGCGCAAGGCCGCTTGCGAGGCGTACGGCGAATCGATGTTATCAATGTAAACCGGGAAGTCCTTGCCGATCGGCGTGGCGAGCTTTTGGCCCGTCATCACTTCGCGACAAGAGAGCTGCCCTTTCAGCAGGGGAATCGCCAGGTAAAAATCGTCGCCTACATTCTGGTGATCCAGCACGTAACCTACGGGCAAATCGCGCTTCGCGTAGACGCCACGCACGAGCATATCCAGATACTTCGTCTCCTTTTCCGGAATGAACCGCCGTTCCTGACCGCTGCCACCGCACATCTCCTTCGCCTTTTTGTAGGATTTAAACCAGCTATCGATCTGGTGTGGTTGCGAGCAGTAGGGCGAGACCGGAATGCCATCGGCGTCGATATCGATGTGTCGCTCGAAAATCCGTGCGCCCTTTGCATACGCGATCATCATAGATGCGTCCCAGCTCTTGTACTCGTGCGTGGAGAGCCCGATCGTGATGCCGGGGTAACGCGCTTTCAGGAAATCGATCTGATTCAAATCGAGCTCGTAATCCTCCGTGGGGTAGATGGAAACGCAGTGATTCAGCGCGATGGGGATGCCGCGCCGGGTGAAAAATTTAACGATGTCATCGATGTCTTTCAGCGATGAGCCACCGGTCGAAAACGAGACCGGCTTGCGCGTTTCAGCCACTTTTTCAATGAGAAACCAGTCGTTGATATCGGAGCTGGCCAGCTTGATAATATCGAGGTCCAGATCGCGGCACAAATTCACGGATGTTTCGTCAAAAGGCGTCGCGGACGTCAGGCAGCCGCTCTTGCGAA
>CAVURW010000287.1:0-9010 GCA_963743595.1 uncultured Verrucomicrobiae bacterium
TTTGTTAAATCGACCGAGGGAGGCTATCCAAGCCTGGAGTCGCGGACTCTCCACGGACCCGGACAATTCAGAACTCAAATCTCAACTCTCCAAGATACTGACGAAACATGCGACCCACTTCTCTTCTCGAAACTTATAGGAGACTGACATCCCAAGTCATTTGGGTGCTCGGTGCCTTTACCTTGGTGATCGGGACGGCTGTGGCTGCGGACGAAGAAAAACAGTCGTTTGTTTTCAAGGATTACGATAAGGGCAAGCCGCTTACGGAACAGTCGTTGGAAACCATTCGTGCGCGGTCTTTCCTTCTTGTTGATGCGAACACGGGCAAGGTTATTTGCGAGCGCAACGCCGATGAGCGTCACCTTCCCGCCAGCACCGTGAAGCTCATGACCGGGTTAATCACGTACGAAACGCTCGGCACAAATGGCAGTGTTACCATCGTTCCCGATGACCTGAAAGTGGAGCCGAGCTGGGTTCCGCTCCGCCCCGGCGAGACCGTTTCTGTGGATGTCTTGCTCCACGCGCTGCTGATTTTCTCCGCCAATGACTCGGCCCGGGCGCTTGCTCGAAAAGTGGCTGGAAGCGACGAGGCTTTTGTTGCCATGATGAATAAAAAGGCCTCCGATCTGGGATGTTCCAACACTCTTTACGCGAACCCCAATGGCTTGCCTGTGCCGAATGAGTACACACGCGAGTATTCCTCCTGCCGCGATCTGATGAAGGTGTTTCAAGCGGTGATTTCGCACCCCGCCTTGCGCACAATTTGCAGCACAGAACGCTACGTTATTTCGACGCAGGCTGGGACGAAAGAATTGCATAACCATAACCTGCTTCTGGGTAAATATCCGGGCATGGGACCTGCCAAGACCGGTTGGACCGTGACCTCTCGCCACACCTATGCAGCTGCGGTGGACCGCATCATCAATGGCCAAAAACACGAATTGCTCTTGACCCTGATGGATAGCCCGAACAAATGGGCCGATATCCCGGTGCTATTCAATTACGGCATCTCCGCCCTCGCCTCCGGTCGGCTGCCCGATTCCCCGCGCATCTTGGATCCGATTAATCCGAACCTTCTCGATGGCCCGCCGACCGTTGCGCAAAACAGTTTCGGCGCTTCGGCGAGTACTGCGAATAACAGCGCTCCTTCGACCGCCCCAGCAAAACCCGGCCAGCCAACACCAGCCCCGCCAACCACGGTTTCGACTTTGCCGCCCTTGCGGAAAGTGAAAACCTCCGCAGATGATACGGCGCCGTAAACTCGGGTCTTCTCGACAAGCGCATCATGAGGATGAACCCCAGGTAACGTGACGTTGCAGTGAATAGGCACTCGAATCCGGTGCGGTAAGGACGCGGTGCTGCACAGAAGAGTCCGAGTGGACCTCGAATCTTGGTACGTAATAATCGGATTGACGTTATCGGCCAAGTAAAGGTAGCTTAATATTCACATTGTAGCCGATGCTACGTTTAAGAAATCTATTCTCATGCGACATACCCTTACTCCATTGCTTCTGCTCTTGAGCATCACCGTGCTTTGCGCTCAAACCCCCACGCCCACGGTCACGCCCCCTAAATCCGATCCCAAGGACCTGAAAGCGGCGGCAGCTACCCCGCCGCCCAAAGGCGATATTTGGTCAGACCTGTGGAACGAAGACGATGCCACCCAACAGAACTGGCTCGTTCACTTTCAAAACACCGATATCGTCCAGGGACAGCCGGGTTTTCGCTCGCCCTATTCCGGCCAGAACAGCCTCACTTCAGATGATAACTTACGGCAAACGATCTCCATTGATCTTTTTTTGGGTGCGCATCTATGGCCGGGCGGTGAACTCTATTTTAATCCGGAATATTACCAGGGTTACGGATTTGATAATTCCCACGGTCTAGCGGGTTTCACGAATCCGGACGCGTTCAAGCTTGGCCACACCGAGGGCGATGTGTGGATTCCGCACCTGTTTTATCGGCAGACTTTTGGACTCGGCGGCGAGCAGGAACAGCTCTCCTCCGGCGGAACTCAGCTCGCTGAAAAGGAAGATATTTCTCGGGTCACCTTGACTGTCGGACGCTTTCAGGTCACCGATCAGTTTGATACCAACGCGTACGCAAACAACGGCAACGTCCAATTCATGAATTGGACGTTGTTCAATGCTGGGGCGTTCGATTACGCATCTGATGCGTTAGGTTCCACGGGAGGCGTTACGGTGGAGTTGAACCAGAAGGATTGGGCTCTACGGTGGGGTGGATTCATGGTGGACAGTGCTCAAAACGGAGTGGGTTATGACGGCGATATCTTGAAAGCATGGCAGGACGATCTGGAGTTTGATCGACGCATCACCATCAACAAACATCCCGGCACCATTCGGCTGCTCGGCTGGCTGACGGAAGCGAACTCGGGCGCTTATGGAGTCACGCTGAATAATTATCCGGGAACGCTCGATCCCACGCTCTCTCGAAAGTTCCGTTTCGAGTACGGATTTGTCCTGAACATCGATCAAGAGATCACCTCGGATCTAGGTGTCTTTTTCCGCGCAAGTTATCGCGATGGGCACACACAAGCGTGGTCGTTTACGGATATTGATAGGGGAATTAGCACCGGTTTTCAATTGATGGGAAATCCGTGGGGACGCGCGAACGATGTGCTTGGGCTCGGAACTTTCGTGAACGGTCTCAGCAACGATAGCAAAGGCTTTTTTCAGGCGGGAGGTAATGGACTGCTCATCGGGGATGGAAACCTCAATTACTCGCCCGAAACCGGTCTTGAAACCTATTACAATTGGCAAGTCATCAAACACGTGCAACTGAGCCTGGATTACCAATTCATCGCCAACCCCGCTTACAACTCAGACCGTGGCCCGGTGAACGTCTTTTCGGCGCGGGTTCATGCAGAGTTTTAGCCCGGGCAGTCAAACTCACTACACCGGAGAATTTGGCAGTCCTTTCAAATCAAAATATCGGGTCCACGGCAGGGAGCTGATAACGCCCAAGCCGTCGACCCTAATTTTGTGGACGCGAAGCTTCAGTCGAAGAACGCTGTGCACCCGGTTTCAGGGCCATTCACCGCTGGTCCATCTCAACATCGCGTACGACACGCGTCTCTCGACAGTTCTAAACCTGATTAAAATGGACTAGTGGCTCGATTCGGCCGTCTTTAGCTGGCTGTTGACGGCGGAGAATACGGAACTGACATTATGGCCCAACTGAATCAGCACGGCGATGGCCACCACAGAAATGAACGCCAAGATGAGCGCGTACTCAACCAGCGTTTGGCCCTTACGGCTTTTGCTAACACGAAGAGCACCTTTGAAATGAACCATTAAACGTCTGATCATAAATTTCTTTCCTTTTTGTAATTAAACTTTTGTGGGACCTGTAATCATGAGTCATACCACAATTGGCGCCGGCACGTGTCGGCTCGAGTCTCACAGGGACGAGCCTTCGAGCCTGCGTGATTAGGCAATCGAACTCGCGAAAAATCGGGCAGATGTTACCGGACGGCCCCTGTTTTCAGGGGTAAATTATTCACGAAGCATTTCATATATTGAACTCTACTGCCTATTTTAGATAACTAATAATTATCGATCTTCGCGGATTTCTCCCTCTTTTCAGTGAGCAGATTCAGTGCCTGTGTTGCATAAATTGTCGCCTTTCTGCTATCGCGGATCGTAAACGAGCTGCTGAACTTCAGGCGCGCCTTCGCTCGGAGAAATCCCGCGAAAACGGATCAATTCCAAGCTGAAGAAAGGTGAGGACGCAACGGACGCGGTCCTTACAGAGTGACAGATTCAAAGCCGTCCGACGAATCATCGTCCTCATCCGAAAACGGGTACGCTAATCCAAGTTTGTCCATGAAATCTATGATCTGCCAAAAATCCCATCTCGGGTATTGGTCTGAGGGATATGCCTTTTCCTGACCGTTTTCTTGGGTGCAAAAAACAAAGTATTTCTCGATTGAGGCCACAGTTACCCCAGGAACTACCTCCGCAACGATTTGTGCGTCACCTCTCCAAGGCTCCACGTCTTCGTTTTCGTCAAAGTAGCGGGGTTTTGGATGAAACTTCGAGATGAGTTTGCCCTCCCGGTAAAGCAGATACATCCAGAAGTCATCGTCGTACATGTGAAACGAGAAAACGGGAGCTTTCAGGTATTTAGACAGAAACTCGGAGGCATGATCCGACTTTGAAAAAGTTTCACCGAAAACAGCCGTAACGCCGTTGGTGCCGAGACACAGAGTAAGGCCTTTCCCGATCAAGCTTGGCTGATCGGGAAACTCGTTTTGGAAGTTTGTTGCATACGCTTTTAGAGCGGACCCCACTCCAGGATGCTTTACTCCTATGATTCCTGCCATTGTTAGAGAGAGTCCCATTAAAGTGACGCTGTGCAGTCCGTTTCGGGTTGTCAATTTTGGATGAGGGACCAACAGCATGATCCATCGGAGAAAGGATCAAACCTTTCTATTCAGATAGTGCGTCCAATGCCCAGTTAGATATCGATGACTTCACCCACACGTTTCTGTTCTTCGGGGCGGCGTAATTGCTCGCGTTCCGAGCGTCCGATGTGACCGAACGCCCAGGTGCACACGCTCAGCAGGATCGAGCCGAATACAGCGCCGTGGAAGGAGGCGACGTGAAATCCGCTTACGAATTCCGGCAAGCAATAGAAGATGATGCCATTGATCACGAGTAAAAACAGCCCCAATGAGAGCAACACCATAGGTAGGCTAATAATGATCAGAATGGGCCGAATAAACGCATTTACAAAGATCAAAACCAAGCCAGCCCAGATAAACGAACTCACGTGATCTGCAGAAATGCCCAGGAAGGGAATGTGCGAAATGATGAGCAGCCCCACGACGATCGAGAGCCAATGCCATAAAAAATGATTCATAAGAATACCTCCTTGTTATAGGTTACAGGTGAATTGCTGTATTCGCAAACACCTGTGTTATTTGTAATTATTCGGCTTTGTAATAGCTCAATTCACTGATCAATTTAGCCGCACCGGTCGGTGCAGGAATCTCGCCCGATAAAATCCGGCGTACACTGTAATGGCCGCCGTAGTAATCGGCGTTCGTCTGCTTTTCCATGGCGATCACCGCTCCATCTAGCGACACACCGGCAAAGAGACCCTCGCTCCGGCTGTAGCTGTAAACCGCTGCGTTCGGAAGAACGCTGCCATTCAAATTGCGCCCAATCGGTCCGGCGGCCACGCTCAGTTCACCGCCCAGCTTCACGTTACTGCCTTTAGCAAAAGCCCGCACCGCATCGTCAGTGTTCAGGACAATCACAAATTCCGTATTTTGACCGCCTGCTTGGAAACCGACTCCCAAACCGCCGGTCGCCACGCCCACGGGTCCAGACCAACTGCCGTTGGGGAGTCTCGCGATAAGGACCCCTTCACCACCGTGCCCAGCAATGATAAAGCCCACCTTCACCACGCTCATAATGACCAGACCCTTGGCATGTCGAATGATGTCGGCGGGAATCGTCTCATCTTCCGGAAGATCTTTGAACCGATGAATAATGCCCACGGCGTCATCAATGCTGTCCTGTAAATCTGCTGCCTGGGCGAGTGATCCGCCAAACGTTACAAATAGAGTTGCAAACGAGAGAACCAGCGCACGGCGCGACATGAGAAATGTATTCATAAGAGGACGTTACCCTAATTTCGGTGAATCGCCACCGCAACTTTCCCGGTACCCTCCAGTTCAATCCCTACTTTCCATGACCACTTTTCCACGCGTCGCTATTGCCGGTCTCGTCTCTACTTTGTGCGTCTCCGGTGCGCTCGCGCAACTGCCCGCGCCTCCATCCGATTCCCCGAATTTCCGTCAATATTACCAAGATTCCACCTGGCAGCCGCGTGCGATTTTACCCGCAACCGATTCCCTAAGCGGCACGTTTTGGCCGAAATCGCCGGAGGTCCACATCACGTATGACGACCCCGGTTTCGATCCCTCCCGGTTGAGCCCAGCTCCGGCTCCGGGTGTCTATCCGCGCGTCCTGCTCACGCCCACGGACATCGATGAAATTCGTGCGCGAATTGCTCTGGGCGATAAAGCTCCCGCCGCGTTTCGTGTGATGTGGGAACGGGTCAAACGTTCCCGTTCGGCATTCGTGGCGTTGGTGACAAAAGACGAAGGCCTGGGGCACCAGCTCGCCGCGCAATTCGTGAAAATGCTGCAGGGCATGGACGCGAAAATCGAGAAGATGAATCTGCAGGCGGACCGCGATAATCTGTGGTCACTCGAGCGTTCGATTATCGCTTCCGGCGACCCCGATCCGGCGCAGGTCTCCAGCCTCTCCGATTACGATTACCTCCATGATTTCATGACGCCGGATGAGCAGGCACTTGCGCAGCACGTGATCGGGCGAATTGTGAAGCACCGGATCTCGAATTTCATGACGGAGCCAGACCATTTCATGATCAATAACCACCTCGGTTTTGGCATGGACGAGTACGTGCCCCTGATTCTGATGGTGGAAGGCACCAAGGACTTCGATCAACAGGTGTACGATCGCGCGATTCAGAAAGCCCGCGCCATGCTCGACTGGTATCTCGACGACGACGGCATGTGCTACGAATCGATCAAAGGCTGGCTCGATGACAATGCGTTTGTGGCGTTTGCCCGGCGCGATCCCTCATTCATGAAGCATGATCACCTGCGTGCCAAAATGCGTTTCTTCCAAGCCGCCCTTCGCTGGGAAAATGGGCAATGGCACATTCGTGATGAAATGCGCGCTTCCGCGTTTCACGTGATTTGGATGATGCACTATTTTCACCCGAAAGATGAGGGAATCGATTTCCTTTATAGCGCCTCATTTTCGACACATGACTTCCTGACGAATGCGGACGCGAAGTGGCCGAATCCCGTGGGTATTTCGCCGGAATTACTGGTGCTTTTCGCGATTGATCCGATGGCCGGACCTGATGGAAAACCGATCGATTGGAATGACCAGGCCAATGTCGATAAACTGCATCTGCCGCTGACGTGGCAAGACAACACGCGGGGTTATGTGGACACGCGCAACTCGTGGAAAAAGGATGACTTGCACGTGGGCTTTGTCTGTAAACAGGACTTCTTTTACGGCGGTCACGAAGGCTCAGAAAACAACCGACTCACGCTCTGGAAAAACGGCGTGAATTGGGTGAAGGACATGAACATGCTCTTCATAAAAGCCACGTTCCTGGAGAACATGCTTACGGTGGATGGGAAAGGGTGTCACTGGCCGCCCGCGCCCGGCACGTGGTTGGGCGTAAAGGAGAGCCCGGAAGGTCTCATCGCTGCTGGAGATGGAAAAGATGGCTATGCATTTAGTAAGGTCTCGCAGGTGCATCCGCTCGATTTCCCCTCGGTGAAACTCGGTTACTTTGCGCCATTTGCTGAGGGCAATTTCGATTTCAACCGCGACCAGCAGATCGCTTACAACCCCCGCACCGTAAAGTGGGAGGATGGCTACGCGCATACGGACTATGGTCTCTGGAGTGGCGAGGAGCGATTTGTGGAGAGCTACCGGCTGTGGAATCCGATGGATGCCGATTACCGTACCGTTCACGTGGCGAAGGGTGCGCATCCGTATGTCTTGGTGATCGATGATGCAAAAAAGGACAGCCAATCGCACCAGTTCAACTGGAGCATTTCCATGCCACCGGAGACCGTTGTGGTGGATGGTAGCACCTGCAACGAAGTTCAATTCCAAGGCACGGAACCGGGCTCTCGCGATGACGATCTCATCCTGGGCATCAACACGCCGCTCGATCCGAAAACCGGCAAGCGCACGCCGAAAGAGGGCGATCCGCTCTGCCTGGTGCGCGTGCTCTGGCGCAATACCGATTACGGATTTCTGCCACCCAGCCTTCAACACTTCGGGGAATACGCGCTGCTGAACATTCCTGCACACGCCGTTACGCCGGAATATCGCGTGCTCATCTACCCCTTCATCTATCGAAAAGAGGAGCTGCCCACCACGGAATGGAACAGTGATCACACGCAACTCAGCGTCCATTTCAAAGATCAAAACGACACGTATCAATTACGCTCTGCCGATGGAGGACGGACCGCCCTGGAAATGTCGCGTGGTGACAAAACGGTGCTTACAAGCAACCTGCCGCCGGCACGTCCCGTTCTCATTGTGCGTGGCGCTCGATTCGACGCAAATGACCTGCGCTACACACGTTATGAAAACGAGGTGCCGCTCTATAAGGTCAACGGTTCGGCCGATATCGCCCTAGCGCTCGAAAACGCCGTTCCGGCGGCCAAGCCGGTGAATTCGCCGGGTCTGCCCGATCCCGCGCCTTCTCAATTGATCAGTACGCAAGGGAGCATTCATTACACAATGGATGGGGCCGATCCCACGCTCGATTCACCGGTGTACGACGGCGCCTCCGTGACGATCAATCAAACGTGCACGCTTAAAGCGCGCGTGATCGATCCCGCTTGGCCGTGCGGCCCCACCTCCAGTGAGGTGTTGCAGGCTAAGTTTAACGTGATGTCGCCAGAACCTGGAACGGCGGAAGCGCCCGGCGGTTCCCGGCCCGGAGTGCTCGCTCGCGTCTACGAAAAAAAGACCGTGATGTGGAATAACGGCGGGTTCTTTGAAGCCAATAAAGTGATGATGCCGAGTCTCTTCAAAGAGAAGCCGGTCGCCACCGCAATCCTGGATTCCATAGAACTGCCGTATGCCAATCCGACTCATCCGCTGGAACAGCAGGCCAAAGGCTTCTACCGGTTCACGGGCTGGTTCCACGCGCCGCAACCCGGCGTCTATCAATTCTCGGTCGATTCCTGCGGGCCAGTGACGCTCGATGTTGGTACGCAAACGGCCATTGAAGAGACCGGCATTTTCCACATGCAGCAGAAGGTTCGCAAGGGCGAGGCGGTGCTGGACGCCGGCTGGCATCCCCTTGAACTGGTCATCTGCGATCCGCTGTTCTGGAACATCAATTCGGTCGATCCGATGCCATTCGCGTTCTCGTATCAAATCGATGGCGGCTCTTCCGAAACCATCCGTCC
>CAVURW010000288.1:0-6336 GCA_963743595.1 uncultured Verrucomicrobiae bacterium
TTCCACCGGCGTACAATGGGCACGATCCGGCACAAATAACGCCGTGGATAGGGACGCCACGGCGACGCCGAAGCTGATCGACATCTGCTGCATGGTACTGGCGATGGTGCTTGCTTTACTGGTCTCCTCCGGAGCGACATCGGCATAAACCAGGGAGTTCATGCTGGTATATTGCATCGAGCTAAAGAAGCCGTAGCAAAACATCTCCAGCACGATGACCCACACAGGCGTGGACGGCCCGATGGATGAAAAAATCATCACCAGCAGGCCCATGATCACGGTGTTCGAAATCAAGATGTTCCGGTAGCCGAAACGTGCGAGAACGGCGGAGCTGACCGACTTAAAGAACATCGCGGCGAACGCGGGAGGCATGAGTAAGAGCCCGCTCGTCGTGGAACTCAAGCCCAGGCCCACCTGAAAGAGAAGTGGAAACAGAAACGGTATGCCGCCAATGCCCAGTCGCGTTATAAATCCGCCCAAAACGGCTGCTTGAAATGTGCGCAGACGAAATAGCGTAAGGCGCAAGAGCGGGTGGGCAATTTGAGTCGAGCGATAACCGTAAATCGCTAGCAAAATCAGCGAAACAACAAGTAGCCCGGCCATCTCCAGCGGTGGCAATCCGTGTTCGCCGAAAACCTCCAGCACATACGAGAGCAGCGCAATTCCCGCTCCGAACAAAATCATTCCGGGTAAATCGAGAGGGATTCGTTGCTCGCTACGGTAATCGGGTAAGTGTCGGTGGACCAAATAGAGACCGACCAGGCCAATGGGAATATTGACGAAAAAGATAAAACTCCAATGAAAGTGCGCAACAATCAACCCACCAACGAGTGGCCCCAGCATCGGTCCGACCAGCCCTGGAATGACGACAAAGCTCATCGCTTGGACCAACTCCGATTTCGCAAATGTGCGCACCATGGCGATACGCCCTACAGGCATCATGAGCGCGCCGCCGCACCCCTGCATGATCCGAAACAGCACCAGCATATCGACGCTTTGCGAGAGCCCGCACAGGAACGAGCTCAACGTAAAAAGCGCGATGGCGGCACTAAAAACGAGCCGTGTGCCGAATCGATCCGCCACCCAGCCGCTGATCGGGATGAACACCGCAAGGCTGAGCGTATAACAGGCCAGCACCGATTTCATGTTCAGCGGGGCCACATGCAGGGCGGTCGCCAGCGTCGGAACCGCCGTGCCCAAAATGGTGGTGTCGAGCGATTCCATGAAAAACGCCACCGCCACCAGCCACGGCAGCAATCGCTTCACACCCTCCACCGACAAAGCTTTTCCTGGGATCGCAGTCATAGGGACACTAGACACTCGTTTAAATACGGAGAGTTGCCACAAGAAAGTTTGGTTCGACTCAAGGCCTACTCAAAATTTTGGTGCCAAATGAAGTCTCTTCGCTAATCTTCTGCCCATGTCTCCTTCCCAAGATCCCCACGATCCAAACCAGCCCAAGAAATCTTTCAGTATGGGGAGCATGTTTGCAGCTGCGGGAGGTGGAGCGTTGCTGCTATTTAAGTTCTTATCGATCAAGACGATCTTGTCGCTGCTCCTCTATGTTGGAATCGAGTCAACGTGGCTGGGGTTCTACAACGCGCTGGGAATTGTCTTGCTGATAACCATCCATGAGTTCGGCCACGCGATTAAGGCGTATGAGTTTGGTGAGCCGCTGAGTGCTCCCATATTCATTCCATTTTTTGGTGGCATAGTCGCGATAAACAAAGGCAATTTTAACGGCTGGCAAGACGCCATGGTTTACTTGGCGGGACCCATGGTTGGCGGTGTTGGTTGCTTCGCCTTTTGGTGTCTGGGAGTTGTCTTTAAGCAGGATTGGCTAATCTACTGCGGCTGTATCGGTTTCTACATGAATCTCTTCAACCTGTTGCCCATCGGAATTCTCGATGGCCGCGGGATTTCCGATTGGATTCATCCCTATTTTTGGTTGATTTCGCTACCTGCTGTTCTGGGACTTCTCTATCTCTGCAGCCCGACCAGCGTCGTGAGCGGCAGAGGCCTTTACATCCTCGCGGTCGTCTTTTTTGCAGGCCTTTCCCGCAAGTTTGACACGGAGAAATATAGTGAAATGACCGTGAATCAATGCCTGGGCGTTTTAGGTCTCTATATCCTAACAGGCGTCGGGTTGACTGGTGGCTTTTTGCTGACACTCCCTTCGTTGTCCCACGGGCACTATTAGGAGAATCTCAATTAAAATCTGCGTTGTCTCCTCTGTTTTGTACGGGCTCTTCGGAGGGGCAATTTCAGAATTCGAGTCAAGAAACCTCATTGTTCGCGGCCAACCCGGTAGCGAAGCCAGTGCCTCGGTGTTCGGCGAGTACTTCCCCAATCCGGGAGGCAAACCGCTTACCGCCGACTGCAGAAGAATCATGGAACCGACGCGTGCCTTTTTTGCCGAGGTCATGGGCACAGCTCCACTTCTCCTAGTGATTTTCTGTTGTACGGATCCGAATAACAAGGACCTCCCTCAGATTTTGACTGCGGCCACAATCGGGCTAACGGTGACGCTGCTCATCTCGATTTTAGGTCCGCTAACGATGGCCTGTTTCAATCCCGCCCGAGACTTCGGCCCACGCCTCTTCTCAAGTCTCGCAGGCTGGGGTTCCGTTCCCTTCACCGCAAACGGATCGGGATGGCTTACCGTTTATATTCTTGCGCCCATGATCGGCGGAATTCTGCCCTTCCGAATCAGATATTCGGGTTCAACCGAACTGACTGCAAATCGACACCAGCGTAAATCCCGAGTACACTAACCGTGTGTTGAAACCCGCTGCGTGGATGACTGTAGCGTGCGTGGGGATTCCCCTCGCCCTAATCGCTCTCTGGAGCTACGCGCAGCCGCGTCCCGATTACACCCCGCAGCAGGGCGACATCATTTTCCAGGCCTTCCCACCCAACGCGCTCTCGGGCCTGATCCAGCGATGCACGCACTCGGCGGCCACGCATTGCGGCGTGGTCCTGCAAGAGAACGGCGAGTGGGTGGTGATCGAAGGCGTCGGCCCAGTCAAAGAGACGCCGCTCTACAACTGGATCGCGCGCGGCCAACACTCCGCATTTTTTGTCGAACGAATGCCCCTCACCCAGCCACAAAGTGATGCGCTGAAACTGGCCCTTAAGCATTTTCTCGGCAAGCCCTACGACGAGCAATTTGAGATGAGTGACGACGCGATTTACTGCTCCGAGCTGGTCTACAAAGGCTACAAAAACGGCTTCGGCATGGAAGTGGGACATCTACAAAAATTGGGCGATCTGGACTGGCATAGTGACGAAGACCTGATTCGTCATATCTCGAAAGACGGCACCTTACCGCTCGATCGCGTGATGATTACGCCCGCCTCGATCGCCAGTGATCCCCAACTCAAGCGCGTCTACACGTGGCATTGGGACGAGGTCGCACAATAAATTCTTCATGCGCACCATTGCAAATCTCCGCTGAGCCCGTATAGAAAGACCATGGCACATTCAACTGAACCGTGGGACGTCGCCCGGGCGCTTCACGGCTACAATATTTCCCGTTGGGGCAGCGGCTACTTTGGCGTTAATGATCAGGGCAACATGACGGTGCGCCCGGTGCAGGAGCAGGGTCCGGCTATCGATATCATGTCGGTCGTCGAGGAAGCCACGTCGCGCGGTCTTTCGTTCCCGCTCCTCATACGCTTTCAAGATCTTTTGCGCCACCGCGTCCAGGTGCTCAACGAAGAATTCCGTGCCGCAATTGCGGAATCGGGTTATCAGGCGCAATATCGCGGCGTCTTCCCGATCAAGGTGAACCAACTGCGCGAAGTGGTGGAAGAAATTGTCGATGCCGGTGCCCCTTACAATTATGGTCTGGAAGTCGGCAGCAAACCGGAGCTTTTCGCTGCGCTAGCGATTCATCGCAACCCGGAATCGGTGATGATTTGCAACGGTTACAAAGACGAGCTCTACATCAAGATGGCGCTGCTGGGGCGCAAGCTTGGCAAGACGATCATCATGGTGGTGGAAAAGGTGGAAGAACTGCGCCACATCATTGAAGTGTCGAAGCAAATCGGCGTTCGTCCGATCGTCGGTGTTCGCGTGCGCTTGTTAGCGAAAAGCTCGGGCAAATGGGCGACCTCTGGTGGCGAAAACGCTAAATTCGGGCTCTCCACATCTGAGGTGATGGAGGCGGCGGAACTGCTGCGTGCCCATCAAATGGAAGACTGCCTCAAGCTGATCCATTTCCACATCGGCTCACAGATCCCGGACATCCAAACGGTGAAGCGTGCGGTGCGCGAAGGTGCTCGGTACTACTCAAAGGTGCGCCAGCTCGGATTTCCCCTGGAGTATCTGGATGTGGGCGGTGGGTTAGGGGTCGATTACGACGGAAGCCGCTCGGCTTACGATAGCAGCACGAATTACACGCTCGGCGAGTATGCCCGGGACGTGGTCTACAACGTGGCTGATGTCTGCAATGAAGAGAAGGTTCCGCACCCGACGCTCATCAGCGAAAGCGGTCGCGCGATCGTGGCTCATCACTCCATGTTGATCGTCGATATCTTCGGCGTCATTGAGAAGACGAAGGCAAAGAAGTTCGAGCTTCCTCCCGATCAAACTCCGGCTAAACCGGTGGCCGATCTGCTGGAAATTCGCGCGACATTGAACAAGAAGAATCGCCGCGAACATCTGCACGATGCGATTCAGATTAAGGACGATACGCAAGCACGGTTCGACCTGGGTCTTCTCGATCTGCCCACCAAGGCGCAAGTAGAAGGCCTGTTCTGGGAAATAGCGGAAGCCGTTGTCGAAAATTACGGGACCTCGCGCTCAATTCCCGATGAAATCTACGAGCTGGAAGACTCGCTGGCGGATCAATTCCTCTGCAACTTTTCGGTGTTCCAATCGTTGCTGGATCACTGGGCGCTTGGGCAGTTGTTCCCCATCGCGCCCGTGCATCGGCTCAACGAAGAACCGCAACACAATGCGACCCTGGTCGATATCACGTGCGATTCGGATGGTAAAATAAGCAAGTTCATCGATTCCGATGAGACGGTGCGCCAGACGCTTCCGCTTCATGCCTTGAACGGAAAACCCTACTTCCTGGGGATCTTTCTCCTGGGCGCTTACCAAGACATCATGGGGGATCTCCACAATCTCTTCGGGCGCGTCAACGAGGCGCATGTGTTTCTCGACTCGGATGAAGAATCAGGTTTCTACATCGAAGAGACGATTCCGGGCAGCACGATCGGCCAGGTGCTCAGCGATGTGCAGTATGAGTCTTCCATGCTGGAGCGCGCGATGAAGGAGCAGATTGATCGCGCGATCAAGGCGGATGTCTTAAAGCCGAGCGAAGGAATGCGCCTCTTGGAATCGTACGAGCAAGGCCTCAAAACCTCCACCTACCTTAGAATCTAGCTGTGAATAACTCTCCCCGGAAATTTGGGTTCAATACCCGAATGGTCCATGCCGGTCACATCCCGGACAACTACTCCGGTGCTCGTGCCGTTCCCATCTACCAGACCACCTCCTACGTCTTCGACAGCGCGGATGAGGCGGCTCAGCTTTTCGAGCTGAAGGGTTACGGCAATATCTACACGCGTATCAGTAACCCGACGACGGCGGTTCTGGAGGAACGGCTCGCTTCGCTGGAAGGAGCTACCGGAGCTGTGGCGGTTAGTAGCGGGATGGCCGCGCAATTCACCTGCCTGATGACGCTCTGTTCGCCAGGAGATGAGATCGTCGCCTCCTCACACCTCTACGGCGGCACCGTGACGCAGTTCAAGCACACGCTGCAAAAGCTCTCGATCAAAGTTACGTTGGTTGATCCGCATAACTGGGAAGCTTGGGAAGCAGCGATCACTCCGAAGACAAAAGCGCTCTACGGTGAAACGATTGGGAATCCCCAGGGCTCCGTTTTGGATCAGGAGAAGCTGGCAGCTTTGGCAAAGCACCATCGCATTCCGTTGATTGTCGATAACACGTTCGCCACGCCCTATTTGAATCGACCCATGGAATGGGGTGCTTCCATCGTTTTGCACTCGGTGACGAAGTTTATCGGTGGCCACGGCAATTCCATTGGCGGGGCGGTTTTGGATTCCGGGACGTTCGATTTCTCGCGGTTCCCGAGCGTCGCCGGTCCCTCCCCGAGCTACCACGATCTGCGCTTCTACGACACATTCGGCCACTACGGATTTCTGATGAAGGTGCGCGCGGAAACGGTTCGCGACGTGGGGGCGTGTCTCTCGCCGATGAACGCGTTTCTTCTCATCCAAGGGTTGGAGACGCTGTCGCTGCGAATGGATCGTCACGTCCACAATGCCCGAGCCATCGCCCACTATCTGGAGCAGCACCCACAAG
>CAVURW010000289.1:0-7567 GCA_963743595.1 uncultured Verrucomicrobiae bacterium
TGACGGTCAAAGTCACCGCCCTGGCAGGTTCTTCCAGCAGCAGCGCCAGCGTGCAAGTTAACCCGTGCCGCAAATGGAAAATCTTCGCCGCAGCCAGTGCCCACACGGACATTGGATACACCGATGTGCAGCCGAAGGTTGCCGAACTGCATAGCGAAAACATCGACCGCGCCATCGCAATTATTAAGCAGTACCCTGATTTCCGCTGGAACGTCGAGGCGGCGTGGGAAATGGAAAACTATCTCGACTCCCGTCACGAACCGCAACGCCAGGAGTGCTTGCAATTCCTCCGGGACGGCAAGCTCGGTGTCCAGGCGACCTATGCAAATATCCTCACGGGCTTGCTCTCCGACGAGGCAGCGTCGCGGTACACATGGGCCGCCGCCAAGGAGAATCGCCTTTTCGGCGTTCCGTACGATTCCGCGATGACCAGTGACGTCCCGTCCCTTGAAGGTTCCGTCCCTACGATCCTTGCCGATTCCGGCATTTCTTACTTCAGCGAGGGCATGAATTCCACTCATTCCTCGCCGCCTTTCCGTTCACTCAATCCGGCCCTCATCAACGCGCCCTGCTGGTGGGAAGGCCTCGATGGCAGCCGGGTTCTGATGGTTTTTGCTTCCAGCTACTACCAGGCCCGCATTCTGAAATTGGACGACAATTTTATCCTATTCCGCCTGTTCCTCGATGGAGACTTAAAGCGTTTCGGCAGTCGCCCCGACTATCCGTACGACGCGATTTTTCTCCACGGCGCACTCGGCGACAACATGCTGCTCGAGCCCGTTATGGCCAAGGTGGGCGCGGAATGGAACAAGCGCTACGCCTATCCCCAAATCATTTTCTGCACCAACGACGCCTTCTTCAAGTATCTGAAAGCGAATTATGACCTGGCCAAACTCCCCGTTGCGCGCGGCAGCGCCGGCACCTGCTGGGAAGATGGTGCCGCATCCTCCGCCCAGGAAACACGTTTCGATCGCAACGCCCAGGAGATGCTGACCAGTGCCGAAAAGCTCTTCTCCCTGGCCTCGCGGCTTGATACCAGCATCCACTATCCAAGCGACACCTTCGACGTAGCCTGGCGTAACTGCCTGCTTTACGACGAGCATACCTGGGGCTCGCGGGTGAGCGTGGTTCGTCCCAGCGATCCGATGACTCTCGCGCAGTGGAAAATCAAGGCGCAGTACGCCATCGACGCCAATCAGTCCGCCTCGCAGCTACTGGACCAAGGTCTCCAGGCCGTCACCGCACAGGTACAACACGATGGCCCCGCGCTCGTTGTCGTCAATCCCAGCAATTGGCCGAGGACCGACATTATCCAGACCCGCTTGCCCGCCGGACTCAGCGTCGCTGATTCAACAACCGCCTGCTCTGCCCCGGCCGGGGACGGTTCGACCAGCCTCCTCGTCAAGGATGTTCCCGCCTGTGGCTACCGGATCATCAAGCTTGCTCCCGGTACTGTCGCCGCTGCGGACCCAGCCGAGCCTCCGGGCACCACAATCGAAAGCAACTTCTACCGCATCACCTTCGATACCGCGACGGGCGGGATTACGAGCGTTCTCGACAAAGAGACGAATACGGAACTTGTCGATCCCAAGGCACCCTATCGCTTCAATGAGTACCTCTATGTGTCCAACCCGCCAAGAACGGACCTATACAGAGATAAGGTCAAGCCGCCCCTTACCATCAACACTCCAACGACAGCCAAATTCACGAGAAAAAAATTTGGTGCCTTGGGCGAGCAAATGATCGTCGAGACTTCTGCCCCGCAAACGCCTCGGATCGTCAGCACCATCACCGTCTGGCAGGATCTCAAGCGCGTCGATATCGAAAACCGCCTGAACAAGACCGAAACTTTCAACCAGGAAGCGGCCTATTTTGCCTTTCCCTTTGTGGGATCGCAGCCGATCTTCCGATACGAAATTCCCTGCGGCCTCGTCCGCGAGGACAAGGACATGATCCCAGGTGCCTGCCGGGCGTGGTTCACCGCGCAACATTTCGTCCAGGTCGATTCCACTGCCGGATCGATTACCTGGTCGAGCCCGGACGTGCCGCTCGTGTGCTTTCAGGACATTAACCGCGGCACCTGGCCGACGGCCCTTACTCTCGGCAACGGTTACCTCTTCAGCTACGTGATGAACAATTACTGGTGGACCAACTATAGGGCCGGCCAAGGGGGAGACTTTGTCTTCCGTTATGCGTTTACCAGCCACGCGAAATCCGACTGTGCTCAATCCACCCATTTTGGTGCCGAAGTCGCCGGGCCTCTTCTTTCGACTGTATGCGCGTCCAAATCCACCGGAGCGCTCAACCAAGCCGACGCCAGCCTACTTCAGGTCGCGGAACCGAACGTTGTGCTCTTCGGCCTGCCCCAATCCAATACCGGCAATGGCGTGGTTCTCCATTTGCGGGAGACAGCAGGAGTACAAACGGTGGCGCATGTTAAAATCGGTGCATTGGGCGTGCATCAGGCTACTTTGTGCAACCTCATCGAAACGCCGCAGGGTCCACTCGAGATTCAAGATGGAACTATCGAGGTGCCCTTACGCCCTTGGTCTGTCGCAGCAGTATTAATAAAATGAAATCGGCCTCCCTCTTTTGCGGTCTGAGCAAGTATCAGCGAGGGATGCGTTGATGTCGCGATTTGGTCGTTAAATCCTATTCCGTCATGACCGACCTCAGATATAGCCTTTCGTCACACACCTTTTTGAAAAAATCATGAAACCTCGTCTTAAGTATTTTTACGCGCTTATCCTGGCACTCAGTTCCGCAGGCGCAATCCCTGTCCAAGCGAACATTGCTGGCGGAGGCAACGGTACCGGGCCGGACGTGACTATTACCGAGGATGACAAAGCCATTATTCTTTCGAATGGCATCTGTTCCATTGCGATTACCAAGACAGGTCCCCACCTCCTTTCCTTGGATTACACCTACAATAATAATGGCACTACTCGAACTGCTCCCACCCTCAAAGGTCCGGGGCAGTATTACTACGGCGGCTGGAGTATGGGCGGTTTGGACATGGCTCATCAAAGCTCGAATTTCGAATATACGCTCGCTGTCGATCCGGCCAGTAACGGTGGAAATTATGGGGACGTCATGATGGTCAGCGACACGCCCGATCTCGGAGTCATCGAGGTCCATTTTTCGATGCTGCGTGGCTCCCCCGGCTTCTATTCTACAGCGATACAGACTCACCGCGCCCAAGACCAAGCCGTAAACCTAGGCGCATGGGGAATTGTGACTCGAGTGCCGGACACTTTTAATTGGCTGAGTGCCGACGAAACTCGAAACTTTTTTATTGGTACGCCCACAACTAAAGGCTCTGGCATTCAGAATTCACCCCATGAAATTTCAGTCTGTTTAGATGGAGCTAGGGAGGGGCAATTGGATGACAAGTTTATTTACGGCCAAGATCACTGCGATCTTAAAGCCTGGGGATGGAGCAGCGTAGGACCAAATGGATTGAATATTGGTCGGTGGATGATGACCAACATGGATTTCAGCAACGGTGGTCCGCTGAAGCGAGATGTTTCTGCTTATCCCTACAGCGAACTCAACAATTCCATTCTTACTGGTGAATTGGGAATGGGAGGTGACAGTAGCTTCGGCAAGGGAGAGGTGTGGACGAAAACCTGCGGACCGTGGTTCATGTACTTAAACAGTGTTCCCGCTTCAATTACCGACCCCGCTGCAGCTGCACAAGCCCTTTACAAGGACGCCTTGGCACAAGCGGAGGCAGAGAAAAAGGCGTGGCCATATAAGTGGTTCAAGAATGCAAAATATCCACAAGCTTCTGAAAGAGGAACGGTAGTCGGTAAGATCGCTATCCAGGATAGTGGAAATCCCAACGCTTCTAACGCCGGGATTTGGGTGGGGTTGGAGGAACAGCCGATTACGATCCATAACTTTAACGATTTTCAGCATTGGGCTAAATGTTATCAGTATTGGACGCAAACCGATGCTGATGGGAATTTCACAATTCCAAACATGCTTCCCGGTCAGAATTACACTCTGTATGCGTATGGTCCCGGAGCGGCGGGCACTTTTATGTCTCAAAATCAACAAGGGTCAAATCCTCCCTTGGAGTGCGATGTCCCTGCTCAACCGTTCGCTGTAAAAGTCGCTGCTGGACAGACACTTCAACTTGGCACTGTCAATTGGACCCCTGTTCGGGTGGGGGCGACCGTTTTCGAGCTGGGCTATCCAAATCGCAAAGCCGACAAGTATCGCCACGGCGATGACTATTCCTTTCCCGACGACCAACCGAAGATGGGATTCCCGACTCCAATATGGGGACCGCAAATGGAATTCCCATTCGATTTTCCAGATGGCCTGACCTACACCGTTGGGCAAAGTCGTTGGTCGACCGATTGGAACTACATCCTGCCGTCTCTACCGGACACGACCGGAAATTACCAACCGTGCAGTGGAAAAATCGCATTTAATTTGGCTTCACCTCCCCCCGCTGGAGCCAACGCTTCGCTTTACATCGGAGCAGCGGGGTTTGACGGCGACAAACGCTTCCCCGTTAACCAAATCGTCGTTAGCGTCAATGACAAAGAACTGAACACAGTACCCGGAGCAAAGGGCGCTCCAGATGAGTTAACCCCGACTGGTTATTTTCCAGCCTACCCCGATGACAGTAGTATTCATTGCGGAGCTCATGGGCCGTTCTCCGATGAGCGACTCTATTTCCCAGGAAATCTTTTAAAAGCAGGTCAAAACACGATTACTTTAAGAGTGAATGGACGGGGATTAAGCGACTACCTCATGGTGGACTACCTGCGTTTGGAACTTGCTGGTTATATCCCTCCCGCTCCTGCAAGTGTGACTGCTTTCCCAGGAAACAATTCGATATTGGTCACCTGGCCTGTGATTCCGGGAGCCACCAGTTACGATATCTTACGCTCCACAACTGCGACATCCGGATATGCCCCGATAGTCACCGGAAAAACGGGATTAGTCTGCGGTTGCGACCAATTGAACATGACCTACACAGATTCAACCGCGACAAACGGAACTCAATATTATTATCAAATCGTCTCCAAGAATTCTAAAGGTCAGAGCGGTCCCTCGCCTTTCAGTGCTGGCGTTAGTCCCGCAGCGACGTGCGCCACAAGTGCTCCGCAAGCTCCTGCTAATATGCAGATAGGCAGTTCAGGCCACCATCGTGTGGCGTTCAGTTGGGCAGCATCCGATGGTGCCAGCTACTATCGCGTTTGGAGAAGTACTCTGTACGGAAACGGTGTAGGGGCTTACTATTCCTTGCGGACCATCATGCTGAACGATCAGGTGAATGGCACAACATTTACAGATACCACACCAACCGATGGGAAGAGATATCGTTACTTTGTTGATGCTGTGAACGCCGTTGGCAACAGTACTCCATCCGTTGCAGTTGATGCTCAACCTTTACCGCAACCGCCCGTTGGGGCACCGCAGTCTTTGGCAGGGCAGTGGAGTAAAAATCGGCAGGGAATTGGCATCACCCTCACCTGGTCTCCCGTACCTGGAGCAACTGGGTATGTCATCTACCGCTCAAATCAAGCCGACCAATTCAAATGGCCCAACAATTTCGTGATCCCGCTTCTAGAAACCACCTGGATTGATAATAACAAAGGCAAAAAGAAGAATGAGAAAAAGGGAGATGAGCACATCGATCCTACCAAAGATTATTACTACCAAGTGACAGCCATCAATGCGGCTGGCGTCTCGGCTCCTTCCACTGTTCATGTTCCCCCGCAAGCAAAGCCTTAACATGGCCACCTTTTATTTCGGTATACGTCTGCACGGGAAGCGCCTACTCGTACTTCTGGCGTTTCTTCATTGCTCTTTTGTCTCGGCAAAAGAACCTGTCGACTATATCGACCCCTTCATTGGCACAGGAACCCAAGGAAAGGATTTTCCCGGAGCGTCCACCCCTTTCGGCATGGTGAAGGTAAGCCCGGACACGGTCACGGCTGGTGTGGTGAGCTATTCCTATTATGACAAGACGGTTAGCGGTTTCAGCTTTAACCATATTGGCGGCGCTGACGGCGGCGAACTGGCAAACTTGCTCACCATGGCCACCACTGGGCCATTACATACGTATTGGGGCCAAAAAGGGAAAGCGGGAACCGGCTACCAATCCTTGTTTTCCAAACAAACGGAAAGCGCTTCTGCCGGATATTACGCCGTTACCTTGGATGATTATAAAATTCGAGCCGAAACCACCGCCGCTCCCCATAGCGGTATTTTGCGGTTTACCTTCCCTGAAAACGAACAATCCCGTATTCAGATCGACCTGTCTCACCGGAACGACGGTACTTCGCTCCACCAAACGGTCAAGGTAACGGACGATCATACAATCGAGGGTGCCATTGATTGTCCTTGGCAAGGTGGAGGGTGGCGTTTCGGTCAAACGTCTTACACGCTTTACTACCACATGGAGTTCAGTAAGCCCTTCACGAAGGTCGGGGTTTGGAGCGCAACGCTACCACCAGTTTGGAGCGATGCCTCGGTAGCTTATCATGGTAAGGGTAAAACCGTCAGCGATCCCTCGTTTATTGATGCTTGCGAGAAAGCTGAAGTCATTCCCGATTGTAGGGACAAACAAGGACAGCACCTCGGTTTTTACAGCGAGTTCGCAACAAAGCCAGGTGAAATCGTCATGGTCAAGGCTGGTCTTTCTTATGTCAGTATCGAAGGAGCACGCGCCAACCTCACAGCCGAAATCCCAAACTGGGATTTTGACCGGATTCATCAGCAAGCCCGCGATTTCTGGGCTAAAGCGTTGGATCAATTATCTGTCGAAGGGGGCACCGAAAACCACAAGACGATTTTTTATAGTTCTCTGTATCGCGCGATGCTTTTCCCGCAAATCTTCGCGGATGTGGACGGGAGCTACCCTGGAGGGGATCACAAGCCGCATCAATCGGGTACATATATCAATCGGACGCTCTTCAGTGGTTGGGACGATTATCGCAGTGAGTATCCGTTGCTAACTCTAGTGGCGCCGTCGGTGATCAATGACCAAATCAATAGCATGGTCAACCTGGCCGATCTTAACGGAACTCACTATTTCACTCGTTGGGAGATTATGGGCTGCTACAGCGGTATCATGACGGGGAACCCGGAGGTTAATGTGGTTAATGATGCCTGGCAGAAGGGTATTCGGGATTTCGACAGCCAAAAAGCTTACGAATATTCCGTCAATACAACCGAGCAGAATGGAAACGGGAAAATGGGCTATCGACGCGGATCCATTGCCGAAACTTTTGATTACGGGGTAGATGAATGGAATGTGGGTCAGTTCGCCCTTTCGCTGGGCAAAAAGGACGATGCCGCCAAATATTTAGAGTCGTCGTTATCCTACAAACACTTGTTTGACCCCGAGCAAGCGTGGACTTATGACGCCGCTGGAACAGACGCAAAGCCCGAATGGAAAGGCTGGTTTCGCGTCAAGGATGGCAATGGCAATTTTGACCTGTGGCAGGGCCTGACCTCTTCCAAGGGCGGACGAGAATCCAGCGTTTACGAGACGGGATGGACCGCGTACAACGATGTGCCAGGGCTAATCGATTTACTCGGA
>CAVURW010000290.1:0-4827 GCA_963743595.1 uncultured Verrucomicrobiae bacterium
AAACGGGCGTGCTGATGTTGACTCGATCACTGGCCTGCTCAGAGGCTCAGTACGGGATCACGTGCAATTGCGTTTCGCCCGGCTACCTGGAGATGAGCGTGGGGTTGCCGGATGTTCAAACGATGCCGTCCGGGCGATTTGGCACGCACGAAGATATTTGGCGGGCCGTTAAGTGGTTGCTGGGTCCAGAGAGCGAGTACGTGAATGGCGCGCACTTAGTGGTGAGCGGAGGTTGGAACCTGCGCTAATTTTTGGTGAGTGCCTTTTTCGCATACGGCGATAGCCTTAGCGACATGTTGATGTCGTTCTGGGGCCCGATTTTGTATGAGAAGGCGGATCGCCTGGGTACATACGCTGCCGCGCTCGCGTTCTACTTTGTGTTGTCGCTGGTGCCGTTTTTAATGGTGACAGCGACGGCTGCGGCGTTGGTCTCGCCGATCTCCCTGGCGTCTAAATACGAGGAGATTTTGGCGGCGGTCTTACCGATGGAAAGCGCGAACGATCGGCAAATGATCATTCATGCCGTTTCGACCACGTCCAGTCGCGGACTCGCCACGTTAGGATTTATTTTGGCGGTCTACACCTCGTTTAACTTCATGCAGCAGATTGTGCGGACATTGCTCTTCATTTTCGATCATCCGAAAGCGCTGAAGGTGAGCTTTTTCCGGGAGATGGCCAAGTCATTTGTGCTCTTGTTGCTATGGATGGCGTTTTTGACGGTGATCTGTTTGAGCTTCGTGATTATGCCCTTGATGCGGAGCATGTTGGCATCGATCCCGCTGATTCAATCGATGCGCCACTTGCCTGTGCCCGACGGGATGATGCGAATCACCACAGAGGGATTTTTCAGTCTCACCAGCGAGCTGGTGGTCTCGGTAACACTTTTTGCCGCTTTCTACCTCACGTTTGCACTCGTCTCGTCGCAGCAGTACCGGCCGCGCACAGTGTTTTTCGCGGCGTGCCTCTCCACGATTGGCTGGATCGGGTGCAGCATCCTGTACGTTTTCATCTTGCAAAGGATTTGGAGCGCCAACGCGGTTTACGGAGCGCTCGGCTTGGTTATTGCGATTCTGCTTTGGGGCCAATCGTGTGCCTGGGCTGTTATTGCGGGGGCCTGTTTCATTGTGCGATTCTCTCCACTGCCGAAGCGGCGACGGACGGCGAAGCAGACATGAAAGGCGAACAATTATTAAGGAAATGGGATGAGCGCGTGGGAGCTGTGGGCAAGCATTTGGCCGGGCTCTATTCCAGCCCCACTTACACAACCGCCATGTCGGCGCTCGAGAATCGCTTTTACGCCGCTGAGACCCACGAATTCCTTAAAAGCGTTCACGACCGCATTCAAACGGTGCTGGCTGATTATGCCTTACTTACAGAGATGATGGATGCCGCGCGCGAGGTGTGGGCGAGGGGACCAGGCCTCGTCGGCAGCTTCTTTCCCGGCAGCGATTCACGCGACGAGATGCTCACGCAAATCCTGGAACGGCCTTCCATTTTAATTTCGCCAGCGGGGCCGATTTCGCTGGTGGAACCGGAGCCAGCAAAGAAGCCTGTCCGCCCGGATTGGCTTTGGCAAACGCTCTGCAAAGAGGTGGAAGCGTTAGAGGTCGCGCTTCAGAAGTTGGAATCGAACCAAGTCAAGCTTGTGGAAATTCACGGTGAATTACAGAGCAAGCTGAAAGCGATCGAGACGGAGGCGGGCAGCGAATTGTTTTTGGACGCGGAGCAGGTGGAGTTGCTGGAAGGGGCCAAAGCGATGCACGAAAGGCTTGGCACCAATTTACAAGTGTGGGGCCGCAATCCCATTTCCGATGGCGTGTGGAAGGAACTGGAGGAGATGCGGCTGCAAATGACCTCGTGGAACGCCGAGTGGCGGGCGATGCGAGCGGCCCGGGTTTTCGTCGAGGAGCGGTTGGACAAGGGCGACGACCGCTTGATAGAACTGGAGCAGCGGTGGCGACAGCTCAAAAAAGAACTGGAAGAGGGCCGAATCCGGGATGGCGACGCGAAAGTTCTTTTGCTTCCGCGCCTAGCTGCTTTGGCGCAGCTAAGTTCGTGGTTAATGAAGTTAAAAGACTCTGCAGGCAAGCGCAGGTTCACCTGGAGATGCTTGCGAAAGGCGCTCAGCGTGTGGACCGTGCGAGGCGATGAATTTGAGAAGATGCTGAAACTCGCTGAGCAGAAAATACGGGAGCGCGAGGAGGAGCGAAACGAATTGAGAGGGCTATTCGAGGCCTTGCGTGTCAAGGCGGGCACTCACGGCCGAATCAGTGAAGGGAGCCCGATTTGGGAGTTGAACCGACGGCTGGAGGGGATTTTCGGGAAGCCCGTCGTTGATCTGAGGGAGGTTCGAGTGCTGGTTAAGGCGTATCGGGAGGCTGTGTGCTGAGGTGCATTCGAGCTGGCTGCGATGGACAGGTGGAGGATGGGTTTTGTAACGTGTGCGGATTGGCTTCCGCCGGGGTAGTGACTGGGGCTGTGGCTAAGCCTGCGGCGCAAGCGGCAGGAAGGGGCCCTGGGCCGCGAATTATTCAAGAGCCGGTCCATGGCGTGATGGAGCGCCCAAAGACGGCGCAAAAGACCGCTCGGGTGAGCGTGCCTCGAGATGTTCGATACATCGGTCAATTGAAGTCGTGGAAAGGTGGTGTGCGGAGTCCACTCGGATTAGGTCTCGTGGAGATCCCGCTAATGCCGCACTTGGTGCCGGAAGATGCGGTGATGGAGCACGCGGTGGTGCCGGAAGCCAAGCGCTTTTGTGGCAGTTGCAACGAGAAGGTGAATAAGGAAAAGGGGCATTGCCCGAAGTGCGGAAAGCCCTACTCATTTCAACCGACCTTGCGTTCGGGCGATATCTTGGCAGATCAATTTGTTGTGGTGGGGCCAATCGCTTTCGGCGGTCTCGGCTGGATCTATTTGGCCAAAGATATTGCGCTCTCACGTTGGGTCGTGTTGAAGGGTTTGCTCGATGCCGAGGACGAAGCGAGTGCTTCCGTGGCGGTGGCGGAGCGACAGTTTCTAGCGCAGGTAAAGCACCCGAACATCGTCGGCGTCTACACGTTCGTGAGTCGGGGTCGTGAGGGATTTATCGTGATGGAATTTGTGCCCGGAAAGACGCTCCGGGACATTCGCAAAGAGCGTGGTCCCCTCCCGCCCGCAGAGGCGATGGCTTACATTCACCGCGTGCTCAGCGCCTTTACCTACCTGCACGGCCAAGAACCGCCCTTAATCTATTGCGACTTTAAACCAGAGAACTGTTTGGTCGATGGCGAGGACGTGAAATTGATCGATCTCGGGGGTGTGCGCCGTGCGGATGAAATCGAGGGCGATGTTTACGGAACGGTCGGCTACAGCGCTCCGGAAGCGGCGGAGCAACCCAGCCCGAGCAGTGATCTGTACACCGTGGCTCGGAGTTTAGCGGTTCTCATTTTAGAATTTAAGGGGTTTCAAGGCGTTTATAAGAACTCGATTCCCCCGCAAGAGGAGCATCCTGTTTTGGAGAAACACGAGTCGCTCTACCGATTTCTGGTGAAGGCGACGCGTGAGAAACCGGAGAAGCGCTTTAAGCAGGCCGAAGAGATGGCCGAGCAATTGGAGGGCGTTTTGCACGAGGTCGCCGCTGTGGAGCACGGGGTTGTAAAGAGCCGCGAAAGCACGATCTTTGATGGAGATCGCCTGCTCTTTAACGCGCCCGAATTTACCGGGAAAATCGGCGTCGATCTCGATCCACTACTTGCTGGGCCTGACCCACGTTGGGTGCCATTACCGAAGCTGGATGCACACGATTCAGCGGCCTCTGCGCTCATGAGTCATCTCTCGATTTCAAATCCGGTTCGGCGATTGGCCTCGATGCGGCTGGCTTATCATCGCTATTCCGACAGCATTCAAGCACCCATGTTCGTGGCCCTTACGATGCTGGAGGAGCCGGATGCGAGCAACGAACTGATGCGGTATCTACCGGGTTTGGCAGGAACGTGGCAGGCCCAATGGGTGATCGGTTGTTTCGAAATGAAGCAGAAGAACTACAAGGAGGCGTTTCGCTCGTTCGATGAAGTGTTCGGTGAGTTTCCGGGCGAGGTGGCTCCGCAATTGGCGATGACGATGTGTATGGAATTAGCCGGGGCGGTGGAACTCGCCACGGACGATTATTTGCGCTTGATTAAACTGGATCCGCAGATGCCGAGCGCCTTATTTGGATTGGCGCGGTGTTATCGCGCGGCAGGTAAATCGCAGGAGGCAGTGGATGTGTTGTCGAAAGTGTCGGCTGCGTCGCTTCTTCACGCGCGAGCGCAACTCATCCGGATCCAATTATTGCTGGAGGGTGGGAAAGAAGGGGACCGGTTTCAGGGAGTGGTCAAGGCGATGGAACTGGCCGACAGCCTGAAACTTGAGCAGGAAGTGATGTTGCGCGTGAGCCTGGGAATTCGCAGCCTGGCGCTCGATCTTATTCTGAAGGGTGAAGCCCCTCCCGCAGGATCGCATCTGAACGAGAACGTGATCCGCACGGAATTGGAATTGGTGCTGCGTAAGTTGGCCGCCTCGATAAAAGATTTACCCGAGAAAGTAGAACTCATTCAAAAGGCCAATCGCGTGCGAGTTGTCACATGGTGGTAACGTGCTCTTTATGATCCCCGATTCGCTTCGATTCGCCCCACCCGTGTCCACGCCAACCGTCTGTCCGCCGGGCGAGTTTCCCTTCGCGGCCACCGCGCTTGAGCACGGCCACATTTATGACCAGTGCAAAGGCCTCGTTCAGGCCGGTGGCACGCTGGTCAAAGTCTACGATCCTGACCCGCAAAAAACCGAGTTGTTTCGCACGAAATTCCCCTC
>CAVURW010000291.1:0-35171 GCA_963743595.1 uncultured Verrucomicrobiae bacterium
CCCAATAGATGGTTGACTCCCAACAGCGAACCGCAGTATGTTGGGGATGCTATTGGTTTCCACCCCCGTGTGGATGAAAAGGGAACCTGGTGAAAATCCAGGGCTGCCCCGCAGCGGTAAGCAGGAACGAAAACTGCGTTGATGCACTGGCCTGTTTCAGGCTGGGAAGCAGCAGTGAGTAGGAGGGTGCGACATTCGCCCATGCCTGCAAGTCCGAAGACCTGCCAATGGTGCGCGAGGTTTCGCGGACGATCACGGGTCCCCGAGGGGCGGACTGGTGGAATAGGCACAGAGGCATCACGCTTCGGTGTCATGCGTCCAGTGGTGTCTAGCCCCTTGTTGTTCTGATAGCAAGGAGCTGAATGGTCGCCGAAAGAAGCACCTCCACCCACAATTGCAGTTCCCGTATTTCTGAGGAAAGGCGCAGGCTTCCGCTTATCATTCAAGGCGGCTTGGGCGTAGCTGTGTCCAACTGGCGTCTTGCCCGTGCGGTATCCGCGCTGGGACAACTGGGGGTTGTCTCCGGCACAGCCATTGACCAAGTTGTGGTCCGGCGTTCTCAATGCGCTGAGACTTACACCAATCGATGAGCCGCTGTAGGTTCTGTTCCCGAGTCAAACCATTGATGACGATAGAGATCACAACCAAGGGCAGGACCAGCGCCAGAACAGCAAGGGCGCTCATATCGTTTGTGGGCGAATTCACTCTTTGCTCGGTATAGGCGGGTCGTCGTGGTGATGGGTTTCGATCGGCAGGCGCAGGATAATCGTTGTGCCTTTACCGACTTCACTCCGAGCATCGACGCTGCCATTGTGGATTTGCATGATGTGTTTCACGATCGAGAGACCGAGTCCCGTGCCGCCGGAAGCACGGCTGCGACCGCGATCGACCCGGTAGAACCGCTCGAAGATGTGCGCCAAGTCGCCCGCTGGAATGCCGATGCCTCGGTCGGCTACGGTTATCTCCATTTGATGATCCGGCAACACCGATGCGCCAATGGTGATTTCACGCGGCGCATTTGAGTAGGCGACTGCGTTTTCCATCAAATTCAAGAGCACCTGCGCGAATTTCGTCGTGTCGATTTCCAAGCTCGGAAGATCGTCCGGAACGGCGAAATGGATTTGCGCGGGAGCAGCGGCGAAACGCTGTTCCCAATCAGCCACGAGTTGGCGAATGAATGCGGAGAGCCGCACGCTGGTCAGGTGCAGATCGGCTTGTTTCGATTCGAGGCGCGTCAGCGTCAGCAGATCTTCCACGAGCGCGTTCAGGCGGTTGGAGTGGCGCTGCATGGTCTCTAAAATTCGATGAATTTTATCGTGTTCCAGGTGCGGCTGTTCCAGCAGCGTCTCCAGATAACCGCGAAAAATGGAGAGGGGAGTGCGCAGTTCATGTGAGACATTCGCGACGAATTCCTGGCGAACCGATTCAAGCTGTTTGATACGGCTGATATCGTGGAAAACGGCCACGGCACCATCGATTTTCCCATCCGATGTCCGGATCGGGACGGCGCTCATTTCAAAGCATTGCAGGCTGGATGCGGCTGCCTCTTGATCCAGAGTCACCTCGCGACGCAGGGCCGTTCCGGTGGAGATGGCTTCCGTGAGAATCACTTCCACAGACGATTGGCGAAGTGCGTCGGAGGTGGTGCGTTGGACGGGATTTCCCCGGATCGAAAAGAGGGCGACCAGTTCGCGATTCACCAGCTGAATCGTGTGGTTTCTATCGACCACCATGACGCCTTCGAACATATTTTCCAGTAGGACATTGAGATTGAATTCTTCGTCCCGGCGCATCTGTTTCAGGTCGCTGACCCGCATCGAAATCGATGCCAAATGCTGGGCCACTTCTTCCAGCGCTTCATCACCGTGGACTGCGAAACTCTCAGGAATCTCGTCGTGAGCCATTTTGCGCGTGAGCCGGTTTAGTTCTAGAGCGGGGCGCTGATAACGCTGCCGAGTCATTTGAAGGCAAACGAGCGTTGCGCTGACCGCCCCGATGGCAAGGCCAAGTAAACCGTAAAGATTCTTTGTGGAATTGGGCATGGAAATACCTTAGAGCGGCTCATGAAGAAGAGGGGAGGATTTTCTTTAGAATGAGCTGTAAAATCGCAAGACTTGTAATGGCAGGAATTGTATGTCCCAATTGCAAACGGATACGACAATGGCGAAGGGGAATTACACTCAATGCGTGGTGGTTTTGTTTAGTGATAACGTAGCTCTCCATGACCTGTTATCGCTACTGACCGAATACAGTGTGGTGGGTGAACTGCCGGAAATTGCTGATTGGGAATTTAGCGGGCCGAGCCTGACCGTGGCTTACCAGCCTGACGTGAATGGCTACGTGAGTGTGGATGTGGTGAACCGACCGTGGCCCGACGGCATGGGTGATCCTAATGATGAGGCGACGCTTTTCAGTGCGTGGAGCATGGGTTATTTCGGTCCGTTTACGTCTCCAGAAAGCCTCTACCGCGCGAGCCAGCAATCGCGGTTGTGGCCAAAAGCCGCAGAAGTCGCCACGAGACATCGCGCGTTCGTGCGCGTGCGGATGAGCTACGTTCTTGGAGCAAGTGCTGATGCAAAAATGTTTCCCGATAATTACGAATCGTGGCCGGAGCTCGATTTCGTGACGTATCTGGCCGCGACGCTGCTGAGTCACCCACTGGCTCTCTGTTATTTCAATCCGAACGGCGAGGTCTTATTGGATCGCAACGAGATCATCGACGAGCTGACCTATTGCCGGGGAAACGCGCTCCCTGCTCTGCGAATCTGGACAAACGTGCGTATGTTCAAGCATAGCGATACGTGGCTGGTGATGGATAGCGTGGGTGGAGCCCAGCTCGATATACTCGATCTTGAAGCAGTCTTTCCGACGAATCGTTTCGATCCCAATGACGTGGCGCGTTGGCTGAGAAATGCAGCCGTCTACCAGATGCAAGGTGGAGAACGCGTCGGGCCGTTCCAGGACGAGCCGGTGATCCGGGATGGCGACTGGGTGGATGGGCCGGGAGAGGTGCGGTGGCAAGCGCGGCGTTTTCGGCAGAGCATGGCCTACCCGCCCCGACAAGTGGTCCGGCTATTTCCGGAAGGTACGGAGGCAATTCCGGAGGAATTTCTTGTCGAACAGGAGACCAGCGTATGAAGGGGAATTTCACGCAATGCGCTGTGGTCTTGTTTGGCGATACGGTGGCATTCGAATCAATCGAGCCATTCCTCACGGAATTCGATCTGGTTGGCGAAGTTCGGGACAGCAAGGATTGGGAGTTCAGCGGTCCGAGCCTCACAGTCGCCTACAAGCCAGAAATCAATGGCTACGTCAGCGTGGATGTGGTCAATCAGCCTTGGCCGGACGGCATGGGAAATGTCCGGGACGAGAAAACCTTATTCGGTGCGTGGACTCTAGGTTTCTTTGGACCGTTTGCGTATCCAAACGGACTGCTCCGCGCAACGCAGCAATCGCGACTCTGGACGCAAGCGGCTGAGATTGTGCCGCAACACCGGGCGTTCGCGCGTGTGCGGATGAGCTACGTCTTCGGAGGCGCTCCGGAGACAAAGATTTTTCCGGAGAATTACGAGTCATTGCCGGAACTCGATTTTGTAACGGACCTAGCCGCGACCTTACTCAACCACCCGAAAGCGCTCTGCTATTTCAACCCGAACGGCGAGGTTTTACTGGATAAAACGCAGCTGGCCGCCGAGATGGCCTTTTGTCACGAGAAAGACCCGCCAGCGACGCGTGCTTGGACAAATGTGCGCATGTTTAAATATAGTGAGAGCTGGCTGCTGATGGATTGTGTGGGGAGCGGCCAGCTGGATCTTCTGGACTTGGAAGCGGTATTTCCCGCCGATCAATTCGATGCGACGAAAGTGGCGAAGTGGCTGAGAGACGTGACGATTTATCAATTTCAAAAAGGGGAACGTGTGGGATGTCTCCAAGATCAACCGGTTATTAAGGATGGCGACACGATGGAAGGGCCGGGTGGGACGCGGTGGCAGGGGAAGCGTTTTCGTCGGAGCATCGCAGAACCGCCTCGTGAGGTCATACGTCTCCTGCCGTGCGAGTTGCCAGGGGTTCCGCCAGAATTGCTCATCGAAACAGAGAGTCCGCAGACGAACAAATGAAGTTGCCGCGACTGCGCTTTGTCGCGAAGCTCGTTGCATGACGCAACTCTTCGTTTTGATCCTTCTGCTGACCGTGAGTTTCGGCTCCATTCGCGCCCAAGATGACTCGCCAGGTGTCGATCCAAACTCGTCGATCGGGTTGCTGGATATTCCCGCAGGCACCGGCCAAGTGGTGAGTTGTCCACGGTCTTTTCATACGCCCAAGCACCAGCTGAACGGCTTTATCAATTACCAGTTCGATCACAATAAAGAGAAGTTTTACATCTACGTGCCGACCGGCTTTTTGCCCAGCGAGGCACAGACTTACGGCGTGGTGGTCTTCATGAACGCTGGGCCGGGCGATTCCGGCATGCCAAACGGCTGGCAAGCGGTTCTCGATAAGCGGAAGCTCTTCTTGATCGCGCCATCTAACGTCGGAAATTCGGAACCGCTGAGCCGTCGACTGGGCCTGGGTGTGATTTCTGCCGAAGTGGTTTACCAATACTTCGGGATCAACACGCACCGGATCTATTCTGCAGGTATTTCCGGCGGTGCGCGCATGGCCGGTATGCTGGGCTTCTATCACCCGGAAATTTTCATCGGGACGATCCAAAGTTGCGGGGCCGATTTCTATAAGACGGTGCCTCGAGTGGCCGTTACGGACGACGATTTAAAGAAGCATTCTGAGGCCTACGGACTCTGTGATGTTTCGGATACGGCGACTCCGAAACGCGCCGTGAAATTCGTGCTGATCACGGGTCCGGGCGATTTTCGTCACAATTTCATTTTGGATATCTACAATGGCGGATTTCAGCAAGAAGGATTCAACGTCCTCTTATTGGATGTACCGGGCATGGGTCATCAAATCTGTTCCGGAGAGACCCTGGAACAGGCGCTGCATTATATCGAGGGGGAGTGAGCAGTTGTCTCTCCTGCGCCCGTCGATTGGAATAGTTCCTGAGTTCCTCAGGAACACCCACGATTTCAAAATCGGTAACATTCCGCTTTCCATCCCGGATGAGTTCTATTACGTAACCCACCTCGTTCTGATTCACTCGTTCCCCTTTAAACCATTAGCTAAAGCGGTTTCACTTTGAGTCGGCCGGGCTGGATACGATGATATCAGCTGATTGCCCAGGGAGGTCCTTAACTGTGAAGTCTCCTTCGTGAATGCCGAGGTCCTCGTCGGTCCAAAAATTTTTGAGTCGGCTGCGGCGGTCCAGATGAAAAGTGCGATCGACCGATTGGATCGTCCAATTGAAAAGATAATGATAGTGCAGATCGCCCACATCGGTCTCTCCCACTTCATATTTGAAGGAATCGAATCGGGCACCTTTGCCGTTTGGAGGGATAAGTTTGCGAAGCATCTCAATTTGTGGCGGTCCTAAATCCTGAACTTTGTCGCCGTTGATGATCAATCCACCGACAGCACTCACAATCGTCGCTCGGAACTGCCAGAGGTTAGGCGTTATATCCGGCTTACCTGCCAGTTCGACGACGTCCGGATCATTGACCCAAAGCCGGCCATTCTGCCAGTCACGGTTTAGATTCTCCCGGCCGCTGCTGGAGAAGCAACCCCAGCTCCTTCCAATGTCGTTGCTGGTGCGCATGGCATTCACCAAGCCCAAGGAGGGCCACATCGGCGCATTGCACCCGAGGATGACCGTGCCCGGTCCAGCGCCGCGGATGATGGCTTCCATACCCCGCCGATAGGCTTCCACTCGCGTTGCCTTGGGGTCGTAATGGTGACCTCCATGGATTGCGCCCCAATAATTGGCGTCCAACTTGAAATAAGTCATACCCCATTTCTCGCGCATGAAGCGGAACACATCTTCTAAGTGCTTTTGGGCGCCCGGATTGGTACCGTCGAGCACTCGCCACGGCCCGTTCTTCCAGCCTCCAAAGCCGATCTTGTCGGAGGACAACGGCGAGCCATCCGGTCCCTGCACAAACCAGTCCGGATTCAGTCAACGTCTTGGAATTCGGCGCAGCGATGAAGGGAGCGACCCATATTGCAGGTGAAAATCCCTTAGCTCGGATGGCATCGACAGTCGCCTGCATATCGCCAAACTGCGGGTGAACGTCGAGAAGATCTCCTTCCAATTGATAGCCCTCGTCGATTTGAATGTATTTCAGTTGAGGCAAGACGGAAGCAAAACGGTCAACCGTTTCCGTAATCACCTTTTGGTTGCCCGCCGCGCCGACGCCGTAATAGGTGCACCAACCGGAGCGGTCGGCAAGAGGCGGCTGGCCAAGTGGTGGATGATTTAGGCAGATTTCCGTTGCCAGCCGGTCGAGGAGGTCATTCCGGTCCGGCCCGGAGACCGCCAGAAAGTCCTCGAGTTTCCAAGTCTCACCGGGGGCCAACTCAAGTCCTTCAGGATCGACTGAGACTTGCATCCTCGTGCCATCGAAAGAAAACCGACCGATGAACCGCTTGCAAGAGGTGAATCCCAGGAGCGCCTGGCCGCCTGCACCCAAGTCGAAGGTCATCATTCCATATACGGTGGGCAATCCGTCCGGCTGGGGAATGTGGTAATGGGAGGCATCGCCGCACGGGCCGAAGTAGTTGGGTTTACCCAGGGGGCCGCTCGTCTGGGCCAATTTCTGAAATCCTTCGCCATAAATGGGCGTGGCTGGAGGCAGATGATGGGCCGGAAGATCGAAAAGGACGATGTTTCCAAGATGGAGAGAAGTCGTACCGACATTCGTGATGCTCGAGGAGCAAACGTCCCCCTGCCAGCGGCGGTCGACGCGCACACTTGTCCCATCCAAGACCTTACCGCCGGTATCCTCAATCCGTGCTGGGGCCTGCCGCACTTCTTCAATAAAGGGTCCAGCCGAAGAGATTTCCTGTGCCGAGGCCATGCCCAACACGATTTCGAAGAGAAAAATTACCACTAAGCCCCTCCGCGCATCTCCCAGTTGTCGAATTACCGCTTTGCAGAGTTGGTTTAGGATGACTTTCAACATTTCAAATCTGTTTAACTCACCTTTCGAGGATTTGTTGCAACTTTTTCGACTTTGCAGGCACTATCCGGCCGCACGGCGCAGCTCACTGTTTGTGGTGGGCACGGATCTGTTCCTACCGCCGCAACTTTCCTCTGAGTGTTGCGTTTAAACCCGCATGCGCTCCTTTTTCCGTGGCCCAGCCCTGCTCATGGCTGCCAGTTCGTTACTGATTATCGCTTCTCCCTCCCTCTTTTCCCAACAACCCGCAGCACCTGTCGAGCCCTCCGCGGCGTCGGCTCTCACCGCTTCTGAAGTGTTTTCCCTGGACCAAGGCTGGTGGTTCAATTTGGGTGACATTCCGTTCCCCGTCATCTCTGGACACGGCATGAGCTACTCCAGCGCCAAGGCCGGGAAAGCTTGGGGCGCTGCCGATCCCGACTTCGACGACACTTCCTGGCGGCAACTCGATCTCCCACACGATTGGGCGGTGGAAGGGCCGTTTGATCAAACCGCCAATCTTTCCCAAGGATACCGACCTCGTGGCATCGGTTGGTATCGACGCTACATCCGGCTCGATCCTGCCGATCACGGCAAATCTTTGGAACTGAAATTTGATGGTGTTTCGACAGACTGCACCGTCTGGCTTAACGGCACTTTGGTCCACCGGAACTGGTGCGGCTACACCGGCTTTTCGATCGATATGACGCCGTTTGCCACGTTTGGGGATCAAATCAACACCGTCGTGGTTCGCGTGGACGCCGTGGCGCAGGAGGGATGGTGGTACGAGGGAGCTGGAATTTATCGACACACGTGGCTCATCAAACGTAATCCGGTCCATCTCATTACCGACGGCGTATTCGCCCAACCCGTGAAAACGGCGGATGGCAAATGGCAAATTCCGCTGGAAGCCACCATTCACAATGACACCTCCGATTCCGCAAATGTGGAGGTCACGGCTGAAGTGCTCGATCCCTCCGGAAAGGTGGAGGCGCAAGGCACGGGAACCACCTCCGTGGAAGCACTGGACGAGAGCACCGCCAAGTTCACCATTCCGGTGGAAAACCCGCAATTGTGGTCCGTGGAATCGCCCAAGCTGTACTCAGTTCGCACCACGGTAAAAATCGGCGGAAATCAGGTGGATCAACTCGTCACTCAGTGCGGGTTTCGAACCATTCGTTTTGACCCGAACCTGGGCTTTTTTCTCAATGATCAACCGGTGAAGTTGAAAGGGACCTGTAATCACCAAGACGCCGCTGGCGTAGGGGTAGCGGTGCCGGATTCCATCTGGAGTTTCCGGGTTCGTCGTTTAAAAGAACTGGGCAGCAATGCCTTCCGCTGCGCCCATAATCCCCCGGCTCCGGCGTTCCTGGCTGAATGCGACAAACAAGGGCTCCTGGTGATGGATGAGAACCGCAACTTCAATGTCTCGCCGGAATATCAGCGGCAATTGCAATGGATGGTCCGCCGGGACCGCAACCACCCCAGCGTTATTCTATGGAGCGTTTTTAATGAAGAACCGATGCAGGGCACGGAGGCGGGCTACGAGATGGTGCGCCGGATGCGGGCATTGGTCCGTCGGATGGACACCACCCGGCCGGTAACGGCCGCGATGAGCGGTGGACTTGGCTCGAAGATCAATGTTTCCCAGGCGGTGGATGTCGTTGGCTTTAACTACCAGCAAGGCGGCTACGATGGCTTTCACAAGAGCCATCCCAATGAACCCCTGACCAGCTCCGAAGACACCTCCTCGTTCCTGACCCGGGGTGTGTACGAAAGCAGCAAGACTTATGCGGATAGCTACGATGACCAACGTGCCGGGTGGGGGAACACGCACCGGGAATCTTGGAAAGCCATCGCCTCCCGGCCCTTTGTCGCCGGAGGGTTTGTCTGGACCGGGTTTGATTATCGCGGCGAGCCGCAAAAGTTTTCCTGGCCCTCCGTCAGCTCTGTTTTTGGCATCATGGACACGTGCGGGTTTCCCAAATCTGCCTACTACATGCATCAAGCGGCCTGGATCGATGATAAGCCGATCCTGCAATTAATCCCCCACTGGAACTGGAAGGGCAAGGAAGGCCAGCCCATCACCGTGATGGCGATGACCAACGGCGATGACGTCCAGCTCTTTCTCAATGGCAAGCCTTTGGAGGAAAAGAAGGTGGATCGACTGGATGGCCAGACGTGGATCGTGAACTATGAGCCCGGTAAGCTGGAGGCTATCGCCAAGAAAGATGGCAAAGAGTGGGCGAAATTTTCCGAAGAGACGACTGGCGATCCCGTCGCTCTCAAGCTCACCCCGGACCGCGCCCAGATGGCGGGTGACGGCGCTGACGCGGAACCGGTGACCGTTTCTGCCATCGACGCGACAGGGCGCGAGGTTCCAACCGCCAATCTGCCAGTTACGTTCGAGATCAGCGGGCCGGCCGCAATCATCGGTACGGGCAACGGCGATAACTGTTCTCACGAGCCCGAGCAGGTCCCTGCGCGCAGCCTGTTCAACGGACTGGCCCAAATCACCCTACGCTCGCAGCGCGATGGCAACGGAACCGTCACGTTAACTGCCAAGTCCAATGGTCTACAGCCGGGCTCCGTCTCGATCACCGTGGTAAAAGTTCCACCGATTCCGTCCGTTCCGCCGACCGCCCGCATCTTCGCTCTGGCCAAGTGGCGCAGATCCCCCATTGCCAGCGAAAAGCCTGATCCCACCGTCAAGATCGGGGACACGGACATGAACAGTTGGAGTAACATCCAGCCGGGCGGCACGGACAAGTTTGAAGGGGGCACCTGGGCTGCCTATCGCATCAGCTTCAGCCCGCTAAGCGCCGTTCAGGATAAAGGTGGCACGCTCCTGTTCCGGCAAATTACCGGCGTGGCGGAGGTGTACGACGACGGGCAACTCGTGGGTCAGAAGACGACCCCGGAACCGGCCCCGCTCTCCGTGCCGTTGCCCGCGAAGAAGGGCAGTCGCACCCTCACGGTTCTGATTGATTCCAAAGGAGCCGATCGCGCGGGATTGTCAGGATCTGTTGTTGTACAGTAATTCATTTTACTGAACACCTTATCGATTCGTGTTGTCCTTCTTGCGCTTGGCCAGTTGAAAGTCTTCGTCTTTCGGGATCGCCAGATCTGCTTGCTGTCTTCCCAGAAAATGAAGTATGCTTTGGGGTTCTCGGAGGTAACAAGGAAGTCAGTTTCACGCTAAAAACACAGGTGGTTCTGATTTCAGTTGTAACTCCTTGATAATGAAGCACATGGGGAATTAGCTCAGTTGGTAGAGCGTCTCGTTCGCAACGCTAATTGGTCAAGTTGACCCACTTTGCCCCAAATTGACAGAAGCGTCCTAAACCCCTAATTCCCAGTGAGATAGGATCGATTTTAAAGGACTTAAGCAGACAGCAAGAGACCCACTTATCCAGGTCGCAGTTAGAAAAAAAGTTAGAAGTTTCCCCTGGTAGCATTTCATTTGTGCAAACCCGCTCCACCCATGTTTTGTTTTACAAGGTCCCTCGACCTGCAGCCATAATTTAGATCGGGAGAGCAGACATTTGTGATTCAAGCAGCCGTGTTGTACTTGGCCTCAAAATACTGGATTAACAGCTCCCCTATGGTCTTAATGATCCCAGCGGCGATTACAGGCTTAGCGTAGAATGCTGCTGGGCCAAGGAGGATTGCAGCCTCTAGAGCTATAATCGGTCCGGCTACTGCCGCAAGTCCCACCGCTGCTACCGAAGCTCCAACGTCTGCTTGAGTGATATCGGCCTTGTATATGCTTCCGATATGCCAAGCCATATACAGTTCCTGGGAAATCAGAACTGCGGAAGCAGCACCGGGAACCAGAGAGGTTCCCAGTACCACGGCCACAGCAGCAGCCGAGTTTCCGTTAACCCAATCGCGGGCGAGCTCCGCTTTCGTCTTTTCTTTAACCACTCGGAAATAATGTCCCGGATATTGGGACAAGTAAATCCCATTTTATGGGACATGAGTTCGTCCCCTTACGACCGAAAGGTTGCTGAATTTCTGCGTGAGCGCAGAGGGGAACGTACCTACCGTGAATTTGCTCCAATTCTGGGAATAACACGTTCTACGCTTCATCGACTGGAGAACGTCGAGCAATCAATTACCTTGGAAAAGCTTCATAAATTGGCGAAGCGAATGAGAACAAGCGTGCCGGAAATTCTGGGGTTTAAAGCTAAATAGGCCTCCGGCCTTCGCGGTAAATGCGGGATTGGGGAGGTCTCGATTCGCTTGTCCCACAAAACAGGACAAATCCTGCTCTTGGAATACCATTCTCCTTGATAAAATAAGCCTAACCTGAAACCCTTCACGCATGGGTTTCGACATTTTCGGTACAATCAAAAAAGTTGCCGGAGAAACTGTTTTTTTCGATTCAGTTAGAAAAATGATCTAAGGGACGAAGTTCTGGTGGCCACTGGCTCCCCCTGAATATGGACATTAAAGCAACACTCGATTATCCGGCGGTCCTACCTGGTTTACCGAAGACTCTTCACGCCGTCTTCCAATTCAAGGCTGATAGAGTCCTAGACTTAAAACGCGAGCCTGTTGCTTTTGCAGTGGTGATTGATCGAAGCACTTCTATGCGCGGAGACCGGATTTCGCAAGCAAAGTCTGCCTGTGAGATGATTTTGGAGAAACTTGGTCCAGATGATCTCTTCTCCGTCATCGCGTTTTGTGAATCGGCGGAAGTGGTCTTTCCACTTCAGAAAATAGCGGACGTGAACGACGTTATTCTGAGGATTCAGAAGATTTTCGTCTCACGGGGAACGAACCTTGTTGAGGGTTGGAATTTAGGACGATACGAGCTGCACAAGGCACCAGAGACGCTGCGTAGGCGGTTACTCATTTTAACCGACGGCGAGGTCTCTGTTGGGGTCTCTGACCCCGCATCGATTAAAGCGCTTGTTTCTGGTGGCCACACTACAGATCGGATTCGCACCAGTAGCCTGGGTTTTGGCCTTCACTACAACGAAGCACTTTTAAGCGAGCTCGCCAGTGCCTCCGGTGGCAATTTCTACGATGCCGATACTCCCGACAAGTTAACGCCCATTTTTCGCGAAGAGTTCCGGGATTTGACGACAATCGTGGCTCAAAACCTCGCCTTAAATCTCACTCCGGGCAAATGCAGCGGAGCTGTTGATTCACTGGGAGAATATCCTGCTGTTTTGGAGGAGGATCAAATAGTGTACGCGCTGGGCGATCTTTGCAGTGACGAGGAAAAAGCGCTTGTTTTCAGGATTGAAGTCGATGCTATCGAAATGGAGTCCACGGCCCTGGAGTATGAGGCGGTATGGCAACAAATAACTGATGGCGTTAGAGAGCGGTTCTCGAAATCAGGCAAGGTGACTCTGAAGGTTTGCGTTACGCCTTGTGATGTCACCCTTAACGCTGATACCCTTCAGTGGATTTCGGTCCAGCTTGCAGGTCGGGCTCTTAACCTCGCGATTGGCCTGGCCCAACGAAAACAGTTTGACGAAGCAAGGGACACGCTGAAGCAAGCGATTGAAACGTTAACTGCTTACTCGCACGAGTCAACGAAGGATGCCTTGGCTGTGCTCAATGAATTCCTCGTCCACGGCGAGAAGGAGGAAGGATTCACCGCCGAAAACTTTAAGCAGGCACGCTACACGGCAGCTCTTTTTAGCCGACCCAGTACCGGGAAGGCGTTCACCACTAAAATCGTCAACATGCCATCGTTTACCCGGAAACTTGAGTTTTAGTACTGGTTTAATCCGATAACGAACATGAGTGACTGGTACTACGCATACGATGATCAACAAAAGGGTCCTGTTAAGGAAGTCGAGCTGAGGGAATATTTAGCTTCGGGCAGGGTACCTTCAAGAGCCTTGGTTGGAAGCTCGGCGATGTGCCGTTGACTCCCAGCGAAAACGCCAAGACTCTTTTCCTGCGCTCTTAGCTGCTATCGTTTGGATTCCCACATTTTGGCAGTTACCGTGGCAACGTCTGAAAAAGGGCTTTGAAGTTCTGATCTTAGGGATGTGCTGGTACTTAACATTTCAACCACTTTTCGCGCAGTATTGGTAAAGTAATCAGCTACCCCATCTTGGAATATGGCATCAATTTTCTCATCCATTGGAACTTCGCCCAGATAGTGAATGACTTGTTTAGTCTCTAAGTACGCTACAACATCATATCCTGAGCTTAAGTCGAAATCCTTTCCAGACACCTGAGAAGTAACTTTAATTCGTCTGCCATGAGCCATAGCTCCTCTTAACTTCAATAATTGTTCGAAATCAGTGTGAGTCGATCCCAGGTAATTGCTCAAGCCTCTATCCTCCATTAATTCAAAGAGCTCATCATACTTTTTTATATTTGTTGCCTGTCTTATCCGCTTATCAATATCTACATTGGAAAGCGTCTTCCGAAGTGCTTGTCTTTTGGGATCTGGGCTATCCTTTTCGCTTAATGTAAAGAAAGCCTCTCTAATTCCCCACTCTAAAACTCCTTCTACGAAAAATGAGGATAACAAGATTATAGTGTAATTTAGACCTCGATGGATGTGGTTCTTTAATATATCTGTCCGTTGTCCTTTTAAAAAAACTATTGTGCAAGGTATGTATTGCCATACCGGAAGTTCTTGTTCGCTTGGACGCATGTAAAAACCTGACACAACGGGAGCCAAAAAGCCACTGCTTTCATGACAAGGCGCGGGACCGACGCCAGCGACCAACTGGAGCCCTCTACAACCGCTTTTTGTTTCCCGCGCCCCGCCCCTCCTTCTGGCTCGGGAACAAAAAGCGGCTAATATCATTCGGCGCAGTTTGCAGCCGGTGTGACAGGGGGCCTCCACCGCTTTAGCGGCCCTGGCGCAACGGGTGCCACATTTACAAGATTAATAAGTCCAATTCTTAAAGAGGACTCTTTCTATTCCCTGCTTATATTTCCAATACCTCATAAGGTGTTAATTTCCGAGCTGTGGTCGTAAAATGGAGCGGTTTTGTACCAAACTGACGTCACAGAGTGAGTAGGTAAGGACAGCGTTAATTTGGGAATTGGTGGAAGCAAGTTGCATCGGGATCTGGCGGGTTTCTAAACACGTCGAATGAGGAACGCTACGACGGTTTATGTGGAGGATGGCGCGGCAATGAAGTTCTATCAGCAAGGGCTCAAAGGGCGGGCTTGTCCTTGGTGTTATCGGATCGGTTTTTTAATTTTTAACGGGGTGCTGACGGGTTATTGCGGCGGAGGTCCATCTGATCGACATGTCCGGGGCCAACGGATTTTCTGTTCCAATCGATGGCGAAAGCAAGGTTGTGGAAGGACATTTTCGGTGTTGTTTTCGTTTTTGATGAAGCGTTGTCTAATTCCCCCTACAGTGGTGTCGGCCTTTATTTCAATGGTTTGTCCAGGGATGAGCCGTCGCTGCGCATGGCAATCGCTACCCCATCGGTTTTCCCTGGAGAGCGGTTATCGCATGTGGAACCGTTGGTTGGCTGCGCAATGGCATCTGCGCAGTTGGCTGTTTCAGAAAGGACCTCCTCCCGAGAGGGGCGATTGCGGTCCGGCACAAACGTGGGCTCATTTGCGGGATGTTTTCTCGGATGACCGGTGCCCGATCTCCTCTTTTCAGGTTCATTTTCAACAACCCTTTTTTCCAATTTAAATCGGTTCGATAAATCGGTTGTTCTACGATTTCCACCAACAACAGCCGATAACGATTCCTGTTCGGGACGGTGCCGCAAAGGGAAAAATCGAGCGTTTTCACCGTACGATGCGCGATGGTTTTCTCTCCCAAAAACTCGATCTTTCGTCAATCGACGTTCTCAATCGCCAGTTCATTGAATGGCTCGAATCCGATTATAATGCCCGTGCCCAGAGTTCCCTCGGCATGAAGCCGATAGATCGATTCGGGCTCGACCTGAAACGGATCCGCTTTCTGCCACCCGATCCGGCCAATGACGAACTCTTTTTCCTCGAGGAAAACCGCCACGTCTCCAAAACCAATACGTTCCAGCTCCATAAAATCCTCTTTGAAGCGCCCGCCGATCTGCGCGAACAAACCATCCAGGTCCGGTTTGACCGGCTCCAGTTTCATCACGCCCGCGTCGTGGTCTATTTCAAAAATCAACGCATCGGTTTTGCCACCCCGCTCGATGTCGTCGCCAATGACCGTCCGCCCGCTAAAAGGCCAAAACCCACAAAAAAAGAGAACGAGACTCCGCCTCCCAAAGATGACAATGAGATTCCTTTTTAAATGGCCTTTGAGCTCATCCAGCAAGCACCCCCTATACCCTTTAATAAAAACATTATGCTCCGCTCCTATTTTGGTTTATCCAGAAACCCATTCGATCTCACACGACTCAATCTCTTAGCCCATCAGCAGGATATCTTCGATACTCTCCTGGTCCATTGCCAGCAGGGTGGCTTTTGTCTCCTGCTCGGCCAGCCAGGCACTGGAAAATCCACCATTAAATCCGTCCTGCTGGACCACGATCCCAAACGGTTCATGCTCGCTCCCGTGGCACGCACCCTTCACACCTACTCCACTATTCTACGGCTGTTTTGCAACGCCTTTCAAACCGAGTCCGATGGTAGTGATTTTAAATGCGAAAAGAGGCTGCTCAACCAAGTCCACAAACTCAATCAAAACGGCAAAATGATCGTCCCCCTCATTGATGACGCCCATCTCATGGAAGCCGATTCCCTCCGGAAATTACGCCTCCTCTTTGAAGACTTCCCGAAAAATCACAATCTCGTTCTCATCGGCTTGCCCTCCCTCATCACCACCCTTAACCTGGCCGTGAACGAGGAAATCAAATCCCGCGTCACCTTCTCGGTGACCTTGCCCCGACTCAACCCAGATCAAATCGAGGCCTTCATCCTCTCCCAACTCGATCTGTGCGGCCTCGCACATCGTACGTTCTCGCCAGAAGCTCTCGATCTGATCATCCGCTCCGCAGACGGCTTTCTGCGTCGTACCCGCAATCTTTGCGTTGCCTCGCTTCTGGAAGCTGTTCGTGATTCCACCAAAATCGTCGATCTGCCCCACGTTAATCGCGTCCTGCTCCAACCCCACTGGCGGCGTGAAAATGATTTTCTGCATCCACAATTAACGCAAAGCTCCCCTCCAAACTAGACCTTTCTCCAGCTTTTGGGGAAACGGAGGTCGGGCTATGCAGGGATGCAACCCAACCAAGGGATACCCAAAAAACAAGGAAACGACCCCAAAAAAGAGGTCATCCGCAGTCACCAGAACAGAGGCTCCTCGCACGGGCCTCTGTTCTCTGCGTTTATGACCATCATTTGGGATTTACCCACATACGACGTCAATTTGGGAACCAGTGAAGATTGGATGAGGGAAACCACCCCTATATGACGACAATTTGAAAACGGCTCTCTCAAAATAGCTCAAATCCATGACAGCATTGTGGGAATAAGAGCTTTCCCCTTCTCTTTTCCCAGCTCGTTTCCTGTTTGTTATGCCTCCCAAAATCCTGGGGTTTGGGGGCAAAGCCCCCATCGGCATCCTAAATCCCAATTTGTCATCCTAAACTGCCCGAACTTCCCAACTTTACGACCATTTTATGGGATTTTCCCCTCTTTCCATACGACCTCAATTTGGGATCGCCCTACGATGTCAATTTGGGAACCTACAATCAACCAACGACATCAACGCCACTTCCAACTTCTCTACCCCAATTAAACTGTCAAGAGGTGCTCCCTGTGTCGCTTACATTTTACCCTCTTTCATACGATCACAATTTGGGATTGGCGTACGATGTCAATTTTGAAACCTACAAATAGCCTAACGATTACAAGTTAGTGTGTGGGGAAACTGAAACATTAGATCGAGCGGAATTGTCCAAAATAGCACCAATTAAAGATGTTTGTCACTGTCCTTAGACTTAAACCTCGCCCTTACGCTCTCTCTCATCTCCACAGGAAATTTCTCAATAGCTTCTTCCCATGTCCGGTGTAATCCTTCATTTAGCATGTCAGAAAAGGTTTTCTGAGCCATCAACTTTCTAGCGTCCTCCCCTCCCACTACTTCGACACCTTCGCTCAGTAATTTATTCACTATACGGTCGTGCTCTACTCTATTTACAACCAGAAGTACTGCCTGAGCTGGCTTGTTAAAAATAGAAAGCGCACCCGATTCTGAATTTCGAATAAGAATCCATCCCTCCTGACAACTGTATTCGAATTCTTCGTGGCTCATTGATTTGATGTAGATGTAAATTTAATTATTTGTCCGTTTTCGCGAACAATAGTTGATATGTTTTGAGGAGACCCTGCGTTTTGCAAGCTTCTAAGGAATGCCAAATCCTCGGGACTTGCAAAAGGAGCGACGGGAAGGTCGAAGAGCTCCTCAGGATGGGTGTGATTTATGAGAATAATATCCCCTTGTATGGGAATTAAAACCTTATTAGGGAATCCTTGTATTAAAAAATAAGTTCCTCCTCCGCCGTTACGTCCGGCCCCCAGTATATAAATCTGCGCAAACTCCACCTTATTTGTTGCTTGAAGTGTGGCCATTTGACTGACTGTCAGTCTGCCTGGCAGCTGAAAAATCCTGGACTGCAACATACGCCAAGACTTTAAAGAATATAATCCCGCACTACACTCGCCCACCGAACCACCCACAGCAGATTCTGCACCGCCGCTTGGATTATTCGTAGCTAAAAGAATACCCGCTGCAGTTGGTCCAATCCAGTTTAAGTTCGTGGCTACGTAATAGTAGGTTGCAGTGGCTGCTTCCACACCTCCGATAGCAACGAAGCCGTAAGTGGCCGCTACAATGGTCGCACCACCTTTAATCGCAGCAACTTCTTCGTCCAAACCATAACGGCTGGCTAGTCCATTTGGATCTACATTATTAACAGGATCATTGCCACAATATGCATACAAGTTTAGGCCTCCTGATTCCTGTATCGGGTCACGTTGCATCCATCGCCCGAGCGCTGGGCTATAAAGTCTTGCCCATGTTAAGTAATAGCCGGAAGGCTGGTGCTGGTACATACCAGCGTAGCCGAAGTCAGGAACGGTTTTGGAGGCATCTTGCTTAACAATGCTAGTGACGCCATAGGGATCGTAGTCCAGGCGCGTTACTACGGTGCCAGTGGAGCTGGTGAGCTCACGGATGGAGCCGAGGTGATCGCGGGTGTAGAAGTAGCTGGTTCCAGTGGAACCTGAGTACGAAACAAATCCACTTCCGTAGAACCGTTTGGTGGGCTGGGTGGTGCTGGTGGTGTCGTATTCTTCGGCGATGCCTGCACCAGCGAAGATGAATTGCTTGGTACTCGTCACGGTTCCGGTGGCGCTGATCTCCACGATTTTGACGCGGTTGCCGCCACCGTCGTAGGTGAACTGAGTTTCTGCTTTGGACGGATAGGTGATCTGTGTGACCTCGTCCTTGGCATCGTAGGTGTAGGTATTCCCGGCAGCGTCTTTAGAGGTGTTGCCGTTTTTGTCGTAGGTGGGAGCAGTTGCACTCGTGCCTGTGTAAGCGGGAATCGTGTAGTTATTGGTGCTGAGATTGGCGTGTTGATCTTCGGCAATGACCTGAACTGAATTGGTCGCGGGGATTTGAGCGACAAAGTTCGTTCCGGTGGAATCGATGTTGCCCGAATTGCCGTTGAGCTTTACCGAGTAGAGGGGATTATTGCTATTTCCCACCCATGAAACATCGCCTTTGGCTCCGGTTTCCGCGCCGAGCTTGTTCGCCGAATCATATGCCGTTGTCGCAACCGTGTTGGCCGCTGGTGAGGTCGTGGTTAACTGTTGGCTGGTCCGGTTTCCGGCCAAATCATACTTGTACCCGTACTGGGAAAGGACCTGGTTGGTGCTGTTCGATTTCGCTGCGGAAATGAGCTGGCCAATCGGATCATAATTGTAGTTCCAATGCGTCGGACTTGCCGCATCGGCAGCTTGAGTCCACTGGGTAATCCGGTTGTTTGCGTCATACTGGTAATCGAATTTGGATATGTTCGTGGCACCTTTTGCATTGGTGATATCGGTCAAAAGCGGTTGCACCGTAGCGCCACCGGCTTGATCAGCATAGGTCAAACTCGTCGTCACACCATTCGGCATCGCCACGGAGGTCACGCGCCCGGTGTTCGTGTAGTAGCCAAGCGTAAAGCTCCCCAGCGGATTACTCATGCTGGTGATCCGGCCAAGGTTATCGTAGTTAAGTATCTTTGTCGTGTTGGCGCTTGCCGCTCCTATATTTGTTGTCAACACCCGTCCCAGTTTATCGTACGTAAACTGAAAGCTCGGCGATAGGGTGTAAACGGTGCCGCTCGGGGCGTACGTCGTATTGCCCAGTCGACCCTGGCCCAGCGTCGTCCCTCCGACAAAAGGATTGTAATTAAATGTCGTTGTGCCTAGCCCATCAATAGCCGTCTTGATCCGGGGATAAACCGTGTCATACGTGAAGCTTTGGCTTGGAGTTGGTGCGATACCTGTGGCTGGGGTGTAGGCGACTTGTTGCAGCGTATTGTCGTTGTTATAGGTGTAAGCCGTAACGGTACTATTGGAATCGGTGCTCGTCTTCAACCTGCTCGTTGTCGTTTCATACCCATACATTAAGGTCGAGCCATCCGGGTAGGCTTTCGCGGTGGGCCTCCCCTCCAAATCGCGTGACCAACTCGTCGTGTGGCCGTTCGGATCGGTCAAGGAACCGAGCCCGCCGCAGGTGCACCACGTCAGTGTCGTTGTCGCTCCGTTGGGATCAAATTCCTGGAGCAACTGCTCAATCGCGTTGTACTGGTAATTGGCAGTCTTGCCGTTCCAATCAGTTTGACTGGCCAAATCGAGTCGGTCATAGGTGTTCGTTTCGGTCTTGCCATCGGTTCGGGTAATTACCAGAGGCCGGTCCAGACTATCGAACGTGCTGGCGAGCGTGTGGCCCTGCGGGTCGGTTACTTTGTTCGCCCGCCCCAAGGCGTCGTACCCATAAGTAATCACTGGTGCGGAACCAGTGCCGGAGTTTGGAGTCGGCCCCGTCACCGTGTGGAGGTAATACCCGGTACCCGTTCCGCCGACACCCGCATACGCATATTTTGTGGTCTCGCTTAGCGGATCGGTCGCGGAGGTGATTTGTCCCTTGCTATTATAGACAAAAGTTGCCGTTTGCCCGGAGGCGTCGGTGGCACTCACCGGCTCGTGATTACTCACGGTTTGCGTGGCGTTGGTGTAGGCAAATGACGCCAACGAATCTTGGTTAGCACCATCGGTCTGAGTCACCGTCATCAGGTCGATCCCGGTGGCTGTATCGTAGGTGTAATTGGTCGTTCGATTGGCCGGATCAATCGACTGCGTCAGATTACCGATTGAATTATAGGTGTATTGGCTCGTCTGCGTGTTGCCGTTATCCAAAACACGTGCCACGACCAATGGACGATCACTGGTTCCAATTGTGATGGAATTAGGTTGACCGGCGTAGGAGTAGTAGACACGACCTTCCAGCGGCATTTTTTCACTTTCGATCACGCTCGACATTACCGAGTTTTGACCGTTATCCACCTGGTGCAGCCAATGGAAGATGTGCGCATAGGAAGCGGTAGTCGCCAGTTTGCCTGAACCAGCTGTGTTGAAGTCAGCAAGAATGTAAGAGGTCAAGTCAGGCGTAGTCGGGAAGCCGGATATTGCCCCGGCCATTACGGAAACCGCGTGGCGATCCCAATAAAAGGTGTTCCGATAATTGAGGTAATTATTGTTGCTGCTAAATCCCGTTGGGCTCGTCGCCTCTGAATTGACATAACCGTATCCGTCGAGTCGCTGCATGTAGAACTCTTGCTGGCCAATCGGGTTCGTCACTTGGATGGTGTGAAACTGCTCTGTATTGTCGCCAGACGGGCTTCCACCCGAGGCTTGAATGAAGCTAGTCGTTCCATAAGGGGTGTTCAGCGCCGTGATCAGATCGTTCCCGTCATAATTAACGGACGAGGTCAGGCTATACTCGTCGGTCATGGTGGTCAGTAGCTCTGGCGAGCCGGTATAGCCGAACGAGGCGCTGCGGCTGAACGGATCGCTCACCATTGTGATTTTCAGCGGATCGCTCGTGAGCCCATACGTAAAGGTCGTCTTCTGCCCGATGGCGTCGGTAACCGAGGTCAATTGCAGATCGCCGTTGAATTGGTTTGATGTGCTGAGAACGGTGTATTGCAGCGTGACGTTGTTGCCTTGCGGATCGACCATTGAGCTCATGAAATAGTTGGTCCCGAACTTGTAGCCGTAAATCTGCTTGGAACCATCGGGTAAATGCCGTTCAAAGGAACCGCTGGTTGTGACCCAAAGCGTGGCTTGACTCTGAGGATCGGGACCGTAGTAGCCTTGAAAACCGGATGTCCCTGGATTGGAGGGGGGGCCGCTGTAGATTTCCTGACCGCCCCCCGCCGTGTTGACGGTGATCGTTCCGCCGTAGGTACCTGAAGCGTAGCTGGTCCAATTATTAACGGCTAAAGGCCCTTGATTGAAGTAGGCGAAGTTCCCGGATTGGCTCGCTTCCAATTGATTAATGCTGACATTAAACGGTACCTTGGGCCCGACGGGAGGCGCGTAGCCAACGGGAGTATCGGTGATTGTTAGGCTGAGTGTCGCGGCAAAGACATTATAAGCAGGCATTGCCGTTTGACCGCCCAAACCCAGAGCGTGAAGAAGTTCACAGAGAATACATTTACTGTCCCAAAGTCGGGTGGCAAAGGCGACAATGGCATAGGTTTGACCGCGACCCATAATGTTCGTGGAGTCGGCGTCGGAAATGGACGTCCAACCCGTGGGCACCGGTCCTGCCGAAATTAAGAACCCATCCGCTTCGTCATGAAGAGCATCTGCGGGTAAAAGCCGTGCTCCACCGTCAAACGTGGGATCTTTAACGAGATAGCCGTTACGGTAGGGCTTAAGGACAGCAGCGAAGTGCCCCGATTTCCAGTGAACCACAGCGGGGGTGGGGATGGTGTAATCGGTCGTGGGGGGGCGAACAGCTTGCAGATCCAAACCGACCTGAGTAGCGAGAGATTGCACCTGAAATAGTGAAAAGCCCTGTGTGGTCGATTGTGCTTTGTCGAGGATATCGGACGTTCCGGCCTTGGGATTGTTCTCAAGCAAAATCGATTGCAAGGCCCATGGCCCGCACTTGAACGATTCGCCCGGTTTGTTCACCATCATCCAGTGGGAATCGTGGGCCGCACGGACAAGTGCTTTGGCCTGTCCATAGAGTGGCCGGTTCTGAATCTCTGTTAACAGCGGGTTGGTCCGTTCCATCCGCCCCAGGCTGCCCAGAAGCGTGAGGAGCTCGCCGACCGTTCGATCCGCGAGCAGGTGGATGTAGGGGTTACTGGAGCCTTTCGTGGCCGCCCAAGCGGCTTCCCATGCGGCGACTGCCCGTGTGTAATAACCGTTGTTTCGGTAAAAGAGACCGAGATTTGTTTGAACCGAACCGATCCAAACGGAATGGGGATAGAGTTGAGTGAACTGCTCGAGTTTGGCGAGACCAGATCGATCTGACCGCGCTTCATAGGCCTTTATTGCCGCGAGCAGGGCAGCATTTTCGGCGGGGTCGGTGCTGGGAGATTCGGGGATGAATGGTTCAGAAAACGGATGCTCCGCGCAAATGGCCGCAGCGGTGGAGGAAAGCGTCGGAGGCGGCGTCAGTTGTTCCTTTGTGAGTTGAGGCGGAACAATAGGAGCCGGGCGATCCGTTGTCGTTGTGCCGATGGCTGAGGATTGAACCAGGCTGCGGATATCTTGTGTCGTTTCGGCATAGACCGCCTCATTGGACGTGATCAATTGAACAGGCAGGACGATCAACGCCGTGAATCGGAGGAACCACGTGGGACGGTTGTAGCGGAGGAAAAAGTTCATGGAGGTGAGGAAATTAGTGCGTGGAGGCGTCTTCCGGGAGAATGATGTGGATCACTGGGCCTGGTGCAGGCGAAGGCACCGGGGTCGGGCTTGGAGAATAAGGAACGAGGGGATCAATGCCCATAGCGACCAATTGCGCATTGGTGTAGGTGGCACTGCCAATGTGGAGGTTATCTCCCTTGTAACCGGCCTGATAATTCTGCAGATCGGAGAGCCCATCACCGTTTGTGGAGTAGTCTTTAGGATTATAGCCGAGAAGGTAATCCTGGAGATAGGTGAGGCCACTGCCACCGGGCGAAAGATTATTGACGGTGGCTGCGGTCAGAACGCCCAATCCGCCGGTGACGTATTTTGTTTGCCAGGCATCTGTAATGCCGATTTTGTTGGTGTCAGCCACGTAGTACTGAGCGGATATGATCGGAGTAATTTGATATCCCGCCGAATTGTAGGCGACCGCGTTTATCGGGCAACTGCCCGTCAATGTGATTTTGCTGGTCGCTGAGTAGACCTTCGTCGCGGGGGAATCGGAGTTGGGCAGGTTTCCAGAATAAGTCGTTGGGCTGTTCGCCAAACTGGGGATTGAACCGTCCGTGGTGTAATAGACGGTTGCGCCCACAGGGATATTGGTAATGGCGACCGTCAGGGAAGTGGTCGCGGATGTTCCCGAACCAGGGCTAAACGTGATCTGCCCGTATTTCTGGTTCAGGTAATTGGTAACCGTCGCCATGTCGGCGCTGGTCAGCTGATGATCGTAGATGAGAACCTCGGCAATGTCCCCTTGCCACGTGTTGTTCCCATTCAGATTGGCACCTATTGAGAACCCCGCCGAAACTGACAACAGATTCGAGATGGACGCAGTGCCAGACGAGACATTGTTCAGGTAGGTGGTGGCCGTTTGGGTAGCGGGCGCACCTGTTGCTGGAGCCAGAGTAAACGCTTCCGTGTGGAACGCTCCATCGGTCGGGGCGTTGGCACCCAAAAGAGTGCTGCCGCCGAAGTCGAAAAACTGACGGGAACTTTCGTAACCGGCACCGCGATAGGTATTCGCGGTGGGGGAACCGATGAACGCCGAGTAAGCTTGAGAGGAGGGATTTGTGTTCCTGCCAAACGTAACAATGGTCATGTCGTTCGAGAGCCCTGGCTGATAAACCAAATTACTGAAATATTGACCTCCAGCGAAATGAACCGAGGGGACAAATCCATCATTCGTTAAGCTAAACGTGGGTTGAGCACCAGTAGAGGATTGTGAAACGTTATTTGCGAAAGCCGAATCGGTCCATGTACTGACACCCGTGTTATTTGCAACGCCCGTGATGCTATCGGCTTTGTACCAGCCAACTAAGCCCGACGTTACCACGCCCGAAGTGTTTGATTGGAGGGCAATGTATTGGTTTGCCTGCGCTTCGCTCCAGTGGTTTTTGATAATTTCCGATTTGTACGTGAGGTACGGAGCAACGGTGTACCAAGTCGCTGTCGGAGTATAGAGCCCATACTTGTTGCCAAGATATTCGTTTACCGTACCAAGTTCGGTGCTCGACAGCGCGTGATCATACACCAGCACTTCTTGAATGTTCCCGGTCCAACAATTGGATGTGTTGGTTGTGGCTCCCACGGTAATCCCAGCGGTTAGGTTCGAAACATTGGAAATAGCAACGGGAGCCGCAGTGGACACGACTCCGTCTTGGTAAAAAGTGACCAGATTCTTCGCGGAATTCAGTGAAGCCGTTTCAATGGTAGGGGTGGCCTGGCCATAGCCACCCGTAGTACTGGTGTAGTAACAGTCGAAAACTTCTCGCAGAGATATGTACGCTTGACTACGTGAGGTTCCCTCTTGGCTCTTCTGACCCAACCACACGCTGTATTCGTCGCCATTCGGCGTTGTTGTATCGCCCACTGTAATCATCGTCATGTCGGCGTTTAACAGAAGATTAGACGGGCTTTGCAATGATTGGTTTCCGGAGAACTTTACGGAAGGCTTACCGTCCGGGGCTGTCGTTACATAGCTTGGTTGATTCCCGGTGTTGGCTTGCAGGAGATTGCTCCCAACGGCGGAATCAAGCCAGGACGTCACCGCACTGCCATTGGATGGATTCGTCGCCGCAACTGCATCGGCCTTAAACCAGGAAACAAGTCCGGCAGTGCTGGGACCCGTGATCTTTTGGAGCGCTATATAGGCGTTAGCCTGAGTTTCGCTCCACTGGTTTTTCACAATTTCCGATTCGTACGTGAGGTATGGAGCGACGGTGTACCAAGTCGCCGTCGGAGTATAGAGCCCATATTTGTTGCCCAAATATTTATTCACTGTGTTCAGTTCCGTAGTCGACAGTGCATGGTCGTAAACCAACACTTCTTGTATGTTTCCGGTCCAGCCGTTGCTGATGTTCGTTGACGCTCCGACGGAAATTCCTTCGGATAGGTTTTGAACACTCGAAACCGCAACGGGACTTGCGGTAGATGCCACTCCGTTTTGATAAAAGGTCACCTGCGTCTTTGCCGAATTCAGCGAGCAGGTCTGAATCGAGCTGAGACCTTGTAAAGGACCGCCCTGGGCACTGGTGTAATAGAAGTCGCAAAACGCTCCCGTTGAATTGGAGGCGACGGCACGTGATGATCCTGTTTGTCCAAAGTGCCCTAACCAAGTCGCGTATTGAGAGTTCTGCGGCGTGGTCGTACTGGCCACTGAAATCATCGTCATGTCGGCGTTTAAAAGTAAGTTTGTCTGGTTGAGTAAGGCTTGGTTGCCGTTAAATACCACTGAGGGCTTTCCGTCCGTATCCGAGGTCAAGTAGGTGGCTTGATTGCTCGTGTTTGTTTGGGTAATCGTGTTGCCTAGCGCGGAATCAAGCCAGGACGTGACTGCGCTGCCGTTGGATGGATTGGTCGCTGCCACCGCGTCGGCCTTGAACCAACTGACGAGTCCCACGGGGCTAACTCCTGATGCGTTCGACTGAAGAGTGATGTAGGCGTTCGCTTGGGTCTTACTCCAGTGATTCAGCTGAATTTCGGACTTGTACGTCAAATAGGGTGCGACCGTATACCACGTCGCCGACGGAGTGTAGATTCCATACTTGTCGCCGAGATATTGATTGACGGCGGTGAGTTCCGTAGAAGAAAGCGCGTGGTTATAAACCAACACTTCCTGGATCGAGCCGTTCCATCCATTCGCGCCAGTGGTGATGGCACCAACGGAGATTCCAGCAGTCAGATTCTGAACGTTAGAAATCGCGATTGGACTACTTGTTGAGGCGACCCCGTCTTGATAGAAGGTGACCTGACTCTTTGCCGAATTCATCGACCACGTTTCAATGCACGGCGCGCCTTGAGCGAACCCTCCGTAGGCAGCACTGTAATAGGTGTCGCACAATTCTTCTGACGATGCATACCCTTGCGCTCGGGAGGTTCCCGTGGTCGTGGTTCCCAGCCATGTAGCGTACTGTTGATTGTAAGGAGTCGGAGAACTGGCGACCGAAATCATCGTCATATCCGCGTTTAGCCCAAGATTTGCTGTGTTGGTGAGATACTGATTCCCGGTGAATGTAACTGAAGGTTCGCTATCAATATCCGAGGCCAGAAACGTCGGCTGGTTCCCAGTGTTCGATTGGGTGACGTTATTGCCGCTCGCGCTCTGGTCGGCTAACGCTGTCACGTTGGACCCACTCTGCGTCACTCCCAGGTCAGCTCGAACCCAAAACGACAAGCCGGTTTGAGTGCCGCAATGTTCCGTGAACGTTTGGCTCAGCGAATCGGTGGTATCGGTCGCCGTAATAAGGTTATTTTTCAGGGTGTCAATTCCAGATTTGTAGTAGACGGTCGCGATACCCGAACTACTCGTAGTGGCCGAAAGCGTGGCGCTAGTAGTACCACCGCTGGTCGCCGAAAATCCTCCGGTCGACCCCGATTGCAGTGAAAAGGAAATCGCACGCCCAGAAATCGCCGTACCCGTTGATGTCGTTAGTTTGACCTCCAACGAACTTGTAGCGAAGGTGCTCACGGGAACAATTTGGTTATTGCCCTGTGCGATTGTGAACAGATTGGTGCTACTCGTTAAAGGCTGAACCTGAGCTTCTGTGACAACCCGAGGCGAAACAGTCGAACTAGGGGTTGGAGTTGGTGTTTTCGAGGTCGTAGAGCTCGTTAAACCGGCCAGAGCTGCGGGAGTCAACGTTGCAGCCGTTGCAGGAGATTCCAGCCCCACCTGCGATACTTGGTTGGCTTCCAGGGCAGTGTTCAAGAGAGCCGTTTGACCCAGTTGAAAAGGGGCGTTTTGAGAACTGCCTAAGACCAGTTGTTTTGCCTGTCCGCCGCCCCAAGTCACCACCGACTCAGTTGCGATATTGTCTGTAAAGAGACGAGCGGTTGTGGAATTGAGCGTAATCACTAACGAGTGATAAGTGCCATCGGCTAGGGAATTGGTGTTCGATCCAGTAACAATTTGCTGGTTTCCCTTAGTATCCGTAAGCGTCAGATTAGGTTGACCGTTGCTTCCCATGTTGAGCGTCCAGGAATTGCCTAAAGCGTCTGTTCCAGAAGCAATCGGAACCTTTGTTGTAACGACGCTGTTACTATTATAGATCGTTGAAAACGTGAATCCACTAAACGACGTTGCCGTGTTACTCAAGTCGACCGTCGCAGTCGCATTTCCCGAAAATATCAGCGAATTCGAACTTTGCGTCGGCCCTGTTCCGAAAGTAGGACTGTTGAAATTAGCCAACGTTCCGTTAATATTATTCCCCGAGACATCGGTAAGCACGTTTGTCGTACTGTTTGACATCGGATAAAGCGCAACCAACGAAGAAACCCCAGCCGACACCTGGGCACCAGACCTCGAAATGACCAAGACGACCAGTAAAAATAATCCGACTAACCCGGCGTAAACAAAGCGTTTTGCGGAACCTTTCGGCAGGCGATAATCGGGCGGCATGCTCCGTTGCTAGACGGTTCGCCCTACCCCGTAAAGGTCCAAGATTTCTGTGCTGTATATCGCGTTAAAAGGACACTGTCTAAATCCAACGAGATCAACGGCATCCGCTCTACCTTAAATCTCGGCAATCTAAATAGCTAACTTAAGAAACCCAAACACCTAAAAGAAGAGGTCCACCACATCAGGCAGACCACTTCTCTTTTTATCGCTTCCCTCTTTTAGGAATTACGATTGAACTGACCGGCAGCTTGGCGGGGCGCGACTCCAGAGCCAGATTGGTTCCTGTCGCTAGTCCATTGATTCCGATCAATAGTGCCAGACTCGGTAAACCAATCCAGAGATCGGGCACAAACGTCATGGCTCCTTCGAGAATAATCACGAAACCTAAAGCTTTGAGAGGTTGTTTAAAGGCGATCTTCGCCCAGGTAAACACCGTCATTGCGCTGTAGGTCAGCCCACCAGCCACCAACAACCACAGGATGGGAAATTCCTGTACATGTCGATGGCAGATGAGGTACGTGACTGTTGGCACCCATCCACCGAGAATGAATCCGGCAGTCATGGCGATTCGATTTCGTTTTCTGGCCGCTGTTCGAACCATCGCCACTATTCCCGGCTCTTTTTCTTCGACTTGAAGGTGCATGCACTACCTCCTTTCGGTGGGATGGAGGATTTGCTCAATTACCCAGGCCACTGCTTTTACTATCACCACAATCAGCTTTGCAATATCAGGATTCATGGCCTTAATTGCGATAAGGTGACGGTAGATCCACAGCGGAATCAAAGAGTGCGTGGAGCACCTCCGTTCGCTTGGGCAGTTCCGGCAGGTTGCCTTTTAATTCCTCGGTGAAGGCGTTAAACAAGCTCCAAGCCGTTCGATTCTCAAAGTCCACGTAACGTGGCTCTCTCCATTCTTTGAGGATGCTTGGGATTGACCGATTGCAACAGGCCCCCAGATCGACAGCGCGAATGACTAGGTCATGCGCCATGCTGTCGTTAATGCTGTGATGCTTATAGGCCCGAATTCGCTGATCCTGATGGTGCCAACGCTCCATCAATCGACCAACGGCTTGAGCTGCCAAGGTGGGCAGGTCGCGCAGCAAATGAACTGTGTGCTTTCGAGAGAGCGATACCTCTCCTGAAAAGCTCAAGTTATCGCATACGAAGACGCTGGCTCCGGCCACAATTCCTGCTGGGTAGCATTTGTCGTGACTGTTGCGCAGACCCAGTACCCAGGCATAGTCGGGTTCCGTCTGCTTACCGCGTATTTCGGTCAAACCAAAATAGCGATCACCGCTTCTACTTAAGCTGTGCACCTGTTGAGCGATTTCTAGCCCAGTACTTCTGAGCGCCGATTCTACGGTTTCGATCAACTGGAGGTGCGAGACTGGCACCCACGTTTCTGTAGCACGAGGTGTTTTCACCTCAGCCACTTCACTACGTTCCACTTTACTAGCGCCGCAATGCAACACGAGGTTGCAACGACGCCGTTCAATAACTTCCGGCATATACTTTCTCCTTTGTTTTGTTGTTTTTTTAGCTCCAGCGACGACATTCGCTGAAGTACTGGCAACCCAGGCAATTGAGCCCGAGCGAAGGGACGTAGTCTTGTCGACTCACTCCCTCTACATAACTGTCCAGAAGACGAAATAGCCTCGTCTCCTGCTGCACTGACATTGACGGCAACTGAGTTACCACCAATTTGGGATGTTTCAACTTCACCAAATGATGAAGCTCGAATCCGGTTTCTACGGTTCCGGTTGATTCCCGATAGAGCAGCGCATAGCAGCTCATCTGGACTTCCGTCTGATGCTGGACTCTCTCGGGCTGAGGCGTTTGTGATGTGGTTTTAAAATCCACGATCACACCGTCCTTTCCGACCAGATCGATAATTCCCACGAGCTTCGGGAGCCCATGTTCGCTCAGATCACATTCCAGCCTCACCTCAACACCTTCTGGCCTCTCGTCCCAAGTAATTGGACTTTCTTCCAAGTAGGTGTGAATCAAGCACAGGGCTTTATGCTTTTCTCGAGGCTCCCGACCCATCTCCCAAATCATTTCAGAAGCCTGTTCCGACCAAGCATTCTCAAATGATTCGTGGAGCTTTTTCAGATCCCGCTGCTCACCCCGCCAGCGCTGCATGTTCCACTCTTGCAAGACGGCATGAACCGCCTTGCCAACATGAAGTGCTGCTGTGGATGGCTTTTCAATTCCTTCCACGTATTTGAAGTAGTACTTCAATCGACAGGAACTCCACGTTCCCAATCTTGAAGCACTGACCTCGTCCAGCAACGAATCTGTCGCTATCACCGCCCACCACCATTTCTACCTTGCCCGTTCTTTTTTCCGTCTCGCTCGAGCAATTCCTTGATTAACCCCGACGCCTGCATTCGATTCAGTGATCGAACGGAAGTTTGAAATCGATCTAGGGCCAACTGCTCTACCTCCTTCTTGTCGAGGTGGTGATCCTTAACGATTTTAAGAATCAGCTGTTGCTGCTTTTCCGAGCACTTCCACTCATCTTGAGACGGATTTCCATTCCGATGCTCGCGCACAGGATTCGATTGATTCGATGTCGAACCGTTTTCTGTGGGTATAAATCCAGCCTCCTGAATTTCGCGATCCACGCTGTCTTGGAGCAACGCATACAACTTTGCGTTCTCCTGCTCGATTTGACTCATGTCCGATAGCTCTGTCCTTACCGTCAACGAATAGCTGTGGCTACTGTAGGACGGTAAACCGATTTTCTTGCTGTAATTTGCCTCTATGACAACTGCCATGAGACCTCCTTTTATTTAGGTTTGGGCACGAAAAAGCCCATCTGGAATTCCCTCACACGAAGGCACCAGATGGGCGTTTCCAGAGCGTCTGCTGCGACGCTTTTGCTTAAGGAGCTATACCAAGAAAACGACCTAGATTTAGGGGGGGCTCAAGAAATGTTGCACTGAACTGTCAGATCGTTGGAACGGACGCGGTGTGAGTTCGTGACTTCAACGCTTACGATTAGTTTTTACGGACGTCACGGACGCCTCTTTTCTATTCTAGTGCTATGGAATTTAAAAAAGATAAGCAAATGCAACACACAGGGACTTAAGATTGCCCGTCCGACACGTCCGTAGCAAACGATGTCGACAACCTTTGCGGGAAAAAATGAATCGACTACAGGGACTGCGGATGACCTTGCGAATGTCGTAGAGTTGCGAAATGGCTAGTATTAACGAACAAGTAGTCTCATGCTGCTCCAAGCGCAACAAGCTTCTCCAGATGAAGATTGATCTCAGTTTCCGTGTCCAAGGTACAACCTTGCCTGCAGACCACGCTTACGGTTTATTCTCTGCGCTTTGCCAAGTCCTTAAATTCCTACACAAGGAAAGCTCTCAGGGCCAAGCGGGGATTTTTTCGGTTAGCGGGAGCCTCATAGGACAGAGACGGATCAAAATTGGTCCTGGTAGCAGATTGACTCTGCGAATAACGTCCGAGAGAATCGCGGACTTCTTACCATTGTCAGGTGTGCGGTTGGCAATTGGTGAGAATTCCATCTATCTAGGTGTTCCCGAAATACACGCGCTGAAAGGCGCGCAGAGTTTGGACTGCCGACTAGTAACGATTAAGAATGCCGTTGAGCCGGAAGGCTTGCTGCGTGTGGCAGCGGAACAGCTACTGGAGATGGGTGCCACCAGTGGCGAACTTCATCTTGTCAAACCCGTCCATGCAAACCAGTTAGAGAAAAGTGACACTCCTCGACGGAGGACCCAAGGAGAGCCGATTCGCCGGACCGTGAAAATTGCTGACCGAGTCATTGTCGGGTTTGCATTGGAGATTCATGATCTTTCGGAGACCGATTCAATTCTCGTTCAAGAGAACGGACTTGGCGGCAGACGTCACTTCGGTTGCGGACTCTTTAGGCCCAAGAAGGAAAGGCGATGATTTTTGCGCCCCCGCGTTTGTGGGCGAAAAGCCCTTTGGGATCGGCTGAGACGACGCTGCAATCCCATTTAGAGGCCGTTTGGGAATCGGCGCGAGCCGTCCTGGAAGTCTCAGGAGATGATATTTTATCTGCTTTTCAGTTGGATAAAGTTCGATGGAGGGATTCTTTCGCACGCGTCGTCTTAATGTCAGCAGCCCTCCATGATATCGGCAAAGCAAACGATCACTTCCAGGCGATGATTCACAAGGAAGGAACCGTTACCTGTCAGGGCATTCGCCACGAGTGGGTATCGTTGTTGCTAGTGAACCATCCGCAGGTTCAAAAATGGTTGCGAGAGGGACTGTCGTCGGATCTGGAATGGCACGCTGTTCAGTGGGCAGTTTCCGGGCATCACCCCAGAATGGATCGGGAATCACCGCCGACTTCGCCACCGGCGACATACCCGTCCAACCAGATCACAGTGTATTCGGCTCATCCTGATTTTATTGAGAGTCTTAAAGGATGTGCTTTGTGGCTTCGACTCAAATCATACCCGACGCTACCGGCAACTTGCTGGAACCTTTCTGGCAGGGAGAATAATGTATTTACGGAGATCCGAAAATTGACTCGTGCTCATGACGAGTTTTGGGATGACGCCCAAGAAAATCGAGAAACCCGTGCCTTTGTAGCGGCGGTTAAAGCGATGTTACTGGGCTGTGACGTCGCTGGTTCGGCACTTCCCAATCTGGCTAGCTACTCGGCCTTAAATCGTTCAAAGTGGATTCACAATTTGCTGTCGATTCGCCCAGAGAAAGAACAGCTCGAAAGTATCGTCAAAAATCGACTCGAAGGCCGTCCGCTCAGGGATTTTCAGCAAGCAGTAGCCATTGCACCGCAGAGAGTTGTTTTTGCCAGAGCTGGATGCGGCAGTGGCAAGACTTTAGCAGCGTACCTCCGAGCCTCGCAGCATCCGCTTTGGGCAAATCGTCGGCTTTGGTTTTGCTATCCGACAACAGGTACGACAACAGAGGGTTTTAAGGACTATCTCCATGACCAGGAGTCGCCCGAATTTAGGCTATTTCACAGTCGAGCTGAAATTGACTATTCCATCATCCTGGAGGCTGATTACGAACCGGACGACTCTTTAGACAAAGTACGATCTTTAGCCGCTTGGGGTAGTGCAGCAGTCTGTAGTACGGTCGATACAGTTCTGGGTATTGTTCAGAACGAGCGGAAGGCATTGTATCGCTGGCCAAGTTTTGCTCAATCCGCGTTCGTCTTTGATGAAATTCACGCCTACGACGACAACCTCTTTGCGGCAATGGTGAAGTTTGTTTCGGAGCTTAGAGGTATTCCGTTTCTCTTGATGACTGCAAGCTTGCCGAAGCAACGTCTCGATTTTATTAAAGAGAAACTAGGGGAAGAGCTAGGTGAAGTAGAAGGGCCTGAGGACTTGGAGAAGATCCGTCGGTATCACTTCGCCCCTAAGGACCCGGGTTCGCTTTTCGAGACGGTTCATCAGGAACTGGCGAAGGGCGGCAAAATCCTATGGGTTTGCAATACGGTTGCTCGTGCCATGAAGTTTGCCGCAGAGCTGCAGAACCGAGGTCTTTTGGATGTTCCCGTCTACCACAGTCGCTTTAAGTATCCGGATAGGGTTTTCCAGCACCAAAAAGTCGTTTCTGCGTTTAAGAAGCAAGGACCAGCGATAGTTGTCACCACGCAAGTAGCTGAAATGAGCCTCGATTTATCGGCGACACTGCTTATCAGTGACTTGGCTCCCATTTCATCCCTCATTCAACGTCTCGGTCGCTTAAATCGTAGAACCACTGGCACTTCTCCCTCGGCCCCTTTTTGGGTAATCCTTCCGACAGAGACAGATGGTTGCGTGAAACCTGCTCCTTATTTGGAGATAGAGTTATCAGCAGCGGCGCAGTGGATACAAAAGCTCACCTCATTAGGTCGGGCCTTTTCACAGCAGGATCTTGTCGATTACTGGGATCAGTCGTCGAGCTTTTTCCCAGACATTCGCTCTACTTGGTTGACTGGTGGGCCGCATACGGAAGTTCGGCCCTTACGGGACATTCAACAGGGCTTGCAAATCATTCTGGAATCCGATGTGAAGAGCGTTACCAATGGTGATGTTTTGATTCAGGAGGTCCTAATCCCCATGAACATGCCCATTCACAACAAATGGATGAATTGGCAGCGGTGTCCAGGGAATGGGGTCTTGGTTGCACCAACGGGAACGGTGGTCTATCACCAAACTCAAGGAGCTTCCTGGTCATGAATCCCGCTAATCCTCCTATGCAGCTAAAGTTGCAGCTTTATCACCCAGGCATGTCTTCACTGCACAGAGCTGGGTTGGGAGGCTTGGCGGCGACCCTCAAACGCCTGGAATCCGACGTAAAAGATGGACTATGGAGCCCCGAGAAAGCGCCCGGCTGGCCGTGGAGGAATGAGGACGGAAAGTCACTACCGCCATGGAGTGTTAGTCAAACTGAGGTGATCCTGGATTTTGGAAGGCCGGAAGCGGCAGCAGTTTTTTTAAGGGCGCTATTCGAGTACGCATTTCAGATCAAGGATGGACTGATCTTCATGCCAGGGGCCTACGGTAAGACAATTCCAACTTTACCCGTAAGAGCACAATTGCAAGAGGGGCTGTGTTGTACCTTCCTTCAGCACGGACAGAGTCGGAGCCTCGATAAGGTAGTCGTGTCCGTGGTCGATTCAGGCGAGTCGTTACCGATAGCGGTGAATTACAAACCGTGCTCTTGGTACAAGCACCAAGATCTGTGGAAAGAGGTAGTCAGTGACAGAGCTGGCACATGTGAGCATAGGCCAATCGATCTATCTGGTCCACTCTACCCAGGGGCATCCGTTCGACATGTTGCCTACAGTGCTTTGACAGGTGCTTCTGAGTTTATCCAAACATTTCTTCCGCTGTGCTTTGCGCCAATCGGATCGCTTTCCCTGACAGTCAGAAACAGAATTGGAATCTTGATAATTCCAGACGTTGTGGACCTTACAAAATTTGCCCGATGCATCCCCGAATTTACTCCTCTTAAGTCCGCCCAGTGCCAGGTTTCTAAGGCGAGTGATGCTGTACTTCAAGCCTACATCCGTCTGCGTAGCGCACAAGTAGTTGAGATTACCGAGCTGCCGAAATGTTCGGCTTATGAGCTTAATGTTCTCGCTTGGTCGAAACAGCAGAAGAGTCGTGCACTGGGACTCCAATTAATTCCAGGGAATGAGACGTGGTTAGGCCAATTTGAAATGGCCTTGGCCAACTTTCCAGTCCGATTGGTTACGCCGAAGGCGAAGCCCATCAAAACCGGAAAAAGAAAAGCAGCTGATGACCCGGAAAACAGTCGAACTTTTTGGGCTGACAGCATTCTGAGACCCTTTATCGCTGATAACTTAGCGCTACATAGACCTTGGTACGCCGGATTCAAAA